>DATJNL010000362.1:0-8457 GCA_035508175.1 Myxococcales bacterium
CTGGGCGAGCGCGTAGCTGATGATCCCTGCCCCCGCCGTGTTGTTGCCTTCGATCGTGTTTCCGAAGACCTCGACGTCGTGGTTTGCCATCACGAAGAAGCCCGTGCCGGCCGGCACCTGGCTCACGATGTCGCCGCTCGCGCCGAAGTTCACCGTGTTGTTGTGCGCGATCTGGTTGTCGTGCACGTGGATGTGGTTGCCGCCCTGCTGCGGCAGGTCGGGCAGGTCGAAGACCAGGATGCCGGCGGTGTTGTCGTGCGAGTTGTTGTCGTAGACGTCGGCGCCGTAGGTGTTCTCGATCTCGATGCCGGCCACGTTGCCGAAGGCCTCGTTGTTCCGCACGATCACGTTGGTCGACTGGCCGATGTAGAAGCCGGAGTCCGAGGCGCCGCTCGACTTGGAGTTCTCGACGAGCAGGTTGGTGACGCCGATCGGGTAGATGCCGTAGGGCCCGTTGGAGGTCTGCGCGGCCGTGGTCCAGTTGGCGAAGATCGACTCCATGATCACGTCCTGCGACTGCTCCACCTTGAAGGCGTTGCCCTTGGAGTTCTGCACCATGAAATTGAACAGGATGAGGCCGTTGCAGCCCTGGGCGTCGAGGCCATCGGCGCCGGCGCTCTGCCCGCTGAAGTCGAGCGTGGTGACGTTGGCGCCGGAGATGCCCGCGCCCAGGACCGTGATGTTCGCCTGGTTGGCCAGGTTGAGCGTGTTCTGGAAGGAGAACGTGCCGGGGCCGAAGGCGAGCGTGGTGTTGGGAGCGGCCTGGTTGAACGCGCTCTGGATGTCGGCCTCGGTGGACGTGCCCGCGGTGAAGGCGACGCAGGTCCCCGAGATGCCGGCGCAGGGGCCGGCGGGGCCGGAATCGGGCTGGCCGCTCGGCTTGTTGCTGCACGAGAGCGTGCCGAGGGCGGCGAGGGCGAGGACGGTGAGGTTGCGCATGGGACCCTCCGTGAGGGGAGAAGCGTACCGGGAAGCCCGTAGCATGGCGCCTCTGGCGCGGTCAACGCGCCGAACCGCGCGCACGAACGGAGAGTTTCGATTCATGAACGCTTCCTACCGCGTTCTTCGGCCAGCGTTCCGCCAATCGCTTTCGCTTCTCCGCCAGGTGCGCGATGAAATGCCCAAAGGCAGGAGCACGACGCCCGGTTCGGATCGGGTTTCTTTCGGCGACGGTGCAGCGCCTTGATCCATTAGTTCTTTTTAGATACAGATTGATTTAATCAAGATCATATTTGACAAAATTTAGAAGTCTGTTTATCAATGTGAGCGAGATGGACTTGCCCGCCCAGGCCCTTCCGGGTCGCTGCCCTTTCTGCTCCGGCCCGACGCTCGTCGAGAAGGTTCGCTGTCGGAGCTGCGGGACCGCCGTCGAAGGGCGGTTCTCGCTCGACTGGCTGGAGGCGGTGAGCCGCGAGCAGCTCTCCTTCATCAAGGTCTTCCTGACCTGCCGCGGCAAGATCAAGGACGTCGAGCAGGCGCTCGGCATCTCGTACCCCACGGTCGTCTCGCGCCTCGATGAC
Organism: Myxococcales bacterium; assembly: GCA_035508175.1. GTDB lineage: Bacteria > Myxococcota > Myxococcia > Myxococcales > JAKAPL01 > DATJNL01. The sequence continues at coordinate 1,521 of DATJNL010000362.1, forward strand.
TTGGTTGCCGCGATTGGCGGGACGCCGCCGCCCCCGGGCGGGGCTCGCGCGGCGCAGCGGGAGAAGATTCTGGACGACTTGCAGGCGGGCGCCATCGATGCCGACGAGGCGGCGCGGCTCCTGCGCGAGGTGTGACGCCATGGACGATCGATCGCCGAAGAGCTGGCCACTGCCTTTCGAGGATCCGCCGATCCTCGATCTCGAGGCGTCGTTCTGTTCGCTCACCGTCGAGCCCGTCGACGCCGGTGAGGTCCCGTCGCTTGCGGTCGCGTCAGGGCGTGGACCCTTCCGCGACGACCCCGACGCGCCGGTCACGGTGGAAGAGGCCGGCGGCGTCGTTCGGGTCCGTATCGGCGGGCGGCTCGGCTGGCCACCCTGGGGCAGGAAGGCCGTCTTCCGGCTGCGCGTGCCCCGGGCGCTGCGCGCGAGGCTGCACTGCGATGCGGGCCTGATCGTCGTCGAGCGCCTCGCGGGCTGCGACCTCGAGATGTCCGCGGGAGCAGGCCACCTGCGCCTCGACGACGTCCACGGCCGGCTGGCCTTGCGCGCGGACGCGGGGCAGATCCGCGGGGAGCGGCTGGGCGGGAGCCTCGAGGTCGAGTCCAGCGCGGGGGAGGTCCGGCTGGGCGTCGACTCGCTCGACCCCGGGACCCATCGGATCCATACGAGCATGGGGGCGGTCCGGCTCGAGCTCGCCCCGGGACTTCGCGTTCGCATCGAGGCCCGCACCTCGATGGGGTCGACGCGCAATCGCTATCCGACGACCCCGGACGCCGAGGCCATCCTGTCCCTCGAGACCGATCTCGGCTCGGTGCGCATCGATCCGGGCGGACCGCCCGCGCCCGCCGGGGTGGACGATTGGCGATCGCGCTGGTCGGGCAAGTCCGCCGGGCGCTGGCCGGTGCGTCCGGCCCCGCCGGCCGCTTCGCCCGGCCCGCCTCGCCCGTCGATCGCGGTGAGCGACGACGAGCTCAAGCGTGTCCTGCAGCTCGTGGAACAGGGCAAGATCAACGCGGAGCAGGCCGACCGGCTCATCCGTGCGATGGAGGGAAGGTAGTCCTTGCGCCGTGGCGCGATGAGAGGGGGCGATTCGCTGTCCACGGCCGAGGCCGCCGCGCTGGAGGCCGCGTTCGGCGTGCTGTCGGCGTTCGGAGCGCCCGATCAGACGGCCGCGCGAGCGCGGTCGCGGTGGAAACGCTCCAGCTCGCGGTTGGCAGTCACCAAGACCTCGAGCCGCTCGGCCACGGCCTCCACGGCCGAACCTGGAAGGGCGAACCAGGCCTCGCCGTCCGGCAGGTCGGTGTAGACGCGGTTGCCGATGCAGCCGAAGCTGTCGGCGGCGCGCCGACTCGACAGCACTTCCGGTACCATCCCGCAGGCGGGGCGCAGCACGGGGGCGTGATCGCCCCGGACGCCGGCGGCGTGGCAGGCTTCCGCGAGCAGCATTCCCGCGCGAGGTGAGCCGCGGACGAGCACCACGTCGGGCGCGAGATCCAGCTCACCGAGCGGGCCGTAGCTGAGGGCGCCGAAGCCCTCTCGCCGGACCGGGATCTTCGCGACGTCGTCCAGCGTGAGGTACGCGAGCCCGACCATCGTCTCCACAAGCCCCGCGAGCTCCTTCTGCCCTTCGGGTCCGAGGGGTACGCCGTGCGTGTGTGCGCCGACGGCGCAGCCCAGGTGGTCCTCGGGCACCGTGTAGAAGCACTCCCCGGCAGCGGCGCGCTTCCAGTACCCGCAGCCTGCCGGCGCGGGGGAAGCGACGCGTGCCAGGCCGGCCGGCGGCACATCGGTGAACGCGAGGGCGATCGGTCGGGTGGTCAGGCCGAGGAGCTGGACGAAGCGGTCTGCGAGGGACGCTGGCGACATGAAGACTCCCGAGAGCTCAGGCGCTGCTGCGGGCGATCTCCCGGGCCCGCTCGGGGGTGCCCCACAGGCCGGTGATGCGGTCGACCAGGCCCGCCAGGTCGCCGTGCAGCTCTGCGCGCGCGCGATCGAGCTCGTCGTCGATGGCTCGTTCCGTCTCGCCCGCGACGCCGAGGTCGAGCAGGGCCGCGCCCAGCACGCCGGCGTCGCGATCCTTGTGCGCCCCAGACCAGAAAGCGGCGATGCGGTCGCGCAGAGCGGGCGAGGCCGCGATGCCGAGCAGGAGGGGGAACGAGGGAGTCCGTTCGCGGAGGTCGGAGAACCGATCCTTCCCGGCGGGACCGGGCAGAAGGTCGAGGAGATCGTCGGCCATCTGGAAGGCGATGCCCAGGTGGCGTCCGCACCGGCGCAGCTGTTCCGCCTCGACGAGGGCGCCCGCGAACCTCGCCGGCGCGGCGCAACACCAGCCGAAGAGCTCGCCGGTCTTGCCGGCGGCCACCTCGCGCCAGCCCGCGAGATCGAGGTCGAGCCGGCCCCGGCTCGCGATCTCCAGCATGCTGGCCTGCGACATCCTCCGAACGACCTCGATGGCGGTTCGGACCAGCTCGGCCGGATGGGCGCCGATCTGTTCGAGCGCCACGGAGAGCAACAGGTCGCCAGCCAGCACGGCCACGGCGTTGCCGAAGGTCACGTTGGCGGTGGGCTGGCCCCGGCGGATCGTGCCCTCGTCCACCACGTCGTCGTGCAGCAGGCTGGCGCTGTGCGTGAGCTCGCCGGCCACCGCCGCGTCGATGAGACCGTCGTTGCCGACGCCGAGCTGCTCGGCCGACGCCCAGACCATGCGCGGGCGCAGCCGCTTCGCACCGGGCGCCAGGGTCAGCCGGCGCGCCGCCTGCAACAGCGGAATGTCGTCCTCGGGTTGCGCCGAGAGGACGCTCGTGAGGCGCTTCTCGACGGAGGCGAGGAAGCCCGCGGACTGGCTCGGGGGGGACAAGGCGCGGCGAACCTAGCGGCGCGCCGGCCGGCCGTCAATCAGTTAAGCGCCTGCGCCGGCAGGGGTTCGACTCGCCCCGAGATCTTCACACCGGGCGTCGTCAGAGACAGATGTGTGACAGTTGCGTGTCAAAGGCATCGGGGCGTAGAAGATGGCGTGGCCGCTCGCTCGACATGCGCTCTCGTAGCGGTGTGGCTGCTCGGCGCCTGCGGCGGCACGGTGGTGTCGACCGGGGAGCCCGACGGCTCGCCCCCGGAGGATGACGCGGGGTGGGACGCGGGCACGCCCGGTCGTGACGCGGGGCCGATCGCGGACGCCGGCCAGCGAGGGGATGCGGGAACCCACGGCGATGCCGGTTTCGACGCGGGTCTCCGCGAGGATGGAGGCCTCGACGCGGGCGCCGCGGACTGGACCGGCATCGGCAGCGTGGTCGACGGTGGCCAGCTGGCCTCGCTCGATTTCGGGGACGTCGGCGACACGCGGCCGTCGTTCTATGACTTGCCCTATCCGACCCAGACGATCACGACCATCTTCCAGGACATGGCTGGCCTCTCGCCTCCCATCGCCTTCGTGGTCTCGACCGGCGACTACATGTTTGCCGATCCCGTCTTCAACGATTCCGCGACGCAGGCCCAGCTCTACGTGACGGCCTCGCAGAGCTTCCCGCGCCAGCTGTTCCCGGCGATGGGGAACCACGAGTGCATGCTGGCGATCTCGTCGGGCAATTGCTTCGGCACCACGGATCAGAACTACGAGGCCTACCTCGACGACATTCTCGCCGGTGTCGGGCTGCCCAACGCGACCCCATACTTCGTGGCGACCTATGCCTCGGCCGATCCGACGCGCCCCTGGACGGCCAAGTTCGTCTACACCGCGCCGAACGCGTGGGACAGCGGGCAGGATAGCTGGTTTGCGCAGGTCATGGCGCAGCCCACCACCTATACCTTCGTGATCCGGCACGAGCCCACGAGCAACGACGGCAGCGCGCCCGGCGTCGCGCCCACCGAGCAGGTGCTGGCGACGGCCGCCTACACCTTGAAGCTAACCGGCCACTCGCACGAGTACGCCTACGATCAGACGAACCGGGAGATCATCAACGGGGTCGCCGGGGCCCCGCTGGACTGCGGCTGTGGCTACACCGGCACCTGGGGCTACGTGATCTGCCGGCAGCGCGCGGACATGGCCATCCAGTGCACGCTCTACGACTACGATTCGAACGCCGAATCGAGCGTCGCTGATGCGGCGGTGGCCGTGGAGCCCGACGGCACGCCCACCGCGCCGGACTAGCGGCTGCGCGAGCGGGCGTGGCTGCGCGCCTCGCCCGCGGCGCTGGCGAGCTCGGAGCTCTTCGCCTGGCCGGCGAGCCTGCGCAGCGTGCGGCGGAGCTGGGCGTCGAGACGCGCATTCACCTGTGCTTCGAGCGGCGTCTCGGCGGCGACTGCGCAGGTGGAGACGGCGAGGGCGGCGGCGAGAGCGAACGAGCGGATCATGTGCGAACCTCCGGTGCGGCGGCGCGTTGGCCGGCGCAGTGAGGCTACGAAGGTCGCACGAGTCTGCCTTCCGTCAATTTTCCCGACGGCTCGCGGGAGCGCCCCCAGGAGCCGGTTGACCCTTGACGCGTCACGTCATAGATTGCTGCCCGACATCGGGGGATTGGACAAGGAGTCGCCCATGGCCGCCGCCACGCTCGAAGCTTCCCCTTCGCCCGTCGTTCCCGCCGGAGGCGCGTTCCTCCTCGGGCCCCTCGCAGGCGCCCGCGTCCACGCGCCGGAAGGGTTCACCGAGGACCAGCGCCTGTACTACCAGACCGCGGCGCAGTTCATGGCGCGCGAGGTGATGCCGCACGTCGAGCGGCTCGAGAAGAAGGACTACCCGCTGCTCGTCTCGCTCCTGCGCAAGGCCGGCGAAGCGGGCCTGCTCAGCATCGAGATCCCCGAGGCCTACGGCGGCCTCGACCTCGATCGCACGACCTCGATGCTGGTCGCCGAGGCCATGACCACCTTCGGGACCTGGTCGGTCTCGATCGGGGCCCACACCGGCATCGGCTCGCTGCCGATCGTGTTCTTCGGCAACGACGAGCAGAAGAAGAAGTACCTGCCGAAGCTCGCGACCGCCGAGTGGCTCGCCTGTTACGCGCTCACCGAATCCGGCTCCGGCTCGGACGCGCTCGGCGCCAAGACCAAGGCGGTGCTCTCCGCGGACGGCAAGCACTACGTCCTGAACGGTAACAAGCAGTTCATCACCAACGCGGGCTTCGCCGACGTCTTCATCGTGTTCGCCAAGATCGACGGCGACAAGTTCACCGGCTTCATCGTCGAGCGGAAGATGCCCGGGCTGGTCGTGGGCAAGGAAGAGCACAAGATGGGGCTGCGCGGCTCGTCGACCTGTCAGCTGGCGTTCGAGGACTGCCAGGTGCCGGTCGAGAACGTGCTCGGCCAGATCGGCAAGGGCCACCGCATCGCCTTCGGCATCCTCAACATGGGGCGCCTCAAGCTGGGCGTGGGCTCCACCGGCGGCTCGAAGAACGCCATCAACCTGGCGTACGCCTACGCGAAGGACCGCAAGCAGTTCGGCAAGTCGCTGCTCGAGTTCGCGCTCATCCGCGAGAAGCTCGCGCGCATGGCGGCCAGGACCTACGCGCTCGAGTCGATGGCGTACCGGACCTGCGGTCTCATCGACGACAAGCTGCGCGCCATCGGCGGCGAGAAGGCGAACCACGAGCTGGTGATCCAGACGCTCGAGGAGTACTCGATCGAGTCCTCGATCCTGAAGGTCTTCGGGTCGGAGACGCTCGGCGCCACCATCGACGAGGCCGTGCAGATCCACGGCGGCTACGGCTACATCGAGGAGTACAGCGTCGAGCGCGCGTACCGCGACCAGCGCATCAACCGCATCTTCGAGGGCACGAACGAGATCAACCGCATGCTCATCACGGGCATGCTCCTCAAGAAGGCGGTCAAGGGGCAATTGCCCTTGATGGAAGCGGTGCAGGGGCTCGACGCGCCGCTGCCGGCCGTCCCGGCCGGGCCGCTCGGCGCCGAACGAGAGGCCGCCGAGCGGGTCAAGCGCATGGCCCTGCTCGCGCTCAAGCCCGCCGTCGAGACCTTCGGCCCGGGCCTCGAGGAGCGGCAGGAGATCCTCGCCGCGCTGGCCGACGTGGTCATCGAGGCCTTCGCGATCGAGTCGGCGGCCGCCCGCACGCTGGAGTTCGACGCCGGGAGCGCGGTGCGCCAGTCGCTCTGTCGCCTCTTCACGTTCGAGGCCCGCGAGCGCGCGCACGACCGCGCCCGGTACGCGCTCTGCTGCACGCTCAAGGGCGCAGATCTGGAGAAGGCGCTCGCCGCGCTGGAGCGCACGCGCGGGAGCTCGCCCATCGATCCGGTCGCGGAGCGCGAGACGATCATGGGCGGCATCGCCGCCGCCGAGGGGTACCCCTTCCCGATCCGGGCCTAGGCCCAGGGCTGGCCCTCGCGGCGGGCCGCGGCGCGTCGCTCGCGTGCCTAGCTTCTCGGCAAATGCCGCGCCCGTTCGTCTTCCAGAGCGCGCTCAGCCTGGTGACCCATACCGGTTACCAGGCCGACGATCTCCGCAGCCTCCTGCGCGGCCTCCAGCGCGCGCCCGGGAGCGCGATCTTCTACCACGTGCACCACTCCCTCTTCCGGCGCCACTTCACCGGCGGGGAGTTCATGAACGACTTCGCGCGCTGGGCCCTGGTCGGGCTGGGCGAGGAGGCGCTCGCCGAGCGGCTCAGCGCGGTCGACCCCTTGCAGTGCTTCTCGGTGCGCGCGGCGCGGGAGGCCATCGCGGCGATCCTCGCGGAGTATCTCGGCGCCTCCGAGTACGGGATCCGCGTTCCGGCGGGCAAGCGCTTCTTCTTCTCGGCGGCGCGGACCTTCATCTTCGCCACCGGTCGTTCCGCCTCGACCCTCCGTGAGCTGTCGGAGAACGTCCGTCGCTCCGGCGTCGACGTGATCTTCCACCATTTCGTGACCGCGCCCTTGCGCCTCGGCCGGCGCGACAACGACTTCTCGGCGTGGATCGACGACGAGCTGCACGAGCCGGAGCTGGCCATCGAGATCG
>DATJNL010000363.1:0-3431 GCA_035508175.1 Myxococcales bacterium
AGACGACGGGCAGCGGCTCAACTCTGTCCATTCTTGCCGCGCCTCCGAGCCTTCTGCGCCTGCTCCGCCTCGCGCTTTCGGTAGCTCTCGCCCTCGATGGGGAGGATCTCGGCGTGGTGGGTGAGCCGGTCGATGAGCGCCGTGGCGCACGTAGCGTTCGGGAAGACCGTGTTCCACTGGGCAAACGCCAGGTTCGTGGTGAGTACGATGGGCCGCTTCTCGTACCGGCGATTGACGATCTGAAAGAGCAGGTCGGCAGCGTGATTGTCGTACGAGAGGTAGCCCACCTCGTCGATGCAAAGCACGTGGGGGCGGGCGTAGTGCTGGAGCCGCCGCTCCAGCGCACGCGGAGAGTCCTGCTTGTTCAGGTCGAGCAGCAAGTCGGCCGCAGTCACGAAGAGCGCGCTATGTCCGGCCAGCACCGCCCCATGGGCGAGGTTCTGGGCGATCATCGTCTTGCCCAGCCCCTGCGCCGACACCAAGACGACGTTCTCGGCTCGCTCGACGAAGCCGAGTGACAGCACCCGCTCCACCGCCGTGCGGTCGATCTTGGTCGGCCAGTTCCAGTCGAAGTTGGCCATCGGCTTGAAGGTGCCGACCTTCGACTGCGACAGGCGCCGCTCGCAGCTGCGCCGAGCCCGCTCCTGCACTTCCAGCCGTGCCAGCTCGCCGAGGATCTGCACGACCGACCAGCGAGCCTTCGTGGCACGCGCCACGAAGTCATCCAGTTCCTCGGCGATACGCCACAAGCCCAGAGACTTGAGGGACGCCGCGAGGTCAGCCGGCTTCTTCGTCGGATTCGTCGTGTCCGAGGTCATCGTAGGTCTCCAGTCGGTGAGGACGTACGCGCAGCTCGCGTACACGCGGGTCGTCGGGAAGCTGCATGCGCATCGGCGGCACAAGCCCTCGGGTGCGGCGTCGCTGCTCCAGGATGTGAGCGACCGACCCCGCGCCGAAGGCCTGCCGAGCCATGGCCTCCGCTACCGCCGCACGCAGCTCCTCGACCCCGTAGTCGTCGAGCAGCGAGAGCAAGCGCGAGGTCTGCGCTCCCAGGTTCTCCCCCCTGCGGGCCAGCACGTCGAAGAGCGTGTCGGTATCCGGGACTGCGATGCGCAAACGGTCGCGGCCTTTCAGCTCACGCGCCGCATGCTTGTATTTCACCAGAGCCTCGATGTGTCTCGGCTCCTCGATGACCTCGCCCGTTCCCCAACTTCGTGCATGACAAGCCACCTCGTGATCGGGCCGGTCGAGCAGACGCACCGTGGTCGGTCCCGCCACCAGCGTCAGCGGCTGGCGCCGGAGCCCATACGGAATCGAGTAGAGGTTCCGGTCAAAGCGGACGTAGGGCGTCTTGCCCGATCGGACGACGCGCACCAGCTCGCTCGCGAAGGCGTGCTTGGGCAGCGGCAAGAGATACTCCCGCTCCCGCACGAGGGCCTCCCCCACCGTGATGGCGGCGTCGTCCGGGCAGGGACGGACATGGGCGACTTGTTCGCGCCAGGCGTGAAACTGCGCGTTCAGATCGTCCACGTCGCGGAAGCTCCGCGCCGCGAAGAAGCTCGTGCGAAGGTACTGGATCTGCCGCTCGACTCGCCCCTTCTCGTTTCCCCGACCCGGCGTGCAGGGGCGAGGCGCGTAGTGGTAGTGACCACAGAGTTCGAGAAGACGCGGGTGAAACTGCACGGCGTCGCCTCGGCGAGACAGGACGGCGCTCTTCAGGTTGTCGTAGAGGACCGCCCTCGGAACGCCCCCGAAGGCGGAGAAAGCTTCGATGTGCCCACGCACGAAGCTCTCCATCGTCTGGTCGAGCGTGAAGACCGCGTGGATGGCCCTCGACCAGGAGAGCACCATCACGAAGCACGACAGCGGCCGGCGTGTCCGGCCCGTACCGATGTATCCGAAGCAGCCCCAGTCGGCTTGCCCTTGCTCACCCGGCATCACCCGAAGACGCAGGTACGCCTCCGCGACAGGCTCGGGGCGCATCTGCCGCACCGCGAGTCGAAGCCGACCCGGCGAGCCCGTGTATCCGCGTGGCCGGAGCATCTCGAAGAGTCGCGTGGAGCACAGTCGCGGATAGCGTTCGAGTGTCTCGCGGACAAAGGGCAGGTACGGGTCGAGCTTGGTCGACCTCGGCCTCGCCACCGCGCTCTGGAAGCGCTCGCTCTCGATCGCTCGGTGCACCGTGTCGGCATGCACGCCGAGCGCCGCGACGATGGTGCCAACCTTCCAGTGCTCGGCGTAGAAGAGTCGGCGAATCTCCGCCCGCAGCTCCGCCGAGATCACGACACCCTCGCCTCCCCGCGAGCCTCATCGCCGGGGCCGACCCCACCAGCACGGGTACCACTTGCTGAAGCGGCTCGTCTCGCCGCACACGATGCACTGCGGCTCTGCGCGCAAGTGCAGTGTTTCGTTCTTCGGTGTCGCATCCGTCGCCTCCTGGACCGCGACGTTGCGCTCGAGGGCCTGCCTCTCGGAAGTTTGATCCGTCACGGCCGCTCTCTGGCGAGCGCGCAGGTCGTGCATCGCCTGGCGATGATCGGCCTTCCCCTCGGGGCTGCTCTGGTGGCGCTGACGTGCACGTCGGCGGCTCCGGGCGTAGCCCCGCTGCCTGCACGGCTCACCGCAGTACGCGTGCCCTCGGTCGCATCGGCGGCAGATGAAGAAGATCCCGCAGCACCAATGACAGGAACGCTGCCGCAACACCTCGTCGGTGTCCGCGTGACCAGAGGAGCAACACGACTCGACGGCGCTATTGCGGGTCGCGGCCGAGCACCAACGCCGGCCCGTGGGGATCCAGCCGCCGTACGGCCTTTACCAACCGCGCCCGGCAGCAGTCGCAGTAATGACCCTCCCCCAGCGCATCCATCATCGCCACCCCTCGCCGGTACTGCTCCGACGCCTCATGCCGCTTTCCGCGGGCCTCGTAGACGTCTCCCAGCCGTTCGATCCCCAGCGGCTCGTCGGGGAACTCCTCCAGCAGTTGCCGCGCTGTCGCCTCCGCCTCGTCGAACTGCCCGCTCTCGATCAGCGCCAGAACGCCCTCGGACAGGTGGTCGACTCGCGTGAAGATCTCCGACTCACGCAGGATCTCCTCGTGGACCTCCTCCTCCTCGTCCAGAAACTCGCGCTCCTCTCGCAGGCGCTCGGCCTCCGCCTGCTCTCGTGACAAGCGCTCTTCCGCCTCGATACGCTCTAGGCAGCACCGCTTGTACTTCTTGCCGCTCCCGCACGGACAGGCGTCGTTGCGTCCGACCTTCGACATCCGACCTGCTACCTACCCGATCGCTGCGCCCGACGCATCCGTCGGCGTGATGCTCAGATTTCTACGTTCTCACGCGACCGCTGACAGTTCGGGTAGTAGACGAAGCTCGACGCGGGGCCCGTGACCTCGCCGAAGGCGGGACCCGTGCTGCTGCCCGAGACGAAGGTGC
>DATJNL010000364.1:0-9863 GCA_035508175.1 Myxococcales bacterium
ATGCTGACGGCTGGGTGTCTCATTCTCGCGGTCGGCTTCACTTCGGCCAGCGCTGCCGATCGCGCGCACCTTCCGCGAGAGGAGCAGGAGAAGCTGCTGCGGCGCGCCTCGAACGAGGAGCTGCTGAGCGGCGGCAGGGCGTCGGTGGCCGCTCTGGGCACGTACCAGGTGCTCCTCGCGAAGCGCGAGCGGATCGCCGGCAAGCTGCAGGAGCTGCAGCTCCGCCGGCTCACGGTACGAGAGCATCCCTTCGCGGTGCGCGTCGTCGCGGAAGCGGGTGGTACGGTGGGCCGAAAGATCCTGTTCGATCAGGAGCGGGACCCGACGCACCTGCTCGTGCGCGAACCCGGCGTGCTGGGCTGGCTGGGATGGATCCAGATCCCGGCCAACGATCCGCGCATCTTCAAGAGCACGAACCACCCCGTGACCGACGTGGGGTTCGGCGCGATGCTGCGCCAGGAAGCGCAGGATCTGGAACAGGGCAAGCCCTTCGGCGGCTACCTTCGCACGGACGAGGGATGGAACGAGCGTGGGCGGTACTGCATCCGCTTCGACGCTCCGCCGGGCGCGGGGAGGGTGTACGCGTCGCGGTGCCGCGTCTGTCTCGATGCGGCGAGTTGGCTGCCCCTCGAAATGACGGTCTGGGACGAGGATGGGTTGCTCGAGACGTACGAATTCTCCGAGCTGCTTCCCAACGTGCCCGGTGGAGCAGCGGCTCTCGCCCCTTGACAAACCAGATGACCAGTTTGTATTTTTGGTCAATCATGGATCAGGGCAAGAAGGAGTGCATCCTCACGGCGGCGATTCGTGCCTTCACGCGATTCGGCTTCAAGAAGGCTTCCGTGGACGAGATCGCGCGGGAGGCCGGGGTGGCCAAGGGAACGGTCTACCTCGCGGCCGACAGCAAAGAGGATCTCTTCTTCCAGGCGCTGCACCGCGAGGTGCGCGAATGGGTAGGGGAGAACTCCAAGCTGATCGACCCGCGCAGGCCCGCCGACGAAGTCCTCCGGGATCTGGCATGGGCGACTCTCTCACAGGTGGAGCGGAAGCCGCTCGTCTGGGCGTTGCTCTCGGGCGAGGACGAGCGCCTGCTGCCCCGCTGGGAAGGCCGCCTCGACGAGCTACGCACCCTCTGCACGCGCAACGTCGTCGAGGTGCTCGAGCTCGGCATCAAGCAGGGGATCTTTCGCCGCGACCTCGAGGTCGCGGCCACCGCGGAACTGCTCCTCGAGATGCAGATCGTCACCCTCGTGTATCGAAGCCGCGGCGGCCCGGATCGCGAGCAGCGCCTGGCCGGTCTCGCCCGAGCCGGCTTCGACCTCGTCTTTCGCGGCCTGCGGTCCGAGCCCGGGCTTGCCCAGGCGGTCGCCCGAGAGATCGCAGCCTCACCCGCTCATCCCTGAGAGACCGCTCGTGTGCTCATCTCACTCAGTCGCGTCTTGCCCTCGAGTGACCATAAAAACAGTTCAGTCATTAGGTGCAGCCGTTCAACCACAGGAGGAGTCAGCCATGCACGTCGTCGTCACGGGAGCGTCGTCGGGAATCGGGCGGGCCATCGCCCTCGAGTATGGCCGCGCGGGAGCGAAGCTGACGCTGGTCGCGCGTCGCCGCGACAAGCTCGAGGCCTTGGCGCGTGAGCTGGGCACGGACTGCTTCGTCGCGCCGTGCGATCTCAGCGATCTGTCGCACGCCGCCGATTGGCTGGAAGCGGCCGAGCAAGCGAACGGTCCCATCGACGTGCTCGTGAACAACGCGGGTGTAATGACGCTCGGCGCGACGGCGCAGCTGCCGGCCGCGGACGGGCAGCGGATGCTGGACGTCTGCCTGGGAGCACCGCTCCATCTCACACGCGCGGTCCTGCCGGGCATGCTGGCCCGCGGGGGCGGTGCGATCGTCCAGGTGTCGTCGATGGCGGCGTTCGCCGCTCCTCCGGGCGGGACCTGGTACTCCGCGGCCAAGGCGGGTCTCGAGGCCTTCACCGAAGGCCTGCGCGCGGAGCTGCGAGGCACGGGCGTCCATCTGCTGGGTGTCTACCCCGGGCCGGTGGCGACGCCGCTCGCCGACGCGGGCTACGCGGCCTACGAGCCCAATGGCGTGGTATCTGCGCTGCCCCTCGGCAGCCCCGAGCGGTTGGCGCAGCTCATCCGGCGTGGGGTGGAACGCCGGCAGCGGACGCTCGTCTACCCGGGGGCGTTCAGGGTCGGGCAGATCTTCCCCCGCTTCGGCCGATGGTTCACGAATGCCGTGAGCCCGAAGCTCAAGACCCTTCCCACCGGCAGCGCAACGGCTGCTATGCTGCCTCCCGCCCCATGAAACCCATCGTTCTGGCCGTGCTCCTGCTCTCGCCGGCGGCATTCGCCTCGCCGCCGATCGAAGAAACGCCCACGGAAACGTTGCTCGCCCAGGCCCGCGAGAGCCTGCGAGCCATGGGTCCCTACCGCGTCCTGTTGACCGAGCAGGAGCGCGTACGTGGGAAGCTCTTGGAACCGCAACAGATCCAGCTCTGGATTCGCGAAGAGCCACTCGCGGTGCGCCTGCTCTATGTCGGCGGTCCGGCCAAGGGGCGCAAGGGCCTGTACGACAGTGCGGTTCGACCGGGGGACCTGCGCGTTCGGGAAGCCGGTTTCCTCGGAATCGCCGGTCCCATCTGGATCGGCATCCACAACTCGCTGTGCCTGCGGGACACAAACCACCCGGTCACCGACGTGGGCTTCGGCGCGCTCATCCGTCTCGAGGGGGACGTCTTCGAGAAGGCCAAGGCCTTCGGCGGCTTCACCAGGACCGACGAAGGCATGAACCAGCGCGGGCACCATTGCCTGCGTTTCGATGCCCCGAAGGGAGCGAAGGGTCTCTACGCGCTCCGGTCGCGCATCTGCATCGATCCGGCGACGGCGCTGCCCGTCGAAATGACGAACTGGGATTCACAGGGCCTCCTCGAGACGTACGAGTTCGACAATCTCGAGCCGGGCGGCGCGAAGCCGGCCGATTTCACGCGCGACGCCGCGGGCCTCTGATCGGGCCTCTGCGGCCACCATGCTAGGGTGAAAGCATGGCCTCGGAGACCACGATCGCCCGCGCCGTCCTGGCGCGACAGCAGGAGCTTCAAGTCCTCGCCGAGGCGAACCTGTCGGCCGAACGCCGCGTGGTCTTCGTCCGGCTCCTCGTCTTCGGCCTCGTGGGGCTGGCCGCAGGACTGAAGCACCCCGGGGGAGGCCGCGTCGATCCATGGATGCTGGTGGCCGTGCCCTGCTATGGGACCTTCACCGCAGTCGCGCTCTGGCGAACGCTGGCGGCCAAGGCGAACTTCAGGCGGGCGCTCTTCTTCAATTTCTTCCTGCCCACCGTCGATTTCGCCTTCCTCGCGGTCGCGGACTGGCGCACGCTGGTCAACGGAACCGCGGTACCGGAGCACGCTGCCGCGCTCGGCGCCCTGTTCATGACGTTCGCGCTTCTCCGCACGCCCGGGTCGATCGTCTACTCCACCGCCCTGGCCGTCGCTGCCTACCTGGCGCTCGCGTTGTTGCGGGGCACGGCCACCTCGTTCGGCACGCTGACCGTGCTGGCGTCCTTCCTGTCGCTGGGTGTCCTCCTCTGGCGCTCGAATCTGGCTCTCGGCAAGATGTTCGTCTCGCTGCGCCGCCGCGACAACCTTTCTCGCTTCCTGGCGGCGCCGCTCGTGGAGAGGCTCCTGGCTGGGGGCGAAGCAGCCCTGCAGCCGGTCCAGCGGGAGGTCACGGTTCTCTTCCTGGACGTACGCAACTTCACCGGCATGAGCGAGCATCTCGCCCCCCGGGAGGTGCTCGAGTTCCTCGACGATCTGCTGGGGCGGATGGCGCACATCGTCAAGGCCCACGATGGCATCGTGAACAAGTTCCTGGGCGACGGCATGCTGGCCTTCTGGGGCGTGCCGTCGCCCAAGGCCGACCACGCGCGCGCTGCGCTGCGGGCCGCCCTCGACATGCGCCGGGATCTGGAAGAGCTGAATGGCGTCCGCGAACGACGGGGGCAGGCGCCGATCCGGATCGGCATCGGCATCCACACCGGCCTCGTGGCCGCCGGCATGCTCGGAGGCGCCGACCAGCACGAATACACCGTCATCGGGGATTCGGTGAATCTGGCCTCGCGCATCGAGAGCCTCACGAAGCAGCTCGGCGTCGACATCCTGGTCTCGCAGAGTGCATGGCAGAGCGCCGGTCCCGGCTTTTCGGGGGGCCGGATGGCCGAGGAACGAGTCAAGGGCCGCGAGGAGGCCGTCGTCGTCCACGCGCTGGATGCGTACGCCGGGACCCCCAGGCAGGCCGCGGCGGGTTAGAGCGGCTACTCCGCCGCGGCGCGCTCCAGCCGTTCCAGCCGTTCGGTCGCGAGCCTGAGCTCGCGGAAATGACGTGGCAGGGCGATCTCGAAGCGGTCGGCGCCGAAGAGGCCGCGCACGATTCCCACGCCCTCCGGATCGAGGTGCATGCGCGCCGCCACGCTCGCAAACAGCGCTCGCTCACCGTAGCCGGTTGCTTGCCCCGCGCACAGCACGTCCCCGGGGATCGGGCCGAAGGTCGCGATCGGGCGAAAGCGGACGCCGGGCACCGCGACGGTCTCCGTCCAACCCGCCGATCGGATCCGGTTGGGGAGAACCTGCGGGTCGATGGTGCAGAACGTCGCGCCGGCGTCGGCTTCACCGGAGGCCACGGCCTGGACGACGGCCGCATGCGAGCCCTCGAACGATTCCCAGCCCGGCTGGATGCCACTCTCCGACAGCGCGTGCGCGGCCAGCACGTAGCCGGCCGACGAATCGCGGCCCACCCACGCGATGCGGCGGCCCTTGAGGTCGGCCAGGGCGCGCAGGGGCGACTGCTCCCGCACGAAGAGCACGCTGAAGTAGCTGCTCTGGTCGCCGCGAATCGATTGGAGGAGAAGCTTGAGGCGGTGCTGGCCTCCTGCGCGCGCGAAGGTCGCGGCGGGGATCCAGCCGAAGGTCAGCCCCCCCGAGTCGAGCGCCTCCGCCACCTCCGCGAACGTGCCCAGCACCTCGACCGACACATCGTGATGGGTCCGGGCTTCCACGTAGGCGCGCAGGGGCTCGCTGTACTTGGCGAGTCTGTCGGGGCCAGGGGACGGTCCCAGCCCGAGGGAGAGCTTCACGGGCGAAGACTCTAGCCGATTCCCCTAGCGACCGAAAAGCCGCTGCCAGAGCGAGCTCGTCGGGGGCGACGGCGCGTGGGCTTCGGCAGGGTGGTCCGGCTCCCGGGCCGCGCCGTGGTGGAAGACGATCGGTTCGGAGAGCGCCTCTTGCCAGGCGGCATCGTCGAGGTAGCCGAACTCGTGCATTCGATCGACGAGTCGGTCGACCCGCTCTTCCCAGCGCGGAGTGACCGATCCGCGCTCCAGGTAGAGGTGCCAGAAGCGCTTGGGGTTGGGGATCACCGTCGCGAGGAAGGCCGCCTCTTTCGGCGTGAGGCGCGTCGCCGGGACGCCGAACCAGCGCCAGGATGCATCGCCGATGCCGTAGACGTCCGGGCCCCACTCGATCGTGTTGAGGTAGATCTCCAGAATTCGCCATTTGGGCAAGGTGGCTTCCACCTGCAGCGTGATCAGGGCCTCCCGAATCTTGCGCGAGAGGGTCTTGCTGCGGCTCAGGAAGAGGTTCTTGACCATCTGCTGCGTCAGCGTGCTGCCTCCGCGAACCGCTTCGCCGGTCTCGAGGTCGCGAGCCAGCGAGTCCTTGATCTCGTCGAAGTCGAACCCGTGGTGCCCGAAGAAACCGGCGTCCTCGGAGGCGATGACGGCCCGCGGGACGTAGGATGGCAGCGCCGAGTACGGAACGTAGCGCGGGTTGGCCGGGCCCACCTCGAAGCTCTTGTGGGGACCTTCGTCGTCGCGGGGCGTGTAGCGAAAGGGGTGGCTCAGGAAATCCGCGACGGCCTCGTGCTTCGCGGCTTGCCGCAGCCCCTTGAGATCGATGTCGGCGCGGCGAATCTCGATGTCGTCGAGGTCGCCCAGCGGTCCGCCGAACGAGAGCTCGGCGCCCAGGTCCCCCTCGACACGCGGCGCCTCGGGGGGCGGTTGCAAGGTCTTCGGCAGCGAATCGATGGTCTTCTGCAGGTCGAGCTGGACGATCGAGAGATCGACGTCGACCGTTCGGGTGTCGCCCAGCGTGAGACTCGCGCGGACGCCGAGCGTGCCCCCGTTCACGACCAGCTTGCCACCGTCGATGGCGAAGGTCTTCGTCCGCGGGTCCCAGCGCCAGGCCCCGCTTGCGCCGACGTCGAGCGGCGTGACCGGATCGGGATCGAGCCGTGGCCACGCGAGAGAGAGCCCCGCGACGGCGAGCTGCGCCTGTCCGGCGACCGCGCCGCTCGCTTCCCGTGCACCCGACAGCTCTCCGGAGATCGTGCCGTCGAGCGGCTGCATCGAGAGGCCCTGGAACCACCCGGGTGGAAGCTCCACGAGCTTGATCCGGTCGAGCTTCCCGACGGCGCTGACGGTGTCCTTGGCGGAGTCCGCCTGTCCCTCGAAGCTGAAATGCCCAGCGTGGCCGTCGAGCAAGCCCCCCTCGACCTTCCATTTCAGCGCGCCCGAGTCGTGCGTCCAGCGCGCGCGGAAGGAGATCGGACCCAGCGTGGCGGTGTCGGCGGCGTTCTGCAGCGGCAGGTCCACGTAGAGGTCCTCGACCGATACCGTGGGAGGAGGATCCCGGCGCCTGCGCACGGGTGCGGTGGGCCCGGCGGCGGGTCGGGCCAGCAAGGGCTTCAGCGCTTCGCCTCGAGCTCCCGGGTGCAGGCGAACCCAGCGCAGCTCGATGTCGGCGACCCGCAGGTGGCCGAAGAGCAGCTGGCCGATCGCCGGCCGGACGATGACCTGCTCGGCGGAGAGAGTCGGGGGAGCCCCGGGAGTCGGCCCCGGAACCCGCAGATCGTCGAGGCGCACCGAGCCGAACCAGCCCACGTGGACGCCGCCGCGGATCTCGGCGCCGCTGAGGCGCTCGGAGACCGCGTGGTGGGCCTCGGCGGAGAGCCAGCGAGAGATGGGCGGGAGCGAGAGAACCAGCCGGAGGGCGACGAGCAGGCCGAGGAAGGTCGCCACCGCGATGAAGGCGGCGCGGATCCGTCTGCGCCAGATCGGCGGGAGGGCCAGGAGGCCCGGTGCGAAGCGCCGGACCAGAAAGAACCGAGGATCGGTGAGCGCATCGTCATCCGTGTCGTCGGAGAGCCTGCGGGGAAGCGGCCCGTCGCCAGGGGGCGCGGCGGGCGCGGCCGCGGGGGCCCGCCACGGTTTCGGCAGACGCACCAGGGCGATTTACGCGGTTCGAAGGGTAGGGTCAACGACCCCTCCTGGAGCGACGAAGGAAGCCGGCCTCCGACGGGGTCGCGGACGTGCCACCGCACCCAGCCGTGACGGGTGGGCCGGCGCGGGTTGACGTGGGGCAGGGGCAGGCACAGTTTGCCTGCGCCAAGCCGCGAGGCGGGAGAGTCAAGACAGCGTGGAGATTGCACAACCCATCGCGCGGAGGCCTTCGGCGCCGTCCGCGCCGTTGCTCCTGGCGGACGACGAGGAAAGCGCCCTGAATCTGTTGAAGGAGCTGCTCGAAGCCCGCGGACGCCCCGTGCGCATCGCCAGCACGGGCGCCCAGGCCCTGGCGCTGCTCCAGACCGACCACTCGCTCGGCGGAGCCGTCCTGGACCTCCGGATGCCGGACGTGGACGGCCTCACCGTGCTGCGGCGCTACCGCGACTCCGGGGGCGGTTTGCCCATCATCATGCTCTCGGGCGCAGCCGAGGCCGATCTGGTCGTGAAGGCGATGAAGGCCGGAGCGACGGACTACCTGACGAAGCCGCTCGTGCTGGAGGACCTCTTGTCGGCGATGGAGAGGGCGCTGCGGGACAGGAGCCCCTCCGACACGGGCGGCGGGACGGCCGACGGCGGCGCCACTGCAGAACCTCTGTGGATTGGCGAGAGCCCGCAGATGCGAAGAACCTGGGAGATCGTCGAGCGCGTCGCCAACGCGGACGTGCCGGTCCTGGTGCGGGGCGAGAGTGGGGTCGGCAAGGAGGTGGTGGCCCGGGAGCTCCACCGACGGTCCGAGCGCCGGGATCGGCCCTTCGTCAAGATCAACTGCGCGGCCCTGCCGGCGGAGCTCCTGGAATCCGAGCTGTTCGGCCACGAGCGCGGCGCCTTCACCGGAGCCACCGCCGAGAAGCCCGGAAAGTTCGAGCTGGCGGACAGGGGCACGCTGTTCCTCGACGAGATCGGCGAGATGGACGTGCGGTTGCAGGCCAAGCTCCTGGCCGTGCTGCAGGATCAGGAGTTCTTTCGCGTCGGCGGCAAGCGCAGCCTCAAGGTCGACGTCCGCGTGGTGGTGGCCACGAACCGCGATCTCGAAGAAGCGATCCGCCAGGGGATCTTCCGCGAGGATCTGTACTACAGGCTCAACGTCGTGGCGGTGCGGGTCGCTCCGCTGCGAGAGCGTCGCGAAGACATCCGACCTCTCGTCGAGCACTTCGCCGCCAAGTATGGACCGAGGGCAGAGTCGGCGACCCTGATCAGCCCCGCGCTGCTGACGCGCTTCCTCGAGCACGCCTGGCCGGGCAACGTCCGGGAGCTCGAGAACGTGGTCCGGCGGCTGGTGGTCCTCGGAGACGAGCAAACGGTCCTGTCGGAGCTCGCGGCACGCGGCCCCGCGCTGCCGGGAGCGCCCCCGATCGAGCGGGAGCCCTCCCTCAAGGAAGTGGCGCGTCGCGCCGCCATGCTGGCCGAGCGGGAGTGCATCCTCAGCGCGCTCAAGCGCACCGGCTGGAACAAGCGGAAGGCGGCGCTCAGGCTGCGGATCAGCTACAAGGCTCTCCTTTACAAGATCAAGGAATGCGGCATCGCGGATCCCCGCGACGTCGCCTGAGCGCCGCCGTCAGCTCGCCCGTTGCGGCGGTGGTGCCGAGATGGCTCGGGATCTCGGCACGGTGGCCGCACCCTCCTCGCGAGGCGGCGAGCCGGCCGCGAGCAATGCGACGCCAGCCGCCACCAGTGCGACGGGCTCTGCGCGCGCCTTCGGCCAGATCCGGTCGATGGCCAGCGAGACACCCAACGCCAGTCCGAAGACTGCGGCCGCTATCGTTGCTGCCCTTGCCATGGCTTCCCCCGTTCCGTGACGAATCTGTGCACGAGGCTGCTCCTGGCGCGCGGCCCCGCGTGTGTGAAGCGGAGGCGTGTGTCTGGGCGCCGGGCTTCCCACTGCGGAGGTGCCAGTTGCCTAGAAGTGGCCGGCGCGCCGGGCAAAGGCCCTTGGCACGCACACTGCTTCTTCCGGAGGCCGAGTTCGCGCGGGGGGACGCCGTGAAGGCATCGATGGGACGACGAGGTACTTGGGCAGCCGCGATGGCGGCGCTGGTCGGACTCGTGGGCGGGTGTGCAGGCGCCTCGACGAACGTTCCTGCCGAGCCCGAGCAGGGCGAGTATCGCATCGGGGTCGACGACGTCGTCGAGGTCGCGGTGTTTCGCGATCACGATCTCAGTCGCACGCTCCCGGTCCGGCCGGACGGCCGGATCTCCCTGCCGCTTCTGGGAGACGTGCAGGCCGCCGGCCTCACGACCACCGACCTCGAGAAGGAGGTCGCCGCCCGTCTCGCCCCATTCGTGGACAAGCCTGCCGTGGCCGTCATCGTCCGTGAGATCAATTCGCAGCGATTCTTCGTCGTAGGGCAGGTGGCGCATCCCGGCGTCTTTCCGTTGCGGGGCCGCGTGACGGTCCTGCAGGCGCTCGCCCAGGCGGGCGGGCTGGGGGAATTCGCCGACGAAAATGGCATCGTGCTCCTGCGGAGGGGGAAGGATCGTGTCCACCGCTACTCGCTTCGCTGGGACGACCTGGTCGCCGCTCG
>DATJNL010000365.1:0-16281 GCA_035508175.1 Myxococcales bacterium
GGCCCGCAGCGAGCAGGAGATTTACGAGGCGAGGCTGCGCAAGGCCGACGCCTTGCGTGCGCGCGGCATCAACCCGTGGGGCAACGGCTACCGGCCGGGCTCCGACATCGGGCCGGTGGTCGCTGCGCACCAGGCGAAGAGCACCGCCGAGCTGGAGGCCGAGAAGCCGCGCGCCTCCGTCGCTGGCCGCATCGTCGCGGAGCGCTCCTTCGGGAAGGCGGCCTTCCTGCGCCTGTGCGACCGCACCGGGGAGATCCAGGCGTACGTGAAGAAGGACGTCCTCGGCGACGCCTTCGAGGTCTACCAGCTCTGCGACGTGGGCGACTTCGTGGCGGTCGAGGGGCCGGTCTTCCGCACCAAGACCGGCGAGCTCTCCGTGCAGGCCGAGCGCTTCACCTTCCTCGCGAAGTCGCTCCGGCCGCTGCCCGAGAAGTGGCACGGCCTTTCGGACGTCGAGATCCGCTACCGGCAGCGCTACCTGGACCTCGTGGCGAACGCCGCGGTGCGGGACACGTTCGTGAAGCGCAGCAAGCTCGTGCGGGCCATCCGGGCCTTCCTCGACGCGCGGGGCTTCCTCGAGGTCGAGACGCCGATGTTGCAGCCGCTGGTCACCGGCGCGGCGGCGCGGCCCTTCCGGACCCATCACAACACCCTCGACCTCGACCTGAACCTCCGCATCGCGCCCGAGCTGTATCTGAAACGTTGCGTGGTGGGCGGCTTCGAGCGGGTCTACGAGATCAACCGGAACTTCCGCAACGAGGGCATCAGCACCCAGCACAACCCCGAGTTCACCATGCTCGAGTTCTACTGGGCGTACGCGACGTACGAAGATCTCATGGCCCTCACCGAGGAGCTCTTCCGCGCGGTGGCCACCGAGGTCACGGGGAGCCCCACGGTCACCTGCCAGGGGGTCGCCCTCGACTTCGGCAAGCCCTTTCGCCGGCTGCCCATGGCCGACGCCGTGCGCGAAGCCGTCCCGGGCACCGACGTCGCGACGCTGGAGGGAGAGGCCCTGGCCCAGCTGTTCGAAGAGCACGTGGAGCCCACGCTGATCCAGCCGACCTTCGTGACCCAGTTCCCCACCGCCATCTCGCCGCTCGCGCGCAAGAACGACCGCGACCCACGCTTCACCGACCGGTTCGAGCTGTACGTCGGAGGGCGCGAGATCGCCAACGCCTTCAGCGAGCTGAACGACCCGATCGATCAGGCACAGCGCTTCCAGGCGCAGGTGGAGAAGCGGCGGCAGGGTGACGAAGAGACCATGGACTACGATCAGGACTACATCCGCGCGCTCGAGCTCGGCATGCCGCCGGCCGCCGGGGAGGGCATTGGCATCGACCGCCTGGCGATGCTGCTCACCGATTCGCCGAGCATCCGCGACGTGATCCTCTTCCCGCTGTTGCGGCCCCCGGAGAAGAAGTGAGCGTGGCCGCCACGGGCGCGGAGAGCCTCCGGCCCGAGCCTCTGCCCGCGCCACGACGCCGGGGCGCCCGCTTCTTCTCGCCGGGCGGAGCGTCCCTTTGCGTCGGCGGCGTGCTCCTCGCCGCGCTGGCCGCAGGCAGCCTCGGCGCCACGCTGTTCGATCAGGGCGCTTCGGTGTCCGGCACGTCGGTGCCAGCTCTGCTCGCGGGCGGCGCCATCCTGCTGGTGGCGGGGTTCTTCGCCGGCTGGGCCGCGCGGAAGCTCTGCGTGCTCGAGGTGGGGATCGCGAGCACGCTCGCCTTCGCGCTCTCGCAGCTCCCCTGGATCTTCGTCGTTTGGCTGCAAAAGCCCTGGGCGCTGTCGATCGAGCCGCAGACCTACGAGACCTGGGCGGTGGTCGCCACGATCCTGGTGGGCCTCTTCCTGTTCCTCGGGACCTCCCTCGGGTTCATGCTCGCCGGCAGCGGCAAGCTCGACCTGGGCTTCCGCTACGAGATGTTCGTCGCCCTGACGTTCCTGCGCCTGCGGGGCAAGGGGCGCGGCGGGCGGCGCTTCTCGCCATCGGCCGTCGTCACCGTCATCGCCATCCTCGCGGTGGTCATCGGCGCGATGTCGCTCACCGTGGTGCTCTCGGTCATGAGCGGCTTCGAGCTCGATCTCAAGCGCAAGATCCTCGGCACCAACGCGCACGCCATCGTGCAGAAGTACGGCAACGACTTCACCGACTACCCCGACGTGCGCCAGAAGGTCCTCTCGGTGAAGGGCGTCACGGGTGCCACGCCCTTTACGCTGAACGAGGTGATGATCAGCTCCGAGAGCAACCTGTCGGGCGTGGTCCTGAAAGGCATCGACGCCAAGACGTCAGGCACCGTCACCGACGTCGGCAAGGACGTGGAAGACGGCAAACTCGACTGGCTCGACGACCCCGCGAAGATCCCGATCGATCAGGACGAGGGCGATCTCGGCAAGATGACCGACCGCCTCAACAAGCTGCTCGACGAGGAGGATCAGCTCGCCGGTCGCAAGGGGGCGGACAAGCACGCGCCGCTGCCGCCGCCCCCCAAACCCGCCCCGAAGCCCGCCGCGCCGCCGGGACCGCCGCTGCCCGGGATCGTGATCGGCCGCGAGCTGGCGCACTCGCTCAGGGTCTTCGTGGGCGACACGGTGCACGTGGTGAGTCCGCTCTCGAACGAGCTCGGCCCCACCGGCCCCATCCCGAAGAGCCGCCCCTTCCGCGTCGCCGGCATCTTCTACACGGGGATGTACGAATACGACGCCAAGTTTGCCTACATCGCGCTTCCCGAGGCGCAGAAATACTTCGACATGGCCGGGGCGGTGACCGGGCTCGAGATCAAGGTCGCCGACATCGACGCCGTGCGCCGCATCACCCGCGACATCCTCTTCAAGCTCGACGGCTACCCCTTCCACACGAAGGACTGGTCGGAGATGAACCACAACCTCTTCGCCGCGCTCGCGATGGAGAAGCTGGTGATGGCGTTCATCCTGGGCTTCGCGTCGCTGCCCGTGGGATTCCTCATCCTCGCGATCCTCATGTTCCTCGCGTTCGAGAAGAGCAAGGAGATCGCCGTGCTCAAGTCCATGGGCGCGCGCGACCAGAGCGTGATGAAGGTCTTCGTGCTCGAGGGGCTGATCATCGGCGGCGTCGGCGCAGTGCTCGGGCTGGTCGTCGGCCTGCTCGTGTGCGCCTTCATCGCGCACGGCGGCATCAAGCTCGACCCGTCGGTGTATTACATCGACGCTCTGCCGGTGAAGATCGAGCGGTGGCAGATCTCGCTCGTGGCGCTCAGCGCGATCGTCCTGTCCTACCTCGCGACCATCTATCCTGCGCTCGCCGCGAGCCGCCTCGCTCCCGTGGAGGGGTTGCGCAATGAGTGACCCGCTGATTCGCATCCGCGGCCTGCAGAAGTCTTACACGCTCAACGGCAAGCGCATCGAGGTGCTGCGCGGCGTGGATCTCGACATTGCGCAGGGCGAGATGGTGGCGCTGGTGGGAGCCTCGGGCGTGGGGAAGAGCACCTTCCTGCACGTGCTCGGGACCCTGGATCTGCCCAGCGCGGGCGAGGTGCGCATCGCGGGCGAGGACGTGTTCGCGCGCAGCGAGGCGGCGCTCGCCGACTTCCGCAACCGCACGATCGGCTTCGTCTTCCAGAGCCACTACCTGCTCCCAGAGTTCAGCGCGCTCACCAACGCGGCCATGCCCGCCCTCATCCAGCGTCTGCCCGAAGCCGACGCGCAGGCGCGCGCCAAGCGCATGCTCGAGGCGGTGGGCCTGGGGGAGCGGCTCGACCACAAGCCTGGCGAGCTCTCTGGCGGCGAGCAGCAGCGCGTCGCGCTCGCCCGGGCGCTTGTCCTCGAGCCGCGGCTGCTCCTCGCCGACGAGCCCACGGGCAACCTCGACCCCCAGACCGGGGAGGGCATCCACGAGTTGCTGTTCGAGATGAACCGCAAGCTGGGCATCACCGCCGTGGTCGTCACGCACAACGAGACGCTCGCGAAGCGCATGCCGCGCTCGCTGCGGCTCGCCGGCGGACTCCTGGCCTAGGTTCCCGGCCTCGCCGGTCCTCTTCCGGCCGCAAAATTGGCCCTCCCCACGGCGGGTGGTACGCTCCCTCCGCTGACCATGAAGCGGGCCGACACTCCCCACGGCGGCGAGGGGCACCGCCCTGCCGATGCGTTGCCTCCCTCGGGCTTCGAGCTGCGGCTCGCGAACGGCCGCGCCTTCGTCGAGGCTGGTGCACGCCCGGTGGGCGAGGGCTTCTCGGTCCGTCGCTTCTCCATGGAGATCCCGGCCGTCCGCTTTCCCTTCGACGTCACCGGCGGAGCCGACCGTTTCCGCGACCAGCGTTGCGTCCTCTCCGATCTCGAGCTCCTCGTGGAGGCCACGGCTCTCAACCAGTGGATCGCCGCCGCGCTGGACCTCGCGCCGCTTGGCATCGAGTCGCTGCAGGCGGCGCTCCGGCCGGGTGGCGTCGAGCTCTATGGCGATCACGCGGCCGCGGGTCCCTTCACCGCGAAAGTGGGCATCGAAGCCGAGGGCACCGGCCTCTCTCTCCTGCTCTACGAGCTGCGTCTGTACCGTCCGGCGCCGCTCTGCTCGGCGCTCCTGCTGCACAGGCTCGCGGTCTCCGCGCGCGGCGAGGAGGATCCGCTCGCGCCGCTGCCCGGCGCCGTCACGGCGGGGCCGCTGGGATCGGCGACCGTTCGCTGCGACCCCTTGCCGGCCGTGCTGCGCCAGCTCCTCGTCGGTCGCGGCTACAAGCTGCCGGACGCACGCGCGCTGCGCCTCGCCTCCATCGATTTGGGCACGGGCCACGCGGCCCTCGCCTTTCGCCCGGGCGGCGCTCCCTCTCCGGCGGGCCTCGATCATTTGACCGCACTGGAGGGCGAGCGGACCTACGCGGAGGTCGAGCGGCTGGTGGCCGAGGGTGAGCTCTCCCGTGCCCGCAGCGAGCTGCTCTCCTTGTCGGCCACCGGTCCGCCGCACCCCTTCGCGGCGGAGCGGTTGCTGCAGCTACTCGCGGCCGACCCCGAGGCCCACGACCTCGCGCTGGACGTGTGCGCGCTCTGGAGCGGGCGCGATCCGCCCTTCCTGGCGGCGCTGTGGGTCGAGGCCACCGTTAGGGAAGCGCAGGGCGACCTGCGCCGAGCGGCCTCGCTCTTCTGCGATCTGGCCGATCGGACGCTCGCGGTCCGCGAGCTCTTCTCGGCGGCGGCGGCCGCGGGGGCCGCCGCCCGTCTGGCGATGGCGGCCAAGGACGATGCGCTGGCGCAGCGCGCGCTCGGGCTCCAGCAGGCGGCGCGCCCCGAGGATCTCGAGGTCCTCGCCGACGTCGCCGAGGTGGCCGAGCGGCGTGGCGACCTGCCGACAGCGCTGTCGGCGTTGCGGCGCGTCGCTGCCTTCGGAGGGGAGGGAGAGCAGGCTGCCCTCGCGCACGCGCGGCTGGGACGGCTGCTCCTGCGCGAAAGCCGCGATCTCCCGCGGGCACGGCTGCACCTCGACCGCGCGCTGCAGCTCCGCCCCAACGACCGCGAGAGCCTGCTCGCGCTCGCCGACGCATGCGAATCGGGCGGCGAGGAGCTGCGAGCGCTTCGCCTGCTCGATCGCGCGAGGGGCTTCGCGGAGCGCGACGGCAGCTGGACGGCCGCAGCGCGCCTCGCCTTGCGGGAGGCGCGGCTGTGGGAGGAGAAGATCCGCCACCCCGAGAACGCGCTGTTGCGCTACCGCGATGCGCTTCGCTCGGCCAGCTCCGCCGGCACCGACGAATCGCTTTTCCTGGAGGTTGCCGAGGGCATGGCGGGCCTCTGCGAGCGGCTGGGGCTCTGGACCGAGGCGCTGGAGGCTCACCTGGCCGTCGCCGAGCGAGCGCCTCCCGGCCGACGTCGCGCCGAGGGGCGTCTCGCCCTCTCCCGAATCCTGTCGGAGCGGCTCTCGGACCTGGCCGCCGCCGATCGGAGCGCGAGGCAGGCGCTCGACGAGGACCCTACCTTTGCTGCGGCCGCAGAGGAGCTCTGCCGCCTCCGTCGGGACGGCCCGCCGGGGCCCTACGCCGAGGCGCTCGCGCTCGCGGCCGGGCTGGCGGAATCGCCCGTGCTGCTCGCCGAGCTGGGTCGCGTGCAGCTCGAGCAGCTAGGAGACGTTGCGGCGGCCTCCGCGAGCTTCGAGGCGGCGCTCGCCCGCGACCCGACCCTCGCCGCGGCCGTCGAGGGAGGCGTTCGCGCCGCCGAGGCGCTGGGCGACACGGCCGCCCTCGCACGCGCGCTGGATCGCCTCGCGGTCTCGCTACCCCCGGGGGCCGAACGCAACCGCGCGCTGCGCCGCCTGGCCGACGCGCTGGAGGCCGTCGGCGATCTCGACGGAGCGGCCGACGCCCTCCTCGACGCCGTGGGCGAGGACGAGTCCCTCGAGCTCCTGGAGCGGCTTCTGTCCCTGCACCGCCGCCGCGGCGACGCGGCGGCGGCGGCCGACCTGGCCAGGCGCCTCGCGGAGGCCCTCTCCGCCAAGGGTGATTCCGCGGGTGCCCTCGCCGCGCTCGCCGCACAGATCGAACCGGCACTCTCCGCGTCGCCGGAGCTCGCGGAGCGGCTCCTGGGCATCGCCCGGCGCCTCGCGCCAGAGGAGCCGCGCGTCCTGCGCTGGGACGTGGCGCTGGCACGCCGGCGAGGCGACCCTGCGGGGACGCGTTCGGCGCTGCTCGAGCTGCTCGCGTCGGGTGCCGGCGAGGCGGTGGAGCGGGCGGCGGATTTCCGACAGCTCGCCGAGGCCTGTGCGGTACTGGGTCGGCTGGACGAGGCTGCGCAGGCGTTCGAGCAATCGCTCGAGCTCGCGTCCTCCGAGGTCGCCGCCGAGCGGCTGGTTGCGCTCTACGGCCAGCTCGAGCGGCCCCTCGCGCGGGCGGGCGCGCTCGAACGTCTCGCCGAGCTGCTCGTGGCGGAGGGCAGGCCCGCGGCGCCGCAATGGCTCGAGGCCGCCGAGGCCTTCCGGCAGGCGGAGCCCGAGCGGGCGGCGCGCGATCTGGGTCGGGCCGCCGCGGCGGGCGGCGACCTCGTGCCGGCGGCGCTGCGTGCGCTGGCGGATCTGGAGCGCGAGCTGGGGCACCCCGCGCAGGCGGCTGCGGCGCTGGAACGCTGGGCCGATGTGCAGCCGGACGGCCGCAGTCGGGCGCGCGCGCTCCGGGAGGCCGCGGAGGCGGGCGAGGACGCTTCGCAGGTCGAGCGGCTGGCACGCCTCGCGGCGGAAGCCGACCGGGAGGACGCCTGGAGCGCGCCGCTGATCGCCGCCTTCGAGCTCGAGAGCGGCACGGCGGACGAGGCGCTCGAGGCCGCCGAGCGGGCGCTCTGGCTGGTCGACCTCGACCCGACGGCTCGCGCTATCTGTGAGGCGGTCGCGGCGGCGGCGGCGCGGCGGGTGGGCGCCGGGGAGCGGGAGCTGTCCCACCTCGAGTCCCTCATCGTGCGCGAGCCCGAGGAGGTCGAGTGGCTACGGCGGCGCGCGGAGCTGCTCGCGGGACAGCCCGGGGAAACCGAGGCGCTCGAGCGGCTGGCGTCACGTCAGCGCGGGCCGGAGGCCGCCGAGACGCTGAGCCTCCTGGGAGAGCGGCAGCTCGCGGCCGGGGGGTTGGACGAGGCGGCCGAAGCCTTCTCGATGGCGCTCGTCCACGACCCCGAGTCCCGGCGCGCGCTCACGGGGGCGTTGCGGGCAGTCCCGCGCGAGCCCGTGGAGCGGCGTATCGACCTGCTGCGGCGCTACCTGGAGCGGGTGGCCCCGGACGCCTTGGAGCAGAGCGCCGAGCTCGCGGAGCTGCTCGAACCCTCGGACCCCGAGGGAGCGTTGCTTCGCTGGGAGCGGGTAGCCGGGGCCGACCCCGGCAATCTGTTGGCGGCAGAGCGGCGGGCGGCGTTGCTCTCGCGGCTCGACCGACCGGCGGAGGCGGGCGCCGCGCGTGTCGATCTGGCGGCGCGGCTGCGCGAAAGGGGCGAGGGGGCCGCGAACGAGCAGGAGCTGCGGGCGGCGCTCGCTTTCCTGCAGGCCGGGGAGTTCGTGGCGGCGGCCGCGGCCGCGGAGCGGGGGCTGGTCGGCGCGGAGCGGCGGCTGGCCGCGACCCTGTGGCGGGCGCTGGCACAGGCGCGGGCTTCGCTGGGCGACGGTGCGGGCGAGGCCGCAGCGCTGGGCGAAGCGGCGGCGCGCCTGCCGCTCGCGGAGGCGGCTCCACTTCAGCGCCGGCGCGCGGAGCTTCTGCTCGGGCTTGGCGATCGCGAGGGCGAGCGCGACGCGCTCCTCGCTGCGCTCGCGGCGACGCCCCGAGACGTCGAGCTCCTGCGCAAGCTGCAGGCGGCCTGCGTTGCGAGCGATGACGTCGAGGGCGCTTGCGACGCGCTCGACACGCTGGTCCAGGCGTCGCTGCCCGACCGGCCCGCCGCGGCCGCCGTGGCCCTCGAGCTGGGAACCTTGGCGGAGAGCCGCTTGGGGCGAGGCGGACGTGCCGAGGCGGCCTACCGCCGTGCTTCGGCGCTCGATCCGTCGAGGCCCGAGCCGCTCCAGCGGCTGGGCGAGCTGCGCCTGGCCGCCGGCGACGCCGAGGAGGGCTTCGAGCTGCTGGCGCGCGCCGTGGCGCTCGAGCCGGATCCCGCGCGGGCAGCGGACGCACGCGTGGCCCTGGGTCTGCGCGCGGCGCAGGAGATGCCCGACGGAGAGCTCGCGCTCGCGCAGGCCCGGGCGGCGCTCGATCTCGCGCCCGGCCACCTGGGTGCCCGGCGGCTGGCGGGCGACCTCCTGTACCTTGCGGGCGCAACGGCGGAAGCCTTGCCGATCCTCGAAGCGCTGGCTGCGGAGCCCTGGGACGACGAGCCGGAGCTGGCGGAACGCTATGGCCTGTTCCTCGCCGATGCGCGCGTGTCCGCCGGCGATGCCGCGGGGGCGCGCGAGGCCCTGGCCGCGCTCGTCGATCGGCGCCCCGGGTGCGAGGTGGCTCGCGAGCGCCTCGCCGATCTCTGCGCGGACCTGCCGGACGCCGAGGCGGCCGAGCGCTGGATCGAGCTCGCGGACGGCGCCGCGTCGGCGCGGCTGCGGTCCGCTCTGCTCGTGCGCGCGGGGCGGCGCCTGCTGGCGGCGGACCCGGGCCTGTCGGCGGCGCTCCTCCAGCGCGCGCTCGCGGAGGAAGACGCTCCGGCGCTCCGCGCGGAGCTGCGTGCGGCGCTCGAGGCGGCTGGGGACTTCGAGGCGCTATCGGATGCGTGGGTGGAAGAGGCCGAGCGCGCGCGCGAGGTCGGAGACGCCGAGGCGCGAGAGGGCGCGCTGCGCGCGCTCGCCGCGGAGCGGCGCCGGGCGGAGGATCCGGAAGGGCGCGCGCTCGTGCTCGACGAGCTGGCCGAGCTGATCGCCCCGTCGCGCCGCGCCGAGGCGGCAGAGCTGCTGACCGAAGCCGGTGGGCTGTGGGAGGGCGAACGAAACGCCGCCCAGGCGCTCGAGGACTGGCAAAGGGCGCTGGAGCTGGGTGCGGGCGCCGGGGTGAGGTCGCGCGCGATCTCGCTCTGCCGCGAGACCGGCCGCCAGGGCGACCTCGCGGCGCTGCTCGAGCAGAACCTGTCGGCGCTTCCCGATGAAGGCGGCGCCGAGGCGTTGCTCGAGCTCGCCGATCTCTATGCGGGGCCTCTGGCGGCACCCGAGCGGGTCGAGCCGGCGCTGCGCGAGGCGCTGCGGCTGGCCCCCGACCTCGCGGGTGCAGAGGAACGCCTCTCGAGCTTGCTGCGCCGCGAGGGGCGCCGCGCGGAGCTCGGGCCGTTTCTGCTCGCCCGTGCGGAACGGGCCGAGAAGGCGGGGCGTGACGAGGAGGCCGGCCGCCTCTTCGCTGCCGCGGGGGACGAGCTACTGGCCGCGGGCGACGGTGCTGGCGCCGCGACTGCGCTGGCCGCCAGCGCCCGCCACCTGCCGACGCCCGAAAGGCTCCTCAAGGCGGCCGACCTCCGCTTCGAAGCAGGGGACGCCGCGGGCGCGGGCGAGCTCTACGGAAGACTGCTGGAGCAGGCGCCCGCCGAGGCTCCGCCCCGTGCCCTGGAGCGGCGCGCCGCGGCGCTTCGGTTGCGCGGCGACGCCGAGGAGCTGGCGCGCTTTCTGGAGCGTGGTGCGGATGCGGGGCCGGCGCCGGCGGCGTGGTGGGCCGAGGCGGCGTCGATCTGGGAGGCAATCGAGGACGCCGCGACGGGGCAAGCCCGCGAGGTCGCCGGGGCCGCGCGGCGGCGCTGTGAACGCCGCGCCTTCGAAACCGACCCCTCGGACCCGACGCTTTTCGCCGCGGTGGTGGGAAGCCTCGGCGGCGGCGATCCCGAGGAGTGGGCCCGGCTGTTGCTGTTGCGCGCCGCCGCGGTACCGGGCGAAGCGCCGAGCCTGCAGCGCACGCTTGGCGAAGTCTACTGGAGCTCCGGGCGCCTCGACGAAGCCGGTGCCGCCTACCAGGCGGCCCTCGAGGCCGAGCCCGAAGACGTCCTCGCGCTCACTGGCCTCGCCGAGGTTGCCTTTGCCAAGGGCGAGCCACTGGAGGATCTGGGGCGACGGCTGGCCGCCTCGCTGCGTGACGCGCCGGTACAGCGACCGGAGCACGCCGAGGCCGCCTTCCGGATGGGTTCGCTGCTCTCCCAGGCGGGGAGCTTCGAGCTCGCCACCGAACTGCTCGAACGCACCGTCGCGCTCGCGCCCTGGTCGCAGCACACGCAGGAAGCGCTCGGGCTGCTCGACGAGGCCGCCACCGCGCGTGGCGATCTGACCCGGCAGCGGGACGTGCGGCGGCGCCGCTGGCAGGCGGCACGCGGCGAGGCGCGGAAGGCCCTGCTGCCCGCGCTTCTCGAAGTGCTCTCGGATGCCGATCCGGCGGCGCCCGAGGCCCTCGCGGAGGCCTTCGCTGCGGCCCCCTCCGCCGACGTGGGCGAGCGTTTGGTCGGCGCCCTCCGGCACGTCGGGGAGTGGGCGGCGCTGGCGGCCCTGCTCGAGCGGCTGGCCGATCTGGACGGCGACGACGCGCCGACCGCCGAGCGCCGGCAGGGGCTGCTGCTGGAGGCCGCCGATTTGCGCGGACGGCGACTCGCGGATCTCGAAGGCGCCACGCCGCTCCGCGAGCGCGCCCTCGATCTGGGCCGTGGGACGCCGACGCTGCTGCGCCGCTGGCTCGGGGCCAGCGAGGGCGCGCCGCCCGAGCTGATCGACCGCGCGCTCGAGGCGCTCGCGGGCTGCGTCGAGCCGGAGGAAGCGGGCAAGGTGCGACTCGAGCGGGCGCACCTCGCCGAGCAGCGTCTCGGGCCGGAGGCGCGGCGCCGCGCCTGGGACGCGGTGCTCGCCGGGGGGCCGCTCGCGCCGGGCCGGGAGGAGGCGCTGGAGCGCCGTCTGGAGCTCGAGCGCGGGGGAGGGTTGCCGGGGCCGGCGATCCAGACGCTCCTGGAGCTGGCGGAGCTGGCCGCCGATCCGGCCGGGGCGGCGGGCCGGTTGCAGCAGGCCGCGCGAATCGCCGAGGAGGAGCTGGCGGACCCGGGCCGCGCCATCGAGTTGCTGGAACGGGCGGCCGAGGAGGCCGGCGACGCGCGGAGCTACACGCTCCTGGCCGAGGCCTGCGATCGCGCGGGCCGCACCGAACAGGCCGCCGCCGCGATGACCCTCGAGGTGGCGCGCCGCGAGCCGGGAGAGCGATTGCGCGAGCGCCAGCGCAAGCTCGGCCTCCTTCTCGTGCAGGACCTCGACCGCCCCGCGGAAGCCCTGGCCCACCTGCGCGCCGCTTGGGATGGCGGCGGGACCGACAGGAAGCTCGTCGAGGCGCTGGTGCGCTGCGCCGCCGCAGCCGGTGATGGCGAGCTGGAGCTGGCGGCGCTGGGCGCGCTGCCTGCGGACGCGCCTGACGCGCCGGAGGTCGCCCGCCGGCAGGCCGCACTGCTCGAGAAGCTCGGGCGGCCCGCGGAAGCGGCGGACGCGTGGCGCCGTGCGTTTCTGCTACGACCGGAGGACGGCGCTGCGTTCGACGCGCTGGTGCGGCAGCTCGAGACGCGCAAACGCTGGGCCGAGCTCGCGGAGATTCTGCAGCGGCGGGCCGAGGCGCTCGTGTCGCTCGGGGAGGAGTCGCGCGACGCCCGCGCCGAGTTGCTCTTTCGCCGCGGGGCGTTGCTGGCCGGCGAGATCGGCGACGCCGCAGCGGCCGAGGCGGCCTACCGCGAGGTGCTGGCGCAGCTCCCGGGCCACCGCGCCGCCCTGACCGCGCTGACCGCGCTGTGCCAGGCGCGGGGAGCGACGGCCGAGGCGGCCGCGCTGCTCGAGACCGACCTCTCGGGCGGGGGCGCGCCGGCCACCGTCGCGGCGCTCGGTCTGCGCCTCGGCCGGCTTCGGCAGGAGATGGGCGACGGCCCCGCCGCGGAGCGCGCGCTCAAGGCGGCCCTCGAGGCGGCGCGCACAGCGGATCTCAAGCCGCTCGTCGGGGAGGTCCAAGGCGTGCTCGCGGGGACCCTCCTCGCGCTCGACCGCTCCGAGGAGGCGCTGGTGTGCGCCAAGGCTGCACTCGCCGCCGCGCCACCGGAAGAGCAGCCGCGGTTGCGAGGGCTGTGCGCCGAGGCGGCGGCGCGGCTGGGCTTCGCCGACCAGGCTCGCGAGCACTGGCGCGAGCTCCTGATCCTGCGGCCGGGCGACCCGGCAGGCCTTGCGGGCCTCGAGGCGCTGGCGCGGACGGAGGGGCCCGGGCTTCTCGCCGAGGTCCTGGCCGAGCGGGCCAAGGCCGAGCCGGAGCCTCTGCGGCGAGCGAAGATCTGGGTCGAGCTTGCCGACCTCTGTGCCGGCAAGCTCGGCGATCCGAAGGGAGCCGAGGCGGCCTTGCGCGCGGCGATCGAGGCGGCGCCCGACGAGGCGGAGGCGCTGGAGCGCCTGCGCAAGCTGCTGGAGGGAGAAGAGCGGTTCGAGGAGGTCGTCGAGTTGCTGCGGCAACGCGCCCGCAAGGCCGGCTCCGACGACGTCCGGGCGGGAGCGTTCCGAGATCAGGGCGAGATCCTCAGGACGCGGCTGCGCAACCCGCGCCGGGCCGTCGAGGCGTACACGCGTGCGCTGGAGTTGCGGCCCGCCGATGCCGTGGCCTCCGAAGGGCTCGGGGAGTGCCTCCTCGCACTGGGCCAGGGCGAGCGGGCCGCCGAGCACTACCGGCGCGCTCTGACCGGCGGCAGCCACCTTGGCGAATTCTTCCTGCACTTTCGCCTCGGCGAGATCGCGCAGCGCGCGGGCCGCGCCGAACAGGCCTTGCAGCACTTCCAGGCGAGCATCGCCGCGAACCCGGCCTTCGTGCCCTCGCGCGAGGCTGCGGCGCAGATTGCCGACGCCCTCGGGCGCGTCGACGTGGCCGTCTCGATCCTGCGCGGTCTGCTATCGGCCCTCGACCCGG
This sequence comes from Myxococcales bacterium, assembly GCA_035508175.1. Lineage (GTDB taxonomy): Bacteria > Myxococcota > Myxococcia > Myxococcales > JAKAPL01 > DATJNL01. Next base: position 13,338 of record DATJNL010000365.1, read on the forward strand.
CCGAGTTCGGCGAACAGGTCGCCTCCGTGCTCCTGCGCATCGGCGAGCTCGAGAAGCGGTCGCTCCGTTTCGAGGCCGCCATCGAGGCCTTCGAGCGGTCGGCCAAGCTCAATCCCAAGGACCCGCGTCCTCTGCAGGATCTCGCCGTCTTGTACCAGCATCGGGCGCGCTGGGCCGACGCGGCGCGCGTGCTGCTCGAGCTGGCCGACTTGCGGGAGGGTGCGGCGGCCGCGGCGGCGCTGGTCGAGGCCGCGATCCTGCACCTCGACAAGCTCGCCGACATGGCCAAGGCGGCCGAGCTGCTCGAACGGGCGGTCGGTTTCGAGCCCCCCGAGCCCCGCGCGCTCCAGCGCCTGGCCGAGATATGCGCGGCGCTCGGTCGGCAGGAACGGCTCGTGGAGGTCGCCGACCGTCTCCACGCAACGGAGGGCGCCACTTGGCCGGCCTGGCTCGACGAGCTGTGGGTGCCCATCGCGCTCGCCTACGAAAAGGCGGGCCGCTTGCGCGAGGCACACGAGGCCATCGTGCGTGCCCGGCGCTCCGCGCCGACGGCCGAGGCGCTGCTGGAGCGGCAGCGCGCGCTCGCGGAGAAGTCGGGCGACGTTGGCGAGCAGATCGACCTGGAGGAGCAACTCATCGAGCTGGCCACCGCGGAGCGGCCCCTCGAGGCGGCCACCCGTCTGCGGGCCCTGGCCCGCCGCTCGGTCGAGCAGCTCGGGAGCCCGGATCGCGCCGAGCGGCTGCTGGAACGGGCGGACGAACTGGCGCCCGGGCGCCCGGAAGACCGCCGGCTGCTGGCCGACCTGCGGCGCCGGCGGCCAGAATCCGCGGGGAAGGCGATGGCCGCCTACTTGGATCTGGCGCGCCAGTCGTGGCCGCCGACCGCCGATCTACTCCGCGCGCTGGGCGCGACCGCCGCGGCCGTGGGGGAGCCGGACGTCGCCCGCAGCGCGCTGGGCCTCGCGGGCGCGATGGCAGGCGAGGTGCCTCCGCCTCCGCCGCCCCTCCGCCCGCTCCCCGAGCGGGTCTGGCAGGAGCCGCCGCTCTCACCCGAGTCGCCCTTCGCCGCGTTGCTCGCGCGGCTGGCCGCCTACCTGGAGCCGCTCTTCCCCGGTGACCTGCGGCGCTTTGGCCTTGCGCCCGCCGATCGGCTGGGAGCCGACCGCGCTCCCCAGATTCAGCTCTGGATCGAGGAGGCCCGCGCCGCGGTGCGCGCGCGCGAAGTGCAGGTGTTTCTCGTGCCGGGGCTCGACTCGCTGGCCCTCGAGAACACGCGTCCGGCCGCCATCATCGTGGGCGGCGGCCCGCTCGCCTCTCTCGGCCCCGGGCCGATGCGTTTCCTCATCGCACAGCGGCTCGCGCTCCTGGAGCTCGGCTTCACGCTTCCCTCGAAGTTCTCGCCGCGCGATGCCGCGACGCTTGCCCTGCTGCTGGCCTGTTTTCTGGACAGCCCCGGCCACGCACCACAGGGCGAGGCCGTGAGGCTCCAGCCATTCCTCGCCGCGCTGGAGCGTGCCTGTCCCGCCGAGGTGAGGAGCCGCCTCGCGCCGCTGGGCCGGGAGCTCGCCCGCGGCCTGCCGACCTTCGACTCGCGGCGCGCGATGGCGGACGCGACCCTGCGGGCCGCCAAGCTCGCGCTCTGGGCCACGGGCGATCTCCAGGGGGCGCTGGCCGCGCTGCCTTTTGCCGAGCCGGCCGAGGGCCGTCGCAGCCTGGCGCCGTGGGAGACACCCCTCGGCCAAGCGCTCGCGCGCTGGGCCTTCTCGATGGAGTACCTCTCGTTGCGTGGATCTGGGACCGGGCCTTGAGGCGCACCGCCGCGCTGGTCGTGGGGATGATGCTGGCGGCTTGCACCAACTCGCCGGCCCCGCCGAGCCTGCCGGGGACCTTGCTCGGCGCCTTCCAGTTCACGGCCACGCTCGTTCCCGAGAACGGCAGCGGCCTGCAGACCACCTGCCAGTTCGACCCCGACGCCGGGTTCACGGCGCCTCCCTCGACCCTCACGTTCTATGCGTACGTGAGCGAGGCCCCCGGCGCGGGCGGAATCTACTGGGAGATACTGGGCGGGCCGTACGAGGACGGAGGGTTGACGAAGGGGACACTCACCGTGAACGTCACGAGCTGCGCGCCGATCACGGGCTGTGGCTGCGTGGCGTCCGTGACCGAGCAGATCGTCCTGGCCCAGGTTCTCGACGGAGGCGCGCTCGCACCGCAGCTCGCGGCGCCCATTCTGCAGCTCACAGGCTGGATCGACGACACCTTGTCGAGCGAGGCCAGCGCTTGCCTCGATGCGGGCCTGGGCCAGTTGGCCTGCCTGGCCGATGCGGGGCCCGGCTGTGGCCTGGGAGCCGACGGCACCTGCGACATCGTCTACACGGTCGTGGGTGTCCCCGGTCTGCCAGGAAGCTGATTCGCTGACCGCCGCTGCGGGCGGGCTGGTATCCTCCCCGCAGTGCCTCCGGCAACCTTCCACGCACGCGCGGTCGTCCTGCTCTCGGGCGGCATGGACTCCGCCACCTGCCTCGCCATCGCGCGCAGCGTGGGCTGCGAGTGCCACGCGCTCACCATCGCCTACGGGCAGCGCCATGCGGTGGAGGTTGCGCAGGCGCGCCGCGTCGCCGAAGCGCTGGGCGTACGCGACCACCGCGTCCTCGAGCTGGACCTGCGGGCCTTCGGGGGATCGGCGCTCACTGCGGACATCGCCGTCCCCAAGGATCGCCCAGCGGGCGCGGCCGGCATTCCCGTGACCTACGTCCCCGCCCGCAACACCATCTTCCTGGCGCTCGCGCTGGGCCTCGCCGAGACCGTCGATGCGTCCGAGATCTACATCGGCGTCACCGCGGTCGACTACAGCGGCTATCCGGACTGCCGGCCGGAGTTCGTCGCAGCCTTCGAGGCACTCGCCGCGGTGGCCACGCGCAGTGCGGTCGAGCGCGGCCGGCGC
>DATJNL010000366.1:0-3918 GCA_035508175.1 Myxococcales bacterium
TTCGCGCCGGATGCCGACGGCGGCTTCGGCGAGTTCGAGGGCTACGCCACGACGACCGACCCAGCGGGCCACTACCAGCTGTTGCTGCCGGCCGGGAAGCACGAGCTGTGGGCGTCGAACGCGCAGCAGTCGGCGCCGCTCATGGTCGACGCGGTCGCCGGGGCCGACCAGACCGGCCAGGACTTCGTGGCGTTCAACGACCTCAGCCTGGCCTCTGGCCCCTCGGTGCTCGAGGGCTACGCGGTGTTCGGGACCCTCGGCGCGAGCGCGCCCGAGGCACAGGTGCAGGGGCTCGCGGCCGAGCTGGCGGTGGGCCTCGCGCCGCACGCGTGCGCGGGCTGCGGGTTGCAGACGTCGTTCCAGACCCCCGACCCCGCCGCCGGCGTCTCGGCCCTACAGCTCTACCAGCCGCTCACGCCCGGGCAGCTCTACGACGTGGAGGTCTCGCCGGGCAAGGCCATCGCGCCGCCGATCCCGCCGGTGTACCTGACCGGCATTCCCGCGATCGCGGGGCGCACGACGCTCCTGCGGCAGATCTTCCTGTTCTCGGAGGACCAGCTCGCGGAGAACGCCGCGGTCTCGCTCGACGGCGGAAACCTGCTCTCCGGAGACGCAGGTCCGGCGGACGGCGGAGTCCAGGGCACGAGCGGCACCAGCAGTGGTGGGGCGGCAGGCGGGTCTGGCAGCACCGGCGGCAGCACGGCCGGCGGCTCCACCGGCGGTGGCACGACAGGTACTGGCGGCAGCAGCGGCGGTTCTCTTTGCCAGCCAGGTCCAGGGACTGACGCCGGGACAGTCGCGTGGACGTTCCTGGGCGCAGTGCCCTACACGCCGGGGACGGGCGGCTTCACGCTCGGTCCCTATGGAGTCCTGCTCCCTGACCCCGCGACGCCCGGCGCGCTGGTCCTGGCAGCGGAGGCGAACGACGTGGTCTCCGTGACCGAGCTCTTCGACGGCGGACCGGATGTCTCCTCCGTCACCCTCACGCAGACGGCGCAGGGGAGTATCTTCGGTGCTGCGGCGGACGCCGGCGGCGTATTCGACACCGTCGCCTGGTTGGCGCAGCTGGATGCCGGGACGTTCCTCGAGAGCTTCACCGAGGGTTCGCCGGCCAACGGGTGGACCCCCGGCGCCCCTTTGGGCCTTCCCTCCAACGTGGCCGGTGTGGCGCTCGCCGCCGATCCCGGAGGCCTGCTGTGGACCATCTGGACCACCGCCTCGCCAGCCTTCCTTGGTGCGACCAACGCCGCGCAGGCGCAGCTTCCGGAGCTTGCCCTCGCCGCCGACCCGTCGGGCCTCGCCGTCTCCACCTGTGCCACGGGCCTTTGCATCGGGTCGTGCGTGGGTGGCGCGCCATGGGTCGGCTTCCTGAACACGGCGGACGAAACCTGGTCCGGAACCTTCCTGGCGGACGGGGGCTGCACGGAGGAGGAACTCGCCGGGTTGCCCGATGCGACCGCGATCGTCGCCTGGTGGGATGCCCAGGCTTCTGAGAGCCTATCCTGGGCCCAGGTTTCTCCCGACAGCCCTGGCGCGATTTTCGCCCAAGGGAGCACCTGTCCAGCCACCTGCAACTCTGCGCCCGCCGTGCTTCCCTGGCAAGGCGGAGCGTTGCTGGTCTACGAGGCATTTGCCGCGGGGGTGGGCCTGGTGACGTTGCCGGTGGCCGGCGCCGCCGACCAACCGACGCCCACCTTTCCCGACGCAGGGCTCGGCAACTTCCCGAACGAGGCTCTCTCCGGATACGTCGACCCTTCTTCGGGCCGCGTCTACCTCGCGGTGCAGCCAGAGGTAGGGTCGGCTATCCAACTCTACGGCCTGCCTTGACGGGCACCCGGTCGTGCTAGACCGACCTCCGCATGCTCCGCCTCACCTTCCTCGGGACCTCCGCCGCGCAGCCCACGCTGGCACGCGGCCTCTCCGGCATCGCCGTCCGGCGCGAGGGCGAACTGCTCCTCTTCGACTGCGGCGAGGGCAGCCAGCGGCAGATGATGCGCTTCGGCACCGGCTTCGCCGTGGACGCCGTGTTCTTCACCCATTTCCACGCCGACCACTACCTCGGCCTCCTCGGCTTTCTGCGCACGCTCTCGATGCAGGGACGCGAGGCGCCGCTGCACCTCTACGGTCCCTCTCCGGCGACGAGGCTGCTGGACCAGGCCATCCACCTCGGCATCGACCGCTACTCGTTCGAGCTGCCCATCCACGAGCTGCGCGGCGGGGAGGTCCTCGAGCGCGACGGCTACGCCATCCACGCCCTGCCGGTAGACCACGGCCTGCCCGCGCTCGGCTACGCGCTCGTGGAGGCCGCCCGCCCCGGCGAGTTCCAGCTCGAGCGGGCGCGCGCGCTGGACGTCCCCGAGGGTCCGCTCTTCGGCCAGTTGCAGCACGGCGCCGAGGTCCAGCTGCCCGATGGCCGCCGCGTGGCCCCGGCGCAGGTGCTCGGGCCGCCGCGGCAAGGCCGCCGGCTCGTGGTGAGCGGCGACACCCGGCCCTGCGACTCCGTCGCGCGCGCGGCGGCCGGCGCGGACCTCCTGGTGCACGAGGGGACCTTTGCCGAGAGCGAGCGGGCGCGCGCCCTGGAGACGCGCCACTCCACCGCCCGCGAGGCGGCGCGGCTGGCGAAGCAGGCCGGCGTGGCGCGGCTCGTCCTCACGCACTTCAGCTCGCGCTACGAGGACGACCTCGGAGCGATCGCGCGCGAGGCCCGGGAGGAGCACCCGGGGACGCAGCTCGCCCACGACGGGCTCACCGTGGAGATCCCGCTGCCAACGACGTGAATCGTCGCGCTAGGCGGTCGGCTCGGGCGAGGCGAGGGCCACCGCAACCGCCTCGGTGGCGGCGCCCTTCTGGCGGCCGAGCTCGAGCACCCGCGGGGGCGCGGTGCGCACGTCCCACACCAGGCCGACCTTCGCGAGCGCCCGGACGACGTAGCCCGCCACGTCCACCTGCCACCAGTAGAAGCCCTGGCGCATCGAGCCGGGGTAGTAGTGGTGGTTGTTGTGCCAGCCCTCGCCGAGCGTGAGGAGCGCGAGTGAGAGGCTGTTGCGGCTGGTGTCGGTCGTCGGGAAGCGGCGGCGGCCGAACACGTGGGCCAGCGAGTTGATGGTGAAGGTGCCGTGCCACAGGACCACGGTGCTGACCACGAAGCCCCACACGACCGCGTGCAGCCCCGCCTGGGGGCCGCCGAGGAGCAAGCCGATCAGGAAGAGCAGCCCGCCGAACGCGAACGGGGGAATCAGGTGGTGCTCGTTCAGGAAGACGAGCTCGGGGTACTTCGCGAGATCGGGAACCGCCTCGTAGTCGGTCTTGTCGAAGCGCTTGCAGAGGATCCAGCCCACGTGGGACCACCAGAAGCCGCGCTGCGTGGGGGAGTGCACGTCCTCCGGCATGTCCGAGTAGCGGTGGTGGTGGCGGTGGTTCGCGGCCCACCAGAGCGGCCCCTTCTGCATGGCCGTGCCGCCCAGGAATGCGAGCACGAACTGGAAGGCGCGCGACGTCTGGTACGTGCGGTGGGAGAAGTAGCGGTGGTAGGAGCCGGCGACGCCGAACATGCGCAGGTAGTACATCCCGATGCAGAGCAGGATGTCGCCGACGGTGGGCCGCACGAGGAAGGCGAGGAGGAGCGCGAGCAGGTGGAATCCCGCGAACGGCAGGATGCGGATCCAGTCGACGCGGTCGGACTTCGGGTCGTAAGCGGCGGGCGCTTCGGTCATGCTCTCCTCCGGGAGGGATGCCTCCATGATTAGCCTGCGGATGTCATGGCCGTGTCACCGCGAAAGAAACATTCGCGGGACGCTTTGCCGCACTGCGGCGGGCTAGTTGTGGACGGCGGAGAACGTGCCGGGGAAGGGGACGCCCGAGAGCTGGCCGACCCACACGCCGTTCACGAGCTGCAGGGGCAGGCCCGGCACGATGGTC
>DATJNL010000367.1:0-5055 GCA_035508175.1 Myxococcales bacterium
CTCTCCCCCGCTGGGGGAGAGGGGAAGTGCCCCGAGCTCGACCGCGACCGCGACCGCGACCCCGACCCCGACCCCGACCCCGACCCCGACTTCGACCGCGGCCCCCTCACCCGGCCTCTCCCCCGCTGGGGGAGAGGGGAAGTGCCCCGAGCTCGACCGCGACCCCGACCTCGACTGCGGCCCCCTCACCCGGCCTCTCCCCCGCTGGGGGAGAGGGGAAGTGCTCTCGCCGGGGAGAGGGGAACTGCCCCCGACCCTCGACCTACGGCTGCACCACCGCCAGGCCGCCATCCGTCCCGACGAAGATCGTCGCCGGGCCGTTTCGCGTGTCCACGTACATCGTCTGGATGTAGTCCCCCGGCATTCCCTCCGCCGTGGTCAGCTCCGACACCGCTCCCGTCGCCGGGTTCCACAGCCGCAGGCCGTTCGCGTACGTGCCGAACACCAGCCGCCCGTCCGGCAGCGCCACCATGTCCACCAGGTTCTTCGTGCCGAAGCCCAGCGCCACCGGGTCGTAGTACGTGAAGCCCGCCACCGGCGTGTAGCTCGCGATGCCGTACTCGGGGTCGGTCGTGTTCCCGTTCGCGTCCGGCGCGTTCCACTCGTAGCCGCTCGCCGACCACACCACCCCGCTCGGGTCCACCGCCACCGCGCGGATGTCCACCGAGCTCCCCTCCGAGGGCGGCTCGAACACCGGCGCCCACGGGGGGTACGGGTCGCCGAACGCCACCAGGAACGGGTTCACCCCGTTGTCCAGCCAGTCCGTCAGGCTCGCCTTCCAGCCCAGCTCCCCTTCCGTGTACTCGCCCCCCATCCAGAGGTTGCCGCTCCCGTCCAGCGCCAGCCCCCGCCACTCGCCGATCATCTCCGTCGCGCCGGGCGTGCTGCACGGCTCCCCCAGACACACCTCGGGGTGCACGTGGTCCCCGTACGCGTCGCCCTGCACCGCGTCCACGCCGTGGTTCATCCCCACGTACAGCGTGCCCGGGTGGTACGTGTGGTCGTAGAGCAGCCGGCGCACGCTGCGGTTCTCCCAGAAGCCGCTGTTGGCCACCACGTTGAAGCGCGTCACCGCGAGCGTCCCGTCCGGCTGCAGGTCCACCCGGTCGAACTTGCCCTGGTCCGTCACGTCCGGCGGGTCGTTGATCGGGTCGTCGATGTCCGGGTCGTTCACCACGCCCTCGTAGCCCACGAAGCACTGGTTCGCCGCGCCGCCCGCGATGGCCGTGATTCCCGGCGGCTGCGACAGGCCCAGGTGGAGCCCGTCCGCGTCGGTGTAGCGGTGGAACGTCGTCTCGCCCGGGCGCAGCAGGTACAGCGCCGCGTGCGTCACCACCCACAGGTTGTTCGCCTCGTCCGGCTGCGCGCCCACCACCGGCAGCTCCTCGATCCCCTGCGCCGTGCCGTAATTCGTGAGCGACGCCGTGGGCCACGGGGGCAGGCCCACGCCGCCCGTCGAGCCGCCGGAGCTGCTGCTCGAGGAGGACACGCCCCCCGACGAGCTGCCGCCGGCCGACGAGCTGGCCCCCGACGAGCTGGCTCCCGACGAGCTGGCTCCCGACGACGAGCCGCTGCTCGACGCCACGCCGCCCGACGACGGGCCGCTGGACGAGGCCCCGCCCGACGACGAGCCGCCGCCCGACGCCGCCGCCGCGCCCGACGCGCCGCTCGAGGCCCCGACGCCGCCGGTGGGCCGCGCGCCCCCGCTGCTGCCGGCGTGCAGGCCGCCGCTCGACTGGCCGGGCGGCAGGATCACCCCCGTTCCGGTCGTTCCCATGCCGCCGTCCTGCGGCGGGAACGCCGCCAGAGTCGTGTCACCCGAGCAGCCGAGCAGGCCCCCGCCAAGCGCCACGGCCACCGCGGCCACCGCCAGCTTCCGATCGTAGGTCATGCGCCCCTCCGCGAGGGCGCCGTTGCAAGGCGCGGGCCTCGACGCGGGCGGGGCCGGCGGTTAGAGTCGCGCCCCCTCGGAGGACCTCATGGCCGACGCCCCGCTCCACTTCGACACCCTCGCCATCCACGCCGGGCAGCAGCCGGACCCCACCACCGGCGCCATCATGACGCCCGTGTACCTCACCAGCACCTACGCCCAGTCGGGCCCCGGCAAGCACAAGGGTTACGAGTACAGCCGCACCAAGAACCCCACGCGCAAGGCGCTCGAGGAGTGCCTCGCCGCCCTCGAGGGCGCGCGCTTCGGCATGGCCTTCGGCTCCGGCTGCGCCGCCTCCGACGCGGTGATGCACCTCTTCGAGGCCGGCGACCGCATCGTCTGCTCCGACGACGTGTACGGCGGCACCTTCCGCCTCTTCGACAAGGTCTTCCGCCGCATGGGGCTGGCCTTCGAGTTCGTGGACCTCTCGCAGCCGAAGAACCTCGAGAAGGCCCTCGACGCGAAGACGCGCGCCGTGTGGATCGAGACCCCCACGAACCCCATGATGAAGCTCATCGACATCGCCGCCTGCGCCGAGCTCGCGCGCAAGGCCAAGGCGATCACCGTGGTGGACAACACCTTCATGACCCCCGTGTTCCAGAAGCCGCTGTCGCTCGGCGCCGACCTGGTGGTGCACTCCACCACCAAGTACCTGAACGGCCACTCCGACGTGGTGGGCGGCTTCGCCTGCACCAGCGACGCCGAGCTGGCGCAGCGGCTCTACTTCCTGCAGAACGCCGTGGGCGGCGTGCCCGGCGCGATGGATTCGTTCCTCGTGCTCCGCGGCGTGAAGACCCTCGGCGTGCGCATGGCCCGCCACGCCGAGAACGCCGCCTTCCTCGCGGAGAAGCTGCTCGCGCACCCGAAAGTGGCGAAGGTGACCTACCCCGGACTCCCGAGCCACCCCCAGCACGAGCTGGCGCGCCGGCAGATGGCCGGCTTCGGCGGCATGCTCACGTTCGTGATGAAGGGCGGCCTCGAGGACGCGCGGCGCACGCTCGAGCGCGTGAAGATCTTCGCCTGCGCCGAGTCGCTCGGCGGGGTCGAGTCGCTCATCGAGCACCCGGCGATCATGACGCACGCCTCGGTGCCCAGGGAGATGCGCGAGAAGCTGGGCATCGCCGACGGCTTCATCCGCGTGTCCGCCGGCATCGAGGACCGCCGCGACCTCTGGGACGACCTGGCCTCCGCGCTGGGCTGACGCCATGCTGGAGCTGGGCCGCTTCAAGCTGCACGCCGTCGCCGACGGCACCTTCGCGCTCGACGGCGGCGCCATGTTCGGCATCGTCCCGAAGCCGCTGTGGGAAAAGCATTTCCCCGCCGACGACAAGAACCGCATCCGCCTGGCCCTGCGCTGTCTCCTCATCGAGGACGGCGCGCGGCGCATCCTGGTCGACGACGGGATGGGCGACAAGTGGAGCGACAAGCAGGCCGCCCTCTACGGGATCGAGCGGCCGGAGGGCGGGCTGGACGAGAGCCTGGCCCGGCTGGGCTTCACCCGCGAGGGCATCACCGACGTGGTGCTCACCCACCTGCACTTCGACCACGCCGGCGGCACCACGCGCCGCGAGGCCGACGGCCGGCTGGCCCTCTCGTTCCCGCGGGCCACCTACCACCTGCAGGGCCGCAACTGGGAGTGGGCGCGGCGGCCCACCGAGCGGGACGCCGGCAGCTACCTCGCCGAGAACTTCGCGGCCCTGGAGGCGAGCGGCCGGCTGCACCTCGTGGACGGGGAGACCGAGCTGTTCCCCGGCGTGCGCCTGATCCCCACCGACGGGCACACCACCGCGCTGCAGCTCGTGCGCGTGGAGGGCGGCGGCCGCACGGTGCTGTACTGCAGCGACATCATCCCGACCGCGGCGCACCTGCGCACCTCGTGGATCATGGGCTACGACCTGCGGCCGTTGCAGATCCTCGAGGAGAAGAAGCGCCTCCTCGCCGACGCCGTGGCGGGCGGCTGGGTCCTCTTCTTCGAGCACGACCCGCGCTTCGCCGCCTGCACCGTGCGCGCGAGCGGCGAGCGGGCGGGCGAGGCGGTGCAGGGCGATGTCGTCGCCTTCTGACGCGCCGCTGCCGGCCGCGAAGCTCACGCGGCGCGGCGCCGATCGCGTGAAGACCGGCCACCCCTGGATCTACCGGTCGGACCTCGAGCGCGAGCCCCCGCTCCCCGGGGGCGGCGAGGTGAAGGTGCTCGACGCCCGCGGCCACTTCGTGGCGCTCGCCCACTACTCGGGCCGCTCGAAGATCGCGCTGCGGCTGCTCTCGCGCGACGACCAGCCGCTCGGCCGGCCCTTCTACGAGGAGCGCATCGCCCGGGCGCTGGCGCTGCGCGAGACCGTGCTGCCCGGCGCCGACGCGGTGCGGCTCGTCCACGGGGAGGCCGACCTCTTGCCCGGCCTGATCGTCGACCGCTACCGGAGCGCGCTCTCGGTGCAGACGCTGACCCCGGCGATGGACGGCCTGCGCGAGATGCTCTTCGACATCCTGCAGGAACGGCTCTCGCCCGGGGCCATCGTCGAGCGCAACGACGTGAAGAGCCGCGACCTCGAGGGGCTGCCGCAGCGCAAGGGCGTGGTGCGCGGCAGCGCGCCGGGCATCGTCGAGTACCGCGAGGGGAACGTGACGCTCCTCGCCGATCCGCTGGAGGGGCAGAAGACGGGCGCGTTCCTCGACCAGCAGGAGAACCACCTGGCCTCGGCCACCTACGCGGCCGGCGAGTGCCTCGACTGCTTCGCCTACGTAGGCGGCTTCGCGCTGCAGCTCGCGCCCCGGGCCACGCGCGTGCTCGCCGTGGAGATGGCGCCCAAGGCCGCGGCCGAGGCCCGCGCGGCCGTCGCGCGCAACGGCGCGACGAACGTGGAGGTGAAGGAGAGCAACGTCTTCGACTTCCTGCGCGACGAGATCGATCGCGGCGTCCGCTACGACACGATCGTCCTCGACCCGCCGGCCTTCGCGAAGACCAAGGACAAGCTCGAGTCCGCGCTGCGCGGCTACAAGGAGATCAACCTGCGGGCGCTGCAGCTCCTGCGGCCCGGCGGCCACCTGATCACGTGCAGCTGCTCGTACCACGTGGGGCCAGAGCGCTTCGAGGAGATGGTGCTGTCGGCGGCCAACGACGCGCGGCG
>DATJNL010000368.1:0-9680 GCA_035508175.1 Myxococcales bacterium
CGCGCTCCCCACGCGCGGTACCGCGTTGTACCGTCACTCGTGCACAAACATGGGCGCGCTGCGGGCGCGGCGGGGGCCCCCCGGACCCCTGCGCGTCGGCCCCCCCTCCTCTCCTCTTTCGTTTTCCCCTATCTCTCCCTCTACCTCTCTCCCGCCTATGCACCAGATCTCGAACACGTCTCGATCAGCGCCGCAGGCAAGGTTCTGAGTGCATGAACTTGGGTGGAAGGGGGTTCGTAGAGAGGAGAGGCGGGGCGAGTGAGGGGGCGGCTGGGACCGAGCGTCGAGGCCGATGCCACTCAGGAACGAGTGCCTATAGGCTGCGGGATCGAGACAGGCGAGGCCGAGCCGCGAGTGGACCGGCCGGCCCCGAACCCGACCCGCCGCCCCGCCCTCAATCCCCCGCCCACCCGCGCCTCTGATCTCGAGAGTCTATGCAGCGGCAGGGGCGCGGGGGCGGCAGCCCCCGGGAATGCCTCACTGGTAGCTTGCCGTGCGCTGCGTGAAGTCCACGCCGCCGCGGCCGTCGAGCGCCACCACCCAGAAGTAGACCAGGCCGCTCGGCTCACCCGCGTCGGCGTTCCAGGTCACCTGCGTGCTCGGGATCACCTCGCCCGCCTGGTTCACCGTCACGCTGCCCGCGTCGCGCCCGAGACCGAAGCCGAGCGGGAAGCCGGGGCGGGGTCCGCCGCCCGAGCGCGGGCTCGAGAAGCTGCCGGCGGTGCAGTAGAACTCGTAGCTCCAGACGTCGGTGAACGGCAGCAACCCGCCGTCGACCTCGGGCACGAAGTACACCAGCTCGAAGGGCTGGCGATCGGGCTGGATCGTCGCCGCCTGGCCGATGGCCGGCGGGCCCGCGTCCACGGGCCACTCCGCGCCGTCCAGCGTGAGGCCCGTCAGCACCGGATTCTCCTCGGGAAACTGCGTGAGGGTCGACCCTCCGTCGGCCGCGCCCCCGTCGAGGGCCAGCGACACCGTCACGGGCTGGCTGAAGGTCAACGTCTTCACGCCGATCGACTGATCGGCGCCCGCGGCCGCGGTGACCTGGACGGGCAAGGGCAGGTAGCCGAAGCCGTGCAGCGGGTCGAGCGCCAGCGCGTCGGCGAGGAGCTGCGCGCCGGGCGTGAACGCCGCGGTGGCCACGATCGCGGGGCCGCCGTCGGGGAAGTAGGCGCCCGAGCCGATCACCTGGTAGTCCGGCGACTGCGGCAGGCACTGGTGGGTCGTCGGGTCGAGCTGCGCGCAGGTGGCGAAGACCGCCTGGATGCCGCGGCCCTGGCCACCCGGGTCGGCCACGAGCGCGCTCAGGGTCACCCGCGCGATCGGCATCGTCGCCCCCGCGTCGGCTGCATGGAACAGGGACAGCGCGAGCACGCCGCCGTCGTACACGACCAGCTGGTCGGGCGGGTCGGCCTTGACGGCAAGCACCGTCAGGCCGGTCACCTGGTCGATCGCCGCGAAGTGGCCGCTCGTGCAGGCGGCCCCCAGCAGCAGCGTGCCGCAGGTCAGGCGCGCGCGAAGCCGCGCCGCGGACTGCGATCGCTTCATGTCACGGCGCCTGGTACTGCGCGGTCCGTTCGCCGAACGACACGCCGCCCCGGCCGTCGACGACCACGATCCAGAAGTAGACGAGCTGGTCGGGCTGGCCGGCGTCGGCGTTCCACTGCACCTGCGTGCTCGGGACCGTCTCGCCCGCGTCGTCGTACACCGGCGCGCCCGCGTCCTTGCGCCCGAGCCCGAAGGTGAAGCCGGGCCGCGGGCCGCCGCCGGAGCGCGGGCTCGAGAAGCTCCCGGCCGTGCAGTAGAACTCGTAGCCGTCGTAGTCGGTGAAGGGGAGCAGGCCGCCGTCGAGCTCGCGCACGAGGTAGCCGAGGCCCCCGACTCCCAGCGTCGGCTGGATGTTCGCGGTCGTCGCGATCACGGGCGTGGGGGAGAACTGCGGCGACAGCCAGGGGCTGCCGTCCAGGTTGACCGAGGGGTTCACGGGGTTCCCGTCGGGCGGCTGGATCACGAAGCCTGCGTCGGTGGGCAGGGCGATCGGCTGGCTCAGCGTGATCGTCTTCACCGCGACGACCTGCTCGCTTCCCGCGCTCGCGGTGACCTGGACGCGCAAGGGCAGGTAGCCGGCGCCGTGGAGCGGATCGAGCGCGAGCGCGTCCACGAGCAGCTGCTCGTCCGGCGTGAACGTCGCCGTGGCCACGACGGACGGGCCGGCGTCGGGGAAGTAGGCGCCCGAGCCGAGCAGCTCGTAGTCCGGCGACTCGGCCAGGCACTGGTGCGTCGTCGCGTCGAGCGCGGCGCAGGTCGCGAAGACGACCTGGATGCCGCGGCCGCCGCCGGCGGGATCGGCGACGAGCGCGCTGAGCGTGATCGGGCGCACCGGACCGATCGTGGGCCCGGCGTCCGCGGGACCGAGGCCGCCCGGTGGGCAGGTGCCGGAGGCCGGGGAGCAGCCGAGGCCGAACACCCCGCCGCCGTCGTCGATCACCAGCTGATCGGGCGGCTGCGCCTGGATCGCCAGCACGGTCAGGCCGGTGACTTGATCGATCGCCGCGAAGCTGCCGCTGGTGCAGCCGGCCAGGAGCCAGAGCAGGGCGAGCGCGCGGCGCAAGCTCAGAACCTCCCCTGGATGCCCACCGTCGGGAGGAAGGGAATCCCGGTGATGGTCGCCATCTGCGAGTAGTCGTAGTTGAACGTGACGAACTCCACGTTCTGCGCGTTGTAGACGTTCTGCACGTCGAGGTAGACGCCGAGCGACCAGCGCGAGAAGAGCCACTCCTTGTCGACGCGGAGATCGAGCTGCTGGAAGAGGGGCAGGTTCGCGCTGTCGAAGGCGCCCAGGATCGGCTGGTAGCTCTGCGTGTCGGCGTCGAAGGTCGCGCCGGTGGGCGGCGTGTAGGGCAGCCCCGAGGCGAGGCGGAACCGCGCGCCGAGCTGCCAGCCGGAGCCGAAGCGGTACTGCGCGACGATCGTGAGCACGTGCCGCTCGTCGTAGGGAGACGGGTGGAAGCCCGTTCCGTTGGCGCCGGAGAGCTCCGGGTCGTCGAGCAACGAGTACGAGAAGGTGTAGGCGAGCCAGCCGTAGAAGTGGCGCGAGAGCTGGTGGCGCAGCAGCACCTCCACGCCGACCGCGCGGACGGCGCCGTTGGGCGTGTACGTGGTCGCGGCGGTGCCGAACAGGCCGCCGGCGAGGCTGCTCAGGATCGTCGCGTTGGCGCCGCCCGGGCTCTCGGCGAGGTTCGAGTAGTAGTTGAAGAAGCCGGTGACCTCGAGGTGGATGAGATCGGTGAAGGCGTGCTCCACGCCGAGCGAGGTCTGGACGGCCTGTTGCAGCGGCAGGCTCGGCGTGCCGGTCACCGGGCTCACCTCGTACGGGTAGGCGGGCTCGTGGTAGAGCCCGACCGCCGCCTTCACCGCGCTCGCCCCGTGGAACGCGAAGTCCCAGCGCGCGGTGAGGCGCGGGTCCACCGCGCCGAGCCAGTGGTCCACCTGGTAGAAGCCATCGGCGCGCAGCGAAGGGATGATCTTCACGCCCTTCGGCAGCTCCCAGGTCAGCTCGCCCCAGAGCGCCGTGTCGGAGTGCAGGAAGGTATTGCTCGACGGCACCGGCGGCGCGCCCTCGTTCTGTCCCGGCAGCGGCCGGTAGGCGTCCGGGGGCGGCGCCGCGTCCTGGTCGACGGCGGCGTTGGTCCAGAGCGCCTCGAGGCCCGTGCGCAGCGCGAGGTGCGTGGCCACGTCGAACTCGAGCTTCTCGCGCGCGCCCACCACGAAGTCGTTCTCGCCGTTGCTGCTGCCGGGCAGGCCGGAGCCCTGGCTGTTCGTGCCGGCCCACAGCTGCGCCTTCGAGTGGAGCTTCTCGCCCGTGTACAGCCACGCGCCCTCGAGCCGCCAGAAGTCGGTGTTCTCGGTGATCGAGGGCGCGTTCGCCGTGCCGTTCGCCGACGTCACGTCGAGCGAGTCGTCCGAGCCGAAGAAGAAGAGCTGGAAGCGGTCGGCCGTGTCCGGCAGGTGGTAGTCGGCGCGGACCTGGTAGTCGTCGTAGACCGGCAGCACCACCTCGTTCGAGCCGAGCGCCTTGAGCACGTAGGGCACGAAGAGGTCGTAGTAGCTGCGCCGGCCGGCGGCGCTCACCGAGAGATCGGGCGTGATGGGCACCGAGGCGTACGCGTCGGCGTCGAGCAGGTTGATCGAGGCCGAGCCGTGCACCTGGTCCTCGGCGGGTCGCCGCGTGTCGATGTCCACGAGGCCGCCGATGGCGCGGCCGTACTCGCCGCCGAAGCCGCCGGTGTAGAAGTCGAGCTTGTCGACGAACTCGGGGTTCACCACGGAAGGCCCCGCGAGGAAGTGGAAGAGCAGCGGCAGCTCGATGCCGTCGATGTACGTGCCGGTGTCGTTCGGCCCGGAGCCGCGGATGAGCAGCTCGCCCAGGAAGAGCGGCGCGCGCGCGACGCCGGGCAGGTCCTGCAGCACGCGGATGGGATCGCCGAACGAGCCGGGCGTGGTCTCGAGCTCCTGGCGGCTCAGCGTGATGCGGGTCACCTCGCGCTCCTCGCGCTGGCCCACGACCACGGTCTCGAAAAGGCCGAACGACTTGGGCCGCAGGAAGTAGGTGACTTTCAGGCGCTCGCCGGCCTTGACCGTCTCGACCGACGAGTCGGGCTCGTGGTTCGCCTCGAACACGCGCACGCGGAAGGCGCCCGGCGGCAGCGCGAGCTCGAAGTGGCCGCGCGCGTCGGTCGACGCCTCGGCCACGCCCGGGCCGCCCGCGGCGGGCGTCGCGGTCACGAGCACGCCCGGGAGCGCCTTGCGGTTGCCGGCCTCGCGCACCGTGCCCTCGAACGACACCGGCAGCCGCGCCGACGCGGGCGGCGGCCTCGGTGCGGGTTTCGGCAGCACGAAGTGCAGCGTGTCGTTCACGGTCACCGGCGCCGGCTTGCCGTCGATCTCCGCCGGCGCGAAGACGTACTTGCGAACCGCCTCGAGCGCCGCCTCGTCGAACCCATGGCCCGCAGCCTTGATCACGCGCGCCGCCGACACCTTCCCGTCCGCGCCGATGGTGATCTCCAGCCCCACGTCGCCCGAGAGTCCCTGCGCGCGTGCTTCGGGCGGGTAGACCGGCGTCGCACTCTCGAGCAGCCGCGGCGCCTTCGTGAGCCGCCCCACGGTGACCTGCGTCCGCTGCTCCTGGGTCTGCGCGAGCGCCGGCGCCGCGGCGAGGAGCAGCAGCGTGGGCCATGGGCGCCGCATCGATCCGACAGGCTAGCGGAACTCGGCCGCGAAGATGTGTCGAATTGTGAAGCGGCGGACGGCGCTGCCGCGATTGGCCGCTGCCCTCGCTCTTGCTCGGGTGCGTTCTTGCGCTCGCGGGCCATACCGGCCTGCCCGCTCGAGAGCTGGCGCGAATCGAGCGGCTCGTGGAGGAACATCATGCCGAGATCGTCCGCGCGTGGCACGCGCACTTCGGTGCCTGAGGTCGAGGTGCTCGCGCTCATGCCGCATGCGCTCTGGCTTTGCGTGCGGGGACGGGAGTACATGCTCGACTACGCGACCTTTCCCTGGTTCGCCGACGCCAGCATCGGCGAAGCGCGCCAGGTCGAGCTACGCTTTGACCACCTCTACTGGCCGGCGCTGGACGTCGACCTCCATCTCGAATCGCTGTCGGATCCCGCGCGGTTTCCGCTGATGGCCAGATCAAAGCCGCGGGGTCGCGCTGCGCGGAGGTAGTCCCCCTCGTGACGGCTGGCGATTCGTGCAGGGGTTCGGTTGCGACCAGGACCGCGTCGGCGTAGCGTTCCCGCCATGTCCTCCCGCCTGCTCGGCGGCGCCTCGCTCGCCGCGACCCTCGCCTTCGCCCCGCTCGCGTCCGCGCGCCCCCTCGCGCTCGACCTCGGTCTCCCCGCGCTCTCGCTCTTCGGCCAGGTGCCCGCGGCCGTGCCGCCGCCGCCCGTGGTGCTGCCGCCCGGGCCCGCGCTCGCGCCGGGGTCCGAGCCGGCGCCGCTGCCGCCCCCCGCGCCCGACGTGGTGCGCCTGAAGGACGGCCGCACGTTGCAAGGCAAGATCCTCTACTCGGTGCAGAACGGACTCCTGTTCCACGACGCCACCAGCCAGCAGACCTACGTGGTGCCGTTCGGCGACGTCGTCGACGTGCAGCAGGGGCGGCCGGTGTTCCAGAGTCCCACCGGCTTCGCGCCGGACCGCCGCCTCTTTCTCGAGGCGCAGATCCGCGAGGTGAAGGCACGGTACGACGGCCTCTCGCTCTGGCCGTCGATCGAGGAGCTCATCGCCGGCGTGCTCGGCATCGGCGCGGGCGCGCTCCTGTGGGCGTTGACGGGCGACGTCATCGACGGGGTCTTCGCGGCGATCCTCGGCGTCACGGGGCTCGTCTCGCTCGTGGTGGGCGTCTTCGAGATGGCCTCGGTCGTGAAGCGCGAGAACGAGTACAAGGACCAGCTCGAGCAGCTGCAGCTCCAGCTCGGGCAGCTGCGCAGCGAGAACCTGCCCGCGCGGGCGGCGCCGCTCGTGGCGGTGCGCTTCTAGCGGCGTCTTCGGGCCGCCCCTGCGTTGGAATCGGCCCGGGGCTCCCGGTGACGTTCCTCACGCCCCGGGAGCCCCCGACCTGGTTTTTTGTCGACCGTTCAGGTCGCCTCGAGGGTCCGCCGTTCAGGCGGTGGTCCTCTCAGCTTCCCGAACCGGTCGTGGTGTTCCCGTTCCCGGCCGCGCCGGTGCCCGAGGGCACTGGCACGGAAGGGGCCGAGACCGCCGGCGTGCCGCTCGCGGCCGCGCTGCTCTGCGGTGCGCTCGCGGCGTCGCCTTCGGCTCCGGACGGCGAGGCGATCGTCGCCTGGCCGTTCACGATGGTCACGCTGGTGGAGCTCGCGCCGTACTTGACGCTCTGCTTCTGCACGCTCCCCATGGTGTGACGCAACGCGCGGGTGGCCTTCGCCTTCGCAGCGATCGTCGCCTTCTGGGCGGCGGTCTTGGCCTGCTTGGGCTTGGTCGGCGTGAAGCCGAACTGCAGCAGCTGGGAGCTTCCAGCCCCGAAGAAGCTGACGAGCGCACCGTGCAACTGCATGATGAGCGCGTGCTCCGTGGGACGGTTGGTCTTCGCCGTCTGCAGGTCACCCTGCAAGGTCGAGCGCGCGTCGAGGATGGCCTGGTACTCGTCCACGATCGCCTGCAGCTTCGCAGTGATCTGGGCGACGGACAGGGCCGTTCCGTTGACGGTGAGCGTCGACTTTGCCGGAAACGCCGTGCTGAAGCCCGCCATCAGCTTCTGAATCGAAGCCTGGTACTTCGACGGGGTGGCACCTACCTTCGTGTTGGTTCCCATTCCACATCACCTCCTTTCGTGGCGGGTGTTCGTTCACCCGCCCGCCTTGCGGCGCCGCGGTCTCGCGGCCCACACCGGGGTAGCTGCAGGCGATGCCAGATCCGACGACGGTGCCCGCGCGGCGCCGCGAAGCCGGGTTCAACCGCCCGGAAGGCCAGTCGAAAAGCACGACGTAGCCGCCCACGGCGGGGCTGGCCTGGCTTTGCGAAATCGCAAAACCGCGAAGGGCGATTTTGCGGTCCGTTTTGCGAAAACGCAAAACGACCGCCTGGTGCCCGCCCTCGCCGGGTGAGCGAGTCGCACCCCCACCCGTTCAGCCGCAGCCTCCCGCGACGCCGCCGCGTCTTCCCGGCGTCCAAGGCCGGCCTCCCGTCAGCCGGCCCGATTACCTGGCGAGCAACCGCTCTTGGACGCTGGGCGATCGCGATCACCCAAAGGGAAATCGCTCTTGCCCACTGAGCGATCGCGATCACCCGAAGGGAAACGGCTCTTGCCCGCTGGGCGATCGCGATCACCCGAAGGGAAGTCGCGCTTGCCCGCCGGGCGATCGCGATCACCCGAAGGGAAGTCGCTCTTGGACACTGGGCGATCGCGATCGCCCAAAGGGAAGTCGCGCTTGCCCACTGGGCGATCGCGGTCGCCCGAAGGGAAGTCGCTCTTGGACACCGGGCGATCCCGATCACCCGAAGGGGAATCGCTCTTGGACGCCGGGCGATCGCGATCGCCCGAAGGGAAGGCTCAGCTCGCCGCGAGCGCTGCCAGGATCTCCGCGTGCAGCAGGCCGTTCGACACGAGCGCGTTGCCCCCCGTGAACGTCGGGTCGCCCGAGAGCGCGCTGAAGCGGCCGCCCGCCTCGCGGATGAGCACCGCCACCGGCGCGAAGTCCCACGACTTGCCGCGCGGGTCGATCATCGCGTCCACGGCGCCCCGCGCCACCTCGATGTGGCCGATGGCGTCCGGGAAGCCGCGGCAGGCGAAGGCGCGGCCCATCAGCTGGAAGGCGCGCTCGCCCCACGGCAGCGAGGGGAGCAGGTCGAGGGAGCCAATCGAGAGCGTCGCCTCGTCGATGCGGGCCCGCGCGCTCACGTGGATCGGCCGGCCGTTCAGCCAGGCGCCGCCGCCCTTCCAGGCCACCGCGAGCTGGTCGAGCGCGGGCGCGTAGATCGCCCCCACCACCGGCTCCCCGCCCACGGCGAGGCCCACGAGCGTGGCCCAGGCCGAGATGCCGCGGCAGTAGCTGCGCGTGCCGTCCACCGGGTCGAGGTACCAAGAGTGGCCCGGGTCGCCGGCGATCTCGCCCGATTCCTCGGTGACCACGCGGTCGCCCGGCCGCTGTCCGCGCAACACCGCGAGGGCCGCCGCCTCCGCCGCGAGGTCGCCCTCGGTGACCGGCGAGCCGTCGGCCTTGGTGCGGGTCGCGAGCGCCGGATCGCGAAAGCGCGCCAGCGCCGCGCGGCCACCGGCGAGGGCGGCTTCGATGGCGGTGCGAGAGAGCTCCTCGAACGACACGGGCGGGAGCTATGCCCTTCGCGCGGCGGGGTGTCAACGCGTGGCCGGGGCCCTACGGGAGGTCGATCCCGTAGATCGTCGGATCGCCCTGGTGGAGCTCGACGAAGTGGTTGGCGGGAACGTTCGCGTAGGTGTCGACGGCCAGGGCCTTGTTGGGCCAGCGCACCTGCACGGAGTCCACGTCGCCGCAGCCGCCGAGGCCGAAGAAGAGCATGCCGATGTCGTCGCCGAACGCCGCGTGCCCGAACGTGCTCTGCATCTCCTGCATCTGCGACACGCCGTTCACGGTGACCGTCACGCGGGCGCCGATCCCCATCGTGTTGGTGGTCACCCCGTCGCCGCGCAGGCGGATCTCGAGCCACTTCGAGTGCTGCGACGCGTTGCTGGAGAAGATCCGCACCTGCGCCGTCGAGTAGCCGGAGAAGCCGGGATCCTGACCGGGGATGGCGGGCCACCCCGAGGCGCAGTTGCGCGCGAGGCTGCCGCCGAGGATCAGGTCGAGGTCGCCGTCGCGATCGAAGTCCGCCACCGCCATGCCGATCGCGCAGGGGAAGTACACGCCCCAGGGCATCGCCTCCTCGCGAAACGTCCCGCCGTCGGGCTGCTGGATGAACAGCAGCGCGCGCTGGTAGGGGTAGTCGCTCTCGCCCACCAGGAGGTCCGGCCGTCCGTCGTTGTTGAAGTCCGCCGCGGCGGCCCCCTGGTCTCCCTGGTTCCAGCCTTGCTGGGGGTCGAGATCCGGGTCGAGGAGCCCATCCGCGCCCGCGTCCATGCGCAGGAACGCGAGGTGGCCGCCGTCGGAGACGTTGACCAGGAGGTTCGAGGGGTCGATCGACTGGCC
>DATJNL010000369.1:0-4974 GCA_035508175.1 Myxococcales bacterium
ATAGGACACCAGCGCGGAGCCGTAGCCGTTGCTGTCGTAGGGCGCGGCGGGCGGCGCGCCGGTGGGGAACTGGAAGCCCCAGTCCTGGTTGCCGGTCGCGAGGTTCACGCCCACGATGCCGCCCACGATGGTCGAGCAGCCGGGGTCGAAGCCGCCGAAGGCGACCACGGCGTCGGTCTCGGTGCCGTCGATCGCCGGCGACCCCTTGCTGTCGTTCTCGCACTTCGCGCCGCCGCTCGCCCAGCCGTCGGTCATCGCGCCGTTGCCGGTGGCCATGCCCCACATCTGGCTCCCCATGGCGTTGAACGCCAGCACGAAGCCGCCCCACGAGAAGACGCTCTCGCTCGCGCTGGTGAGCGCCGCCGAGAAGCTCTCGACGTGCGCGGCCTCGTCGGTCTCGGTGGTCGACCACTGGAGGGTGGGCTGCGCCGTGGACGAACTGTACGTGTCGCAGCCGGGCTGGTCGTCGTCATACAGGTAGAGGATACCGTTCGAGTCGAAGCCGGGGCAGGTGTCGAAGCCGTCGTTGATCTTGAAGCTGCCGCACTGCTGCGCGCACGTGCTCTTGCCCGTGGGGTCGAAGGTGCAGGCGCAGGTCGTGCCGCCCTTGGCCTGCACGCCGGACCAGAGCACCTGGCCGCTGGCGGAGAGGTGGTAGAACTCGGGATAGGACGTCTGCTCCCCGCCCGTCATGAGGAAGATCGACCCGTCGGCCACGATGGTGGGCGTGGCCTCCTGGGCGGAGTTCTCCGGCCCGGTCACCGGGGTCGACCAGAGCACGTTGCCGGACGGCCCATCGACCGCCACGAACTGCCCCGAGCCCGGGGCGGTGTTGGCATAGACGTTGGCGATGTCGTACGTGCCGTAGCCGAGCATGTAGACGATGTCGTCCTTGGTGTTCGGGTCCTGGCCGATGGCGGGCGAGTCGATGTACGTCGCCAGCTCGCCGCTGGCGCCCACGGGGACGCCGAGGCTCACCTTCCACGCCAGCTGCCCCTGGTTGCCGCTGGTGTCGGCCGCGGTGAGGCCGCTGTTGCCGTTGTCGTGGTGCCACTTCGGCCACGCGCTCGGCGCGTACGCGGCGTTCTGCAGCGTGCCCGAGAGCGGGACGCTGATCGACGAGACGTTCGGGTCGTTCGTCGTCATCGAGAGGTCGGCCCTGCGCAGCAGCGGCGGCGTGCCGCTCTGCGGGGTGAAGGACACCGTGAACGGCTGGCTCTGGCCGGGCGCGAGGCTGAGCTGTGCGACGGTCCCCCCCTGCAGCGCGAACTCGTTGAACGGGTCGTTGGGGTTGATGCCGATGCCGCTGAGCTGGCAGAGCTGCGGCCCGTTGTTGGCGAGGGTCACGACCTTGGTGGAAGTCTGGCCGGCGAGCACCGTGCCGAAGGCCACCGCCGGCGGGCTGGCCGTCACCATGTTGCAAGGACTGCCGGCCTCGCCCGCCGACACCGGCAGCTGCGCCGGCTTCTTCGCGACGGTGGTGACCGTGTAGTCGACGTCCACCACGTCGCTCGCGGAAGGATTGCCCGCCGGAGCCGCGTAGCTGACGAGGAAGTAGGCCACGGAGGTGGCCTGGGCGCCGGGCGTGAGGGTCGCAGGCCACGCCGAAGCGTTGGGATTCCAGCTCGAGTCGGTGGGCGTGACCGTGAAGCCCGCCGTGCCCTGGGTCAGGCACGGCCCGGGCGATTGGCCCGCGCAGGCGTTGAGCGTGGCCGTGAGCATCGTCTGCGCCGTGGAGGGCAGGGCGTTCGCCTGCGCGATGACGTGCGCCGTGGCCGTCGTGCCCTGCGGGACGTTGCCGAACGACACGAACGGCTGGCCCGTGTCGTTGTCGAGCAGGACGATCTGGGTGTCGATGCCGGTCCCGGTGAGGGTGACGTTCACCGGCGGGCAGCCGCTGCTGCAGGCCGTGACGGGGAGGGTGGCCTGCTCGGCGCCCGTGATCGTCGGGGCGAACGTCACCGTCACGCTGAACGAGCTGCCCGCAGCCACGTTCGCCTGGGCACCCTGTGGCGAGACCTGGAAGTCCGAGCTGCCGGAGACCGGGCCCACGCCGATGGTCTCGGCGGCCGAGGCGTCGTTGGTCACCGTGATCGTCTGCGAGCTGGAGGTCGTCCCCACCTGGACTTCCCCGAAGTCGAGCTCGACGGGCGCCACCTCGACCTTGTAGGCGAAGGCGGTGCAGGTGAGCGGCACCGCGTAGCTCGGCTTCTCGGTGGAGTCCGTCGCGAAGGTCAGCGTGCCCGCGTGCGGCCCGTCCTGCTGCGGCGCGCAGGTCACCGAGACGGTGAACGCCGCGCCCGGCTGGAGCACCTGCTCGGACACCGCGCTCACGCTGAAGCTCGAGTCGCCTCCGACGGCGGCGCTCTCGACGGTGAGCGGCGCGGTGCCCGCGTTGCTCAGGGTGAGCCCCAGCTTCTTGGTCGTCCCGGTGTCGACGGTCCCGAAGTCGAGCGGGTTCGGCGTGGCCGACGGCAGGCCGTCGACACCGATGATCGTGTTCGTGCTCGGGCCGTGCTTGCAGCAGGCGGGCCACAGCAAGGCCCCGCACACGGCGATCATAAGGTAACGGGTCATCGCGATCCTCCCCGGACTACATCTTGACCTTCAGGCCGACGCCCACCCACTCCTCGACCTGCGTCAGCAGGAGCGCGCAGGCGGGCTCGACGCTGCGCGCGGCCGCGGTCGCGAGGTCGCGGGCGGCCCGCAGCGAGGGCGCCATCTCTTCGGGGGCGCGGTACTCGCCGGCCGGCAGCTTGAAGCGGGTGCCGTCCGGCCGCTGGATCGTCTTGGCGAAGCCCGCCTCGTGCAGGGCGGCCTCGAGCCGCTGCTGGAGGCGGCCCTCCGGATCGTCCTCTCGCAGCTCGACCCGCAGGAGGATCACGGCTATTGCAAGGCGCCGGCGGCGTTGACGACGACCGCGGAGCCGTTGACCGACGCGCTCGCGCCGGCGTTGTACGGCTGGCAACTGATGTTGCCGCCGGTGACCCGGCTGCAGATGACGTAGCCCGGCGAGCCCGAGGTCTGCGCGCCGCCGTTGCCCACGATCAGCTCCACCTTGCCGCTGCCCGAGGTCGACTGGCTGTACTCATGCGTGTGGCCCACGAGCAGCATCGTGTAACCCAGCGAGGCCGAGTCGATGATCTGGTCCGACGCGCCCTGGTCGCCCGGCTGGTCGCTCGAGGCATTGCCGTCGTCCGCGTAGGATTCGTGCCGGATCACGAAGGTGTAGGTGGTCTGCTTCGCCATCACGCTCGTCAGCCAGCTGGCCTGCCCGCTGTCCCACGCGTTGGCCGCGATGACCACGAACTTCGCGCTCCAGGGGTCCGTCGAATCGGACGAGCTCACGTCCACCTCGTAGTACGGGCTGCCGCTCGAGAGCGTCGACTGGCTCGTGGAGTTGATGCCGAAGGTGTTCAGCACGTTGAAGAAGTTGGTGTAGTTGGGCTCCGAGCTGCTGGCGCCGTCGGCCGGGGCGTCCGGCGCGCAGTTCGAGGCCGTGTAGCCGTTGCACTCGTGGTTGCCCATGGCGAGGAAGATCTGGCCGCCGGCGGGGTAGTACTGATCGGCGGCCGTGACGTACAGGGCCGTCTGCGCGGCGCAGTCGCTGCCCGAGCAGTAGGCGTAGTCCCCGGTGCCCACCACGAAGGCCGGCCGCGGGCTCGCCGCCATGATGTTCTGGTAGATCCAGGTGATATCCTGCGTGGGGTAGTTCGCCGTGTCGCCCTCGTTCTGCGGGCGCGTGTCGCCCACGATGCCGAACACGAGGTTCGACAGGGTACCCCCTTGCGGTCCGACCGTCCCGGTGGGCGTGCCCGTGCTGCCCGACCCCGACCCCGACCCCGACCCCGACCCGGACCCGGACCCGGACCCGGACCCGGACCCGGACCCCGACCCCGACCCCGACCCCGACCCCGACCCCGACCCGCAGCCATAAACCCCGCTGTTCCCACTGCAAGGATCCGCTTCCGTGCACCCCCCCGACGCCGCCATGGCGCAGTACCAGCTCCCATAGCAGTAGCTGCCATCCGGACAGGTGATTCCGCCGCTCTTGCTCGTCGAGCTCGCCGAGGCTTGCTCCGAGCAGCAGGAGGTCGAGCACGAGCAGCCGCCCGACCCCGACCCGTTGCCGGACCCCGAGCCGCTCGTGGACCCGGAGCTCGTGAAGCCGCCCGAGCTCGTCCCACCGCCCGTGTTGCCGGCGGAAGCGCTGGTCGAGCCCTGACCGCCGTTGCCTCCCGGTCCGTTGCCGGCGGCCTGGAACGTCACGCACACGTTCGCCTGACAGGTCTGACCGACGGGGCAGTCGGCCGGCGACGCACAGGGCGTGCTCTTGAGACTGGAGCTGCCGCAGGCGGCAGCCGCCAGCAGGCCGATCGCGGCGGTGACGAGGGGAAGCAGGGACGGGCGTTCGCGGCTCATGGTCTTCACCTCAATTGCCCCCGTCGAAGGCTCCGGTCGTCGTGCCCCCGCTGCTCCCGCCGCCCGTGGGCGCGCAGGGATCCGACGCCTGGCACTCGCAGCTCGACAGGTCGCAGAACCAGCCGTCGTAGCAGCCGCTGCCGTCGTGGCAGCAGTCGTCGACGCCCGCGGGGTCCGAGTGACAGCCCGGCGTCGCACAGGGGTCCGACTGGTCGCACTCGCAGCTCGACAGGTCGCAGAACCAGCCCGCGTAGCAGCCGTTGCCGTCGTGGCAGCAGTCCGCGACGTTCGGAGGGTCCGAGCGGCAAGCGCCGCCGGTGCCACCGGTGCCGCTGGTCGAGGACGCGCCGGTCGATCCGCCGCCGCTGGTGCTGGCCGTTCCGCTGCTCCCCCCGCCGGACGTCGCGCCGCCGGAGGTGGAGCCGCCGCCAGGGGCCCCCCGTGCCACGAAAATGTCGTTCGTACAGGCCAACCAGCACCCGGGGGCAAGAGCCAGCAACATGGCGCAAAGCGAGCGTCGCTTCCACCGTACTTGCCCACGGCGCTGACGAT
>DATJNL010000370.1:0-29299 GCA_035508175.1 Myxococcales bacterium
CGTGCACACGGGGCAGGGCTCCCGGCTGCCGGTGGTCCAGCGCCGCAAGGTGAAGGAAGACGTCGTGCGCCTGATGCGCGGCGAGTACCACGGCCTCGACTGCGCCGGCATCGCCGCGAAGCTGGGCGTCCCGGTGCGCGACCTCCGGCCGCTCCTCGAGGACCTGATCGAGGACCGCTTCCTGCTCACCGAGGGCGAGGGCGACGCGCGCGTGTTCCGCCTTCGTGGACTGGACAACTATTGAGCGCTAACATCGGCTTCCGGACACGCTCGGGGGACGTCGAGGGTCGAGGATGAGCCAGCACGAACGCGGCAACGGCTCCAACGGCTCGAACGGCGCCGCCGCCGACTGGACGCTCGAGCGCGCGCTCGCGCACTACAACATCCCGGGCTGGGGCTCCGGCTTCTTCTCGATCAACGGGAAGGGCCACCTCTGCGTCCACCCGCACGGCGCGCAGTCTCCCGATCGCCCTGGACCGACGATCGACATCATGGACGTGGTGGAGGACATCCGCGAGCGCAAGCTCGGCTTCCCCTGCGTGGTGCGCTTCCAGGACATCCTCCGCTCGCGCGTGAAGATCCTGAACGAGACCTTCCGCGGCGCCATCAAGGACCTCGGTTACCAGGGCCGCTACTTCGGCGTCTACCCGATCAAGGTGAACCAGATGCGCGAGGTGGTGGAGGAGGTGCTCGACGCGGGCGCCCCGTACCACTACGGGCTCGAGGCGGGCAGCAAGGGAGAGCTGCTGGTGGTCCTCGCGCTCAACAACGACCCCGAGGCCGTGACCGTGTGCAACGGCTACAAGGACGAGGAGTACCTGCGCCTCGCGCTGCTCGGCCGCAAGCTCGGGCGGAAAGTGGTCGTGGTGATCGAGAAGCTCTCGGAGCTGCCCCTGCTGCTGCAGCTCGCCGACGAGATGAACGTGACCCCGCTCGTGGGGCTGCGCAGCAAGCTCACCACCAAGGGCACGGGCAAGTGGGAGTCCTCGGGCGGCGACTTCGCCAAGTTCGGCCTGACCGCGCCCGAGCTGATCCGCGCGGTCGAGATCCTCAAGGAGAAGGGGCGCGAGCAGTGCGCGGCGCTCTTCCACTTTCACGTGGGCAGCCAGCTCACCGACATCCGCACCGTGAAGGACGCGGTGAACGAGGGCGCGCGCATCTACGCGAAGCTCCGCAAGATGGGGCTCGGCATCGAGTACTTCGACATCGGCGGCGGCCTGGGCGTCGACTACTGCGGCGCGCGGACGACCTACGTCTCCTCCATGAACTACACGCTCGAGGAGTACGCAGCCGACGTGGTGGAGAACGTGATGCAGGTGTGCGCCAACGAGGGCGTGCCGCAGCCGCACCTCGTGTCGGAGTCCGGCCGCGCCATCACCGCGCACCACTCCTGCCTGCTCATGAACGTGTTCGGCCACATCGAGATCGGCGGGCCGGCGACCGAGCAGGCGGCGGATCCCGGCGAATCGGAGATCGTGCGGCAGATGCGGGAGATCGTGGAGAGCCTCACCCCCAAGAGCTCGCGCGAGACGTACCACGACGCGGTGGCCAAGAAGGAGGAGGTCCTCTCGCGCTTCCAGCTGGGCCTCGTGGGCCTCGAGGACCGCGCCAAGGTCGAACGGCTGTTCTGGAAGCTCTGCCGCTCGCTCATCGAGATCAACCGGCGCCGCAAGCGGGTGCCGGAGGACACGCGCGAGCTGGGCGACCGGCTGGCCGACCAGTACATGGCGAACTTCAGCCTGTTCCAGTCCGCGCCCGACCACTGGGCCTTCGACCAGCTCTTCCCGATCGTGCCGCTGCACCGGCTCGACGAGGCGCCCACCCGGGACTCGACCATCGTCGACATCACCTGCGACAGCGACGGCAAGATCGACCACTTCATCGAGGGCGACCGCGTGGACGACACGCTGTCCCTGCACGCGCTCAAGCCGGGCGAGCCCTACTTCCTCGGCATGTTCCTCACCGGCGCCTACCAGGACATCATGGGCGACATGCACAACCTGTTCGGCCGGGTGAACGAGGTGCACGTCTACGCGGACGACGACGACCCCGAGGACTACTACCTCGAGACCGTCATCCCCGGCGACACGGTGGAGAAGGTGCTGGCGCGCGTGCAGTACGAGCCGTCGGATCTCGCGAAGCGGGTGAAGGGCGCGCTCGACCAGCTCGTGCGGGACGGCGCGCTCAAGCCGAAGGAAGGCGTGAGCCTCACCGACTACTACGACCTGGTGATGCGCGGGTACACCTACCTCGCCGGACTCTGACTCGGGGCTTGGCCCTTCTCGCTCTCTGAGGGACCCGGAGCTCTGCGCGAAGTCGGCCCCAGCGCCAGGGTCTCCCGTGCATGTCCGCGGCGCGCGGGGGAGGTCCCCGCCGCGCTCAGACAGTCCTCGCGCGAGATCGCACGGGCGAAAAAGACGGTGGTCGGGCGCGCTGCGGAACTCGCGCGGCGGGGACCTCCCCCGCGCACCGCTCCCGGCGACGAGGTTCGATGGTGCGGCCCGGCTGCGCAGGCCTGGAGTCGTCGTCTAGACCAAGCTCCGTTACTGGATCGGGCAGGGCGTTGCGTTCGTGAAGGTTCCTTCGAGGGCGCCGGTCGGCACGGCGGCGGGGAGGGCTACCTCTTGCACGGAAAAGCTTCCTGAGGCCGACCCATCGCTGCCCAGCGCAGTCAGAGTGATTGTCCCGCTGCTGTCGTCGGAAGCCTGTCGCACGGGGTCCGTGGGATCTGCGGCAGTTCCGACGTAGACGCTTCCGCCCGCCGAGAGGTCATACACTCCCGGGGTGAGCGGTTCTCCGCCGCCGGCGCCCGCATCCAAGTTCCGCCACAAGTCGACCTCGACGAAGCTCCCCGTGCCGAGCAGGGCGGGTCCCTTCTCGCAGGCCGTGTCCCAGGCAGAGGCCTCGTCGGAGCCGTAGAACCAGACGAAGAGCTTCGTTCGGTCGAGGCCGCCGTCGGAGAACGTGCCGAACTGGGAGCCGACGAACGCGACGGAAAAGCCGCCATCGCCCGCCAGCGTTCCGCCTCCGCCTCCGCAAGCGACGAGAAGGCCCGCCGAGAGGCCCCATGGAACGAGCAGCCGCCGCATGGCTTTCTTTTGGGAGAGGTTCATGCTGGGCCGCGGTGGCACCGCAGCTTCGACCTATTGTAGTCGGAATCGGTCTTCCGGAGCGCGTCTCACGACCTGCTGCCCCATCACCCGGCTTCTCCCCCGCTGGGGGAGAGGAGCCGTTGTCCGCGAGAGATGGAGACCAAACCCCCGGGGTGGGAGACGCGTCTACCGCCCCAGCGCGGCGCGGAGGCGCTGCATCCCCTTGGCGAAGACGGGCTCGGGGGTGAGCAGGCTCACCACGAGGTAGGCCTCTCCTTCGAAGTCGTAGAAGTAGCCGGGCTGCACGAGCAGGCCTTCGGACTCCAGCAATTCGAGCGCCCAGGCCTCGCCCGTCCGCGTCGCCGGCAGGCGCAAGGGGAGGCTCCAGCCTCCGTCCACGTGCAGCGGGGTGGCCGGCGCGGGCGGCGCCAGGGCCTCTCGCGCGGTCGCGAGGTTGCGCCGCAGCCGGGCTCGCACCGCGTCCTGGAAGCCCGCGGCGAGCTCGAGGAGGCGCGGCGCGGCGTGCTGCACGGGCGACGAGACCGACAGGTAGGTGTCCGCGACCAGCTCGAGCCGAGCGAGCGCCTCCGAGAGCGCCGGCTCCGGCCCGGAAGCCGCGATCCAGCCGAGCTTGAGCTGGGGCAGCCCGGCGAGCTTCGAGAGGCCCGACAGCGAGAACGTGAGGCAGCGCGCCTGGGAGACGGCGCTGGGCGCGCGGGCCGGGTCGCTCGAGAGGGCGTAGTCGAGGAAGACCTCGTCGCTCACGAGCGCGAGGCCGCGCTCGGCGCAGAGGTCCGCGAGGAAGGCCAGCTCCTCGCGCGAGAGGTACGAGCCGGTCGGGTTGTTGGGGTGGATCGCCACGATCGCCCTAGCCCGCGGCCCA
This sequence comes from Myxococcales bacterium, assembly GCA_035508175.1. GTDB lineage: Bacteria > Myxococcota > Myxococcia > Myxococcales > JAKAPL01 > DATJNL01. The sequence goes on from DATJNL010000370.1 coordinate 3,976, forward strand.
ACGGCCTCGCGGAGCGCGTCGCGGTCGAGGTGCCAGCGGCCGTCGTAGCGCAGGCGGTAGGGCGCGAGCGCGAGGCCCTCGAGGCCGGCGAGGTACTCGAAGAGCGGGTAGCTCGGCGCCGGGACGAGCACGCCGTCGCCGGGATCGGCCAGCACCTTGAAGAGAAAGGCGTAGGCCTCGCTGGTCGAGGCGGTCAGCAGGACTCGCCCCGGGTCGAGGCCCAGCCGCGCGGCGATGGCCTGACGCGCGGCGGGCAGGCCGCGCGGATCGGGGTGGTACCCGAGGTTGGCCGCGTCGGCGAGGGCCTCGAGCAGCGCTCCTTCGGGCAGGGGGAGGCCGGCCTCCGTGGGGTTCGAAAGGGTGAGGTCGACGAGCGGCCGCTCGCTCGCCCGGGCGCGGGAGACGGCTTCGCTCAGGGCGTTCTCGGCGCGCGGCCAGGCGCTGCGCCTGGCGAAGGGCACGGGCCGGCTGGAATTTTGGCGCCCCCTCTCAGTCAAGGTAGGATGAAGTCCGATGAGTCCGCCGGACCCCTCGCCCGACAAGCGCCGCAACACCCGACTGACCTCGCCCAAGGTCGTGGTCCGCATCCCGAGCGTCGATCGCTTCCGCACGCACTACTTGAAGGACATCTCCGAGGGGGGGCTGTTCGTCAAGGCCGAGCAGGTCCTCGCCGTCGGCGCTCTGCTGTCCCTGGAGCTGTGGCCGCCGGGCTGGGACCACGCGCTCGAGATCTCGGCGAAGGTGACCCGCAGCACCGACCCGAAGACGGCGGCCCAGGAGGGGCGCCCGTGCGGCATGGCGGTGCAGTTCGTGAGCGTGCCGCCGGAGATCGCCCACCAGCTCGAGGGCCTGGTCGAGGAGCACCACCGGGCAGAGGCCGCGGCCGATCCGGTGGGCGCCCAGGTCGCGGCGCTGGTGCAGGAGCTGTCGGCGGCGCGCGAGAAGCTCGGGGCGATGGAGACGGAGCTGATGGACGTCCGGGGGCAGAACGAGGCCCTCACCGAGCAGGTCGAGACCCTGCAGCGCGAGGAGCTCGAGGCGCGGACCGCTGCCGCCAAGCTCGGGGAGGAGCGCACCAACCTCGAGAGCCGCGTGCGCGAGGTGATCGCCAAGGCGCTCGCCGATCAGGCGAAGGCGGCCGAGCAGCTCTCCGCGGCCCGCCGCGACGCCGAGGCGACGGCGCGCAAGGTGGAGGAGGAGAAGGAAGAGTCGCGCCGCCAGCGCGCGCGCGCGGACCAGCTCGCCGCCCAGCTCGACGAGGAGAAGCAGCGCGGCCGCTCGGATCGCGAGCGCGCCGAGCGCCTCGCCGGCGATCTGGGCAAGCGGGAGGCGCGCGAGAAGGATCTGCGCCGCCTGCTGGATCGCGTCACGGCGCCGACTCCCACCATCGCGTCGCTCGTCGAGGACGAGGAGGTCGTGGTGGTGTCGGGCTCGGAGCCGCTCGACGCGGGGCTCGCCGCGACCCCTGCCCCGCCGCCCGCGCCTCCGCCGTCCAAGGCCGGGAGCGAGCCGGAGATCGATCTCGACGTGGGCGATCTCGACCTCGGGGAGCCGTCGGCGCAGGACGACGCCGCGGCCCTCTTCGACGACCCGACGAACGTGCCTTCGGGGGACCCCGAGGGCTTCGCCACCTTCAGCGACGGGCTGAAGGCGAAGACGCGCGTGATGGGCACCGAGGAGCTGATCGGCTTCGAGCCGGCCAACGACGACGAGAAGCTCGTCGTCGAGCTCATCGGCGCGGCGCCGACCTTCGCGACGCTCATCGCCCAGGTGGAAGGCCGCCTCGCCGAGGGCCGCCTCCGCCGCATCCTCTTCGATTTCGACCGCCGCAAGCTGGTCGAGCTGAGGACCTAGGCCAGCAGGGGGAGGCGGTAGCTGGCGGGCCGGGGCGGCGGCCGCACCTCGATGCCGTCGTCGATGCCGCCCACCAGGTCGTAGTCGGCGGCCTGCTCCACGAGGACCATGGCGAGCGAGCCCGGCTCGGCCATGCCGCGGTTCACGTAGACCTGGCCGTCGATCTCCGGGGCCTGCCCGGCGTGGCGGCCCACCAGCAGGTGCTCCGTCTCGGGCGAGGGGCCCTCGACCAGGACCTCGAGGCGGCGGCCCACGAGCGCGCGGTTCTGCTGCCGGTTGATCCTTCGCTGCAAGGCCATCAGCTCGCGGCGGCGCCGGCGGATGGTGCGGGCGGGCACCTTGCCGTCCATCTCGTAGGCGCCGGTGCCCTCCTCGTCGGAGTACTCGAAGACGCCCAGCCGCTCGAAGCGCTGCTCGGCGACGAAGGCGCGCAGCTCCTCGAAGTCGGCCTCGGTCTCGCCCGGCAGCCCCGCGATGAGGGAGGTGCGCATCACCAGGCCGGGGACGCGCGCGCGCAGCTCGGCCAGCAGGTCCCGCAGGAAGCGGCTGTCGCGGCCGCGCCGCATGCGGCGCAGCAGCCGGTCGGAGCAGTGCTGCAGCGGCATGTCGAGGTACTTCACGACCTTGTCCGCGCGCGCCAGCACGTCGATCAACCGGTCGGGAAAGTCGCGCGGGTAGGCGTAGTGCAGGCGGAGCCAGCGCGCGTCGGTCTCGCAGAGCGCCTCGAGCAGGTCGTGGAGGCGGGGCCGGCCCGGCAGGTCGTGGCCGTACGCGGTGAGGTCCTGCGCCACCAGGTTCAGCTCGACGGCGCCGCGGGAGACGAGATCCTTCGCCTCGCGCACGACGTCGGCGATGGGGCGGCTGCGCTGCGTCCCGCGGAGCTTCGGGATGATGCAGAACTGGCACTGGTTGTCGCAGCCCTCGCTGATCTTCAGATAGGCCGTGTACGAGGGCAGCGAGTTGATCCGCGGGGTGGCGGCGTCGTGGACGTAGTCGGGATCCGGCAGCATCACCTTCGGCGCGGCGTGCGCGGCCAGCAGGTCGGGGAGCTCGGCGTAGGCCGAGGTGCCGACCAGGTGATCGACCTCCGGCATGTCCTTCTGGAGGTCGGGCCCGTAGCGCTGGGCGAGGCAGCCGGCGACGACGAGCGTCTCGCACTGGCCGGCCTCGGGGTCCTTGTAGCGGCCGAGCTCGAGGATGGCGTCGACCGACTCTTCCTTGGCGGGCCCGATGAACGAGCAGGTGTTGACGACGATGACGTCGGCCTTCGCCGGATCCTGGACGAGCCGGTAGCCCTGGCGGGCGAAGCCGCCCAGCATGATCTCGGAGTCCACCCGGTTCTTGGGGCAGCCGAGCGTGAGGAGGTACAGCGAGCTCATCTAGTCCCGGAAGTTCCCGAACTGCAGGTCGACGCCGAAGTCCTGGCCGCGGACGAGCTGGATGCACGCCTGCAGGTCGTCGCGCGCCTTGCCGCTCACGCGGAGCTGGTCGCCCTGGATGGACGCCTGGACCTTCATCTTGGCGTCCTTGATCGCCTTGACGATGTCGCGGCCCTTCTCCACCGGGATGCCCTGCTGCAGCGTCGCCACCTGCCGGACCATGTCGCCGCCGATGGGCTCGACCTTGCCGAAGACCACGGCCTTGAGGGGCACGCCCCGCTTGACCAGCTTGCCCTGCAGCACCTCGACCGCTGCCAGCACGCGGCCGTCGGAGTTCGCCTTCACGACGATCGACTTCTTGTCCTCGCCGAGGGCCACCGAGGTCTCGGTGCCCTTGAAGTCGTAACGCTGCGCGATCTCCTTCGTCGCCTGGTTCAGGGCGTTGTCGACCTCCTGCATGTCGACCTTGCTGAAGATGTCGAAAGACGGCATGGCGGCTCCTCGAAAAGCGCCCTGTTCAAGCAGATTTCGAGGGCCGCCGCAAGCCGGGGTGGCCCCCCGGGATCACTGGCAGTTGCCGGCGACGCAGGCCGAGCCCGCGCCGCAGGGGTTGCCGCAGTAGCCGCAGTTCTGGGGGTCGGAGTTGGGATCGCTGCAGCCGCCGCCGGGGCAGCAGAGGCCGAAGCCGCCGTCCGTGAGGGCGCAGCCGTCGAACTGGTTCGCCGCGGAACAGGGGGCGACGGTGCCGCTGCAGACCCCGTTCTCGCACGTCTGGCCCGTGGGGCAGGCCACCTGGCAGCCGCCGCAGTTGGCCGGGTCGTGAGTGACGTCGGCGCAGGAGGTGACGCCGGTGAAGAAATTGAGGCAGCAGGCGCCCGCTCCGCCGTCGCCGAGCGCGCAGAAGGCGGTCTCGTAGTCGTCGCACGACGTCTCGAGGCAAACGCCGGCGGCACAGCTCTGCCCGGAAGGGCACCCCCCCGCACAGCTGCCCGTCGCCGCAGGGACGCAGGCCCCGCCGCTGGTGGTGCTGGCGATCTCCGGCGACGTGCAGACGCCGCCGTCGCACGACGCGCCGCAGGCGCCGCAGTTCGCGGGATCCTCGAGGGCGTCGACGCAGTGCCCGCCGCAGCAGAGGCCGGGAGCGCTCTCGATGCCGAGAAAGCAGAAGCCGAAGGAGGAGCCGCAGGTCGCTGGGGAACAGAGGCCTCCGAAATCGCCGCAGAGCGTGCCGGCCGGACAGCCGATCGCCGGCGGCGCGCAGGAGGCAAAGCCCCCGTCCGTGTAGACGCAGACGCCGCCCGTGCAGGTCGAGCCGGTGGGACAACCGCCGCCGCAGTAGCCGCAGTTCTGCGAATCGGTGGTCAAATCCGAGCAGGTGCTGCCGCAGCAGGAACCCCCGACGCCCGGCGTGGGTTGGCACGCCGTACCCCAATCCGAGGGCCCACAGCTGGGCGTCGCCTGGCAGGTGCCGTAGAGGCACTCCGATCCGGACGGGCAGGCGAGGCCGCAGCCTCCGCAGTTGGCATCGTCCCAGCTGGAGTCGGAGCAGGCGCCGCCGCAGCAGACGCCCTGCGCGTCCGTCGCGGTCGCCGGGAGGTTGCACACCGTGCCGGCGCCGGCGTCGCCGCAGCTCGTGCGCGCGCACGCGCCCTGGACGGAGCAGCTCTGGCCGGCCGGGCAGTCGCTGTCCTGGGCGCAGAAGCCGCTCCCACCGTCGGCGAGCGCGCAGGCCTGGCTCGCGCAGGCCGATCCGGCCGCACAGCCATCGCCGCAGGCGCCGCAGTTCGCGGGATCGGAATTGAAGTCGCCCGGGTCGAAGCAGGCGCCGTTGCAGCACTGGCCGTTGCCGCCGTCGGCGAGGGCGCAGTAGTCGTTGGTCGCGGCGCCGGCGCAGCTCGGCAGGCTGCAGAAGCCGTACTGGCAGGTGGTGCCGCTCGGGCAGCCATCGCCGCAGCCGCCGCAGTTCGCGGGATCGGCCTGGATGTCGCGGCAGACTCCGGCGCAGCAGAGGCCGACGTCGGTGGGAGCGGCGCTGGGCACGCAGCCCGCGCCCTCCACGCAGGCGGCTATGCCGCCGGTGCTGCTGGTTCCGCCCGTCGCGGTGCCGCCCGTCGACCCGCCCGTCGCGACGCTGCCGGTCGAGCTGGTGGTGGACCCGCCGGTGGAGCCGCTCGAACCGCGGCCGCCCGTGCTCGAAGCCCCGCTCGTTCCAGGCCCAGCAGTGGACCCGCCCGCGTCAGCCCCCGAAGTGGAGCTGCAAGCGGCAGCGAGGAAGAGAACGGCTACGGTCGCCAATCGGTTGCGCATGGTCGGTACACATACAACGGCCCCCGCCAACCGTCGACCGCCCCTCGGCGCGTCGAGACGACGCCCAACCCCCCAAGCACCGCTCCCGACGGCGAGGTTTGGCCCTGCGGCTCGGCTGGGGCGGCGGGAGGACGGCCCGTCCCGCGCGAGTTCCGCAGCGCGTCGCCGCGGGTCTCTTTCTCCTGGGACCCAATCGCGCGAGGACTGTCTGAGCGCGGGGCGGGCTGTCCTCCCGCCGCCCGAAGGGCGCTGATCCTGGTGATTCCGGCCAGTCGAGAGCGCGAACCCGAGTCAGAGGCTCAGCACGACCGGCATCACCAGCGGGCGGCGCTCGAGCTGCTTCTTGCAATGCCGGCGCAGCGCGCGCGCGGCCGCGTCCTCCACCGCCGGCGGGTCGGCGCGCAGCTCGGGAGCGAGCGCCTCGATCTCGGCCTCGACGACGCGCCGGGCCTCCTGCCAGAAGCGCTCGGGGTTGGGCGCGGCCACGCCGCGCGACAGGAGATCCGGGGGGCGGCTCAGCGCCCCGGAGGCCCCATCGATGACCACGACGGCGACGACGAGGCCGTTCTCCGCGAGCGTGCGGCGGTCGCGCAGGAGCCCTTCGGGCACGTCGCCGCCGCCCCACCGGTCGAGGAAGATCTTGCCCACGTCGACGTGGTTGGCGATCCGCGGCGGATCCCCGAGCTCGACGACGTCGCCGTCGTAGGCCACCAGGCAGCGCTCGGCCGGCACGCCGGCCCCGATCGCAATCTCGCGGTGGGCGCGCAGGTGGCGCGCCTCGCCGTGGATGGGGATGAAGGCCCGCGGGCGCGTCCGGAGGATCACCTCGCGCTCGTCGCCCGAGTAGGCGTGGCCGGAGACGTGCACCGCGTGCACCGGGTCCGCGAGCGAGTCGATCCCCAGCCGGGCGAAGGCGTTCTGCAGCGCGGCCACGGAGACCTCGTTGCCCGGGATGACGCGCGACGAGAAGATCACCCGATCGCCGGCCTCGAGGTGCAGGCGGGGGTGGCTTCCCGAGGCGAGCCGCACCAGCCCGCTGCGGGGCTCGCCCTGCGCGCCGGTCGAGAGGATCAAGAGCCGCCGCGCCTCGAGGGTCGCCGCGTCCTCCTGGCTCACGAGGACGCCCGGCGGGACCGTGAGCTTGCCCACGGCGGTCGCGGAGGCCACGTTCTGCTCCAGGCTGCGGCCGTTGAGCGCGACCTTGCGGCCGGCGGCTTGCGCCAGCTCGAGCAGCCGCTGGATGCGGTGGATGTGCGAGGCGAAGAGCGCGGCGACCACCCGCCCCGGCGCCTCGGCCAGCGCTCGCTCCAGCGCCGGCCCCACGCTGCGCTCGCCGGGACAGCGGCCCGGGACGAGGGCGTTGGTGCTGTCGGACAGCAGGCAGAGCACGCCGCGGTCGCCGAGCTGCGAGAGGCGCTCGAGGTCCGTCCGTTCGCCGTCGATCGGATCCTCGTCCAGCTTGAAGTCGCCGGTGTGGATGACGAGCCCCTCGGGGCTCTCGATCGCCAGGGCCACGCCGTCGGGGATGCTGTGGGTCACCCGCAACGGCTCGACGGAGAAGGCTCCGAGCTGCACGGGGACGCGCGGCGTGAGCTCGCGCAGGTCGCCTCCGAGCGACAGCTCGTCGAGCTTCTGCCGCACGAGCGCGAGCGTGAAGCGCGTGCCGTACACCGGCAGCTCCGGCATCTCCTCCAGGAGGTAGGGCACGGCCCCGATGTGATCCTCGTGCCCGTGCGTGAGCAGGAGCCCGCGCAGCCGATCGCGGCGGGTGAGCAGCGGGCGGAAGTCCGGGATCACCACGTCCACCCCGTGCGCCTCGGCCCCCGGGAAGCGGACGCCGCAGTCCACGAGGAGCGACTCCCCGTCGCGCTCGACGAGCAGGCAGTTCATGCCGATCTCGCCGAGGCCGCCGAGCGGCAGCAGGCGGAGCGGCATTCAGGAAGCTCGCGGGCGCGGCCCGGGAGCGGCGAGGGGAGGGTGCACCGCGCGCCAAGGTACGCGCCGTGCCGTCGGGGCGCAAGGCGGCGCCGACGCCCGCGCGGAGGCCGGCTGCTTCAGGGAGCTCGCAGCGTGCCGATCTGGCAGGACACGCGGCCCGGGTAGGTGCCCCGGCCATCGGGCGACGTGGGGTGGCGACAGGCGAGGATGTCGGTGTGGCCGCAACCGGACACCTCGAAGACCTGGTAGGCGTCGTTGAAGTGGGCCATGCGCGCGCGGTCCTGCGCCCGGTCCGCCTGCCACTTGGCGAAGCGGCCCGGGTCCTGCTGCACCGCGGGCGGAGGCCGGGGCTCCAGCATTCGCAGCCCCATGACCTCGTCGGCCGGGAGGTCGTCGCGCGGCTTCCAGGTGATCCGGTCGTCGGGGCAGCTGTAGCGGCGGCCGAAGTCTTCGCGCGCGCCGGTGCTCAGACGTTCGCAGCCGAGCGCGAGGAACAGGCAGAGTGCTGCGGCGAGCCGACGCACCGCGCCACGCTAGCCGCCGGGAACGTCCGGCGCAAGCCGGCTGCGCAGCAGGGTCCTCGCCCGTGCGGGCGTTGACCGTGAGAGGCCTTCGGCGATACGACCCTCCGGATGGCCACCGTGGAATTGCGCGGGCTGCGCAAGGAGATCGCCGGCACGCCGATCGTGCGGGGCATCGACCTCTCGATCGCGGACGGCGAGCTGCTCGTGCTCGTGGGGCCGTCGGGCTGCAGCAAGACCACCCTGCTGCGCCTGATCTCCGGGCTGGAGGAGCCGTCGTCGGGCGAGATCTGGATCGGGGGGCGCCGCGTGGATGCGCTCCCGCCCGCGCAGCGCGACGTCGCGATGGTCTTCCAGAGCTACGCGCTCTACCCCCACATGTCGGTCCGGCAGAACCTCGAGTTCGGCCTCGTGCTGCGCAAGGTGGCGCGGGCCGACATCGATCGGCGCGTGGAGGAGGCGGCCGCGCTGCTCGAGCTCACCGGCCTGCTGGCGCGGCGCCCCCGCGAGCTGTCGGGCGGCCAGCGGCAGCGCGTGGCCATGGGGCGGGCCATCGTGCGACGCCCCGCGGTGTTCCTGTTCGACGAGCCGCTTTCGAACCTCGACGCGTCGCTGCGCAGCCAGGTGCGCCTGCAGCTCCAGAAGCTCCACCGGACGATCGGCACCACGTCCGTGTACGTGACGCACGATCAGATCGAGGCGATGACGCTGGCCGACCGGCTCGCGGTGCTCCGCACCGGGCAGCTCCAGCAGGTCGGCCCGCCGCTCGAGGTCTACCGGCAACCGGCCAACCGCTTCGTCGCCGGCTTCCTCGGCAGTCCGCCCATGAGCTTCCTGCGCGGGACGGCGCGATCGCAGGCCGGGGGCTTCCGGGCCGAGGGCGCCGGCTTCTCGCTCGCCATTCCCGACGCCGAGGGCGTCCGGGAAGGCGCGCAGCTCTGGATCGGCGTGCGGCCGCAGGACCTCTCGATCGCGGGGCCCTCGCCCGACTCGCTGCGGGGCGCGGTGGAGGCCACCGAGCTGATCGGCTGGGAGGCCTACGTGCAGGTGCGCGTGGGCGACGCCGCCGTGGTGGTGCGCACCGAGGCGGCGGCCGCGGCGCGCCTCGCGCCCGGCCAGGGCGTGCAGCTGGCGGTGCCGCGCGAGGCCTTGCTGCTCTTCGACGCCGAGAGCGAGCGCGCGTTGCCGCCGGCGCGCCCGCAGGCCGCCGCGCATGCCGGCTAGCCTCCTCGCGCTCTCGCTCTGCCTCGCCGCGCCGCGCACCGTGGCGCTGTGGCACAGCTACCGCGCGGACGAGGCGCGGGCACTCTCCGATCTCGCCGACCGCTTCAACCGCAGCCAGTCCGAGTACCGGCTGGAGTTGCTCTCCATCCCCTACGACGCGGTGGCCTCGAAGGTCTCGGCGGCGATCCCGCGGGGGCACGGCCCCGATCTCTTCGTCTTCGCCCACGAGCGGCTCGGCGGCTGGGCGGAGGGCGGCCTGCTCGCGCCGGTGTCGCTGCAGCCCGGTCGCTTCCTCCCGGGCACGGCCGAGGCCTTCCAGTGGAAGGGGCGGCAGCTCGGCGCGCCGCTCGCCTTCAAGACGCTCGCGCTCTTCTACAACCGCCGGCTGCTGCCGACGCCCCCTGCCACCACCGACGAGGTCCTGGCCGACGCGGTGCGGCTCACCGACCCGGGGGCGGGCCGCTTCGGGCTGGCCTACCAGAGCGGCGACTTCTACTACCACGTGCCCTGGATCTTCGGCTTCGGCGGCTCGCTCTTCGACGCGCGGGGACGGCTCGACATCGACACCGCGCCCGTCGCGGCCTCGCTGCGCTTCGTCGCCGATCTGCAAGCGCGCGGCCTGATCCCGCAGGAGGCGACCTCCGCGCTGGTCACGCAGCTCTTCGCCGAGGGGAAGGCGGCCATGGCCATCAACGGGCCGTGGTTCCTCGGCGAGCTGCCCAAGGGCCTCGATTACGGCGTGGCGCCGCTGCCGGTGGTGTCCGCGACCGGGCTGCCGGCGAAGCCCTTCCTCACCGTGGAGGGTCTCTTCGTCTCTGCCAACGCGCGGGAGCCCGACGGGGCCGCCAAGGCGCTCGCCTTTCTCACCTCCGACGAGGCGGCGCTCACCCGCGCGCGCGAGGCGCGCCAGCTCGTGGCCAACCGTGCGGCCTACCTCGATCCGCAGGTGGCGGCCGATCCGGTGATGACCGCGTTCCGCACGGCGGCGGAGCGAGCGGTGCCCATGAGCACGGCGCCCGTGATGCAGCTGCTCTGGGAGCCCGCGCAGGGCGCCCTGCGGGCCGCGCTCCGGGGCGAGGATCCGCGCGACGCCTTGCGCAACGCGGGAAGCCAGCTGCGCGCGCTGCAGCGGCCGGCGCCGGCCACCGCGTCGCCATGGCCCACCCTGGCGTTCGTCCTCGCCCTGGTCGCCGCGATCGTCGCCTGGGAACGGCGGCGGCGCAGCGCCGCCGAGCCGGCCCGCTGGGACGCCTACGCCTTCGTCCTGCCCGCGGCGATCGCCACCGTGGCCCTCGTGCTGTTCCCGATCCTCTTCTCGCTCGGCCTCTCCTGCTTCCACCGCGGCCTGGACGGCAGCTACCGCTTCGTGGGGCTGGGCAACTTCACGGACATTCTGGCCTCGCGCGGCTACGCCATCACCGAGCCGCTGTCGTTCTACTTCACGCTCGCGGTGACGCTGCTGTGGACCGCGGTGAATCTCGCCTTCCACGTGGGCCTCGGGGTGGCCCTCGCCTTGCTGCTCCACGCCTCGTGGCTGCGGCTGCGGCCGCTCTTCCGCGTGCTCCTGATCGTCCCCTGGGCCGTGCCGAACTACCTGACCGCCCTCATCTGGAAGGGGCTCTTCCACCGCCAGTTCGGCGCGATCAACGGGCTGCTGGTCGCGGTGGGGCTGCCGCGCATCAGCTGGTTCTCGCACTTCTCCACGAGCTTCGCGGCGGACGTCTGCACCAACGTCTGGCTGGGCTTTCCCTTCATGATGGTCGTCGCGCTCGGCGCCCTGTCGTCCATCCCGCGCGAGCTGTACGACGCGGCCGCGCTCGACGGCGCAGGGCCCTGGAATCGCTTCCGGCACGTCACCTGGCCGCTGCTGCGCCCGGCGCTCCTGCCCGCGGTGATCCTCGGAGGCGTCTGGACCTTCAACATGTTCAACGTCATCTGGCTCGTGTCCGGCGGCGAGCCCGGCGGATCGACGGACATCCTGATCAGCGAGGCCTACCGCTGGGCCTTCGCGCGGCAGGGGCAGTACGGCTACGCCGCGGCGTACAGCGCGATCATCTTCGTCCTCCTCGCCGGCTACGCCGTCGGCGCCCAGAAGCTCCTCGCGGGGCGCGAGGCCCGGACGTGAGGCGAGCGCCCACGCTGGCCGTCGTGCTGGGCCATCTCGCCGCGATCGTCGCGACGGCAGCGGCGCTGTACCCGGTGCTGTGGGTCGTGAAGATGGCGCTCGGCCCCTCGCAGGCCTTCGACCAGAGCCCGAACCCCTGGCCGTCCCACTGGTCGCTGCAGAACTTCCGCGACCTCTGGGGCGCCGGAAGCGCGGGCCACCTCTGGCGGCAGCTCGGCAACAGCTGCGTCGTCGCGCTGGCGACGGCCGTGGTGGGCCTGGCGTCGTCCGCCACCGCCGCCTACGCCTTCAGCCGGCTGCGCTTCCGGGGCCGCCAGGGGTCGCTCGCCTTCTTCCTGGCCACGCAGATGTTCCCCGGGACGATGATGGCGATCCCCCTCTACATCCTGCTGGACGACCTGCACCTGCTCGACAGCCTCCTCGGCCTGGTGCTCGTCTACAGCACGACCGCGGTGCCCTTCTGCGTGTGGACGCTCAAGGGCTACCTCGACACGCTGCCGCGGGAGCTCGACGAGGCGGCGCGCATCGACGGGGCCTCGAGCTGGCAGATCTTCACGCGCGTGGTGCTTCCCCTGGCGCGGCCGGCTCTGGCGGTGACGGCCCTGTTCGCGTTTCTCTCGGCCTGGAACGAGTACATCCTGGCGGCGACCTTCCTCGGCGACGAGCGGACGTTCACGCTTCCGGTGGCGCTGCAGCGCTACGTGGGCGAGTACCACACCGAGTGGGGGCACTTCGCCGCGGGCGCGCTCGTGGTGTCGCTGCCGGTCATGCTGGTCTTCTTCGCGCTGCAGAAGCAGCTCGTGGCGGGGCTGACGGCCGGGGGCGTGAAGGGATAGGCGCGGGATCCGGATGGCGGACTGGAAGCCATTGCTCGATGCGCGGATCGATCTCCGCGGGTTGCCGCTGACGGCGGAGGAGGGGTTCGTCGCGTCGCGCCTCGACGGCGCGACCGGCGTCCGGGAGCTGGGTCTCGTCACCGGCCTGCCGCCCGAGAAGATCGCGGCCGCACTGGACAAGCTCGTGTCGCTCGGCGCGGTCGCAAAGGGCGGGGACGCCGGGGCGAAAGGCGCCCCGCCAGCCGCCCTGAGAGCGGAGCCCCTGCCAGAGCCGACCCCCGAGGCCCCTCCCGAAGCGGACGAGCGGGAGGGGGAGCCGACCCAGGAGGAGGAGGCCTCCACCGGGACCCACCGCCAGCTCTTCGAGACCACACTGCGGGCGCTGCCGGGCGACGAGCGTGCGTCCCGCGCCACCGCGGCAGGCGAGCCGGAGCTGTCCGCGCTCTGCTTCGACCCGCTCTTCCCGGTGATCCGCGCGCTGCTCGACAACCCCGGCTTCGGCCTCCCGCAGGCGCGCCTCGTCGCCGCCCATCACCACACCGCCCTGGGCCTGGAGGCGCTGGGGGCTCGCGCGGCGTTCGCGGCGGACGCGGGCGTGCGCCGGGCCCTGCTGCGGAACCCGCAGCTGCCGGCCGGCTTGATGCGACGCCTCTTCGGGGGGCGCAGGCTGCTCGAGCAGTACCAGCTCACCGTGTCGCGCGAGATCCCCGAGCAGACCCGACGCATCGCCCGGGAGCTCCTGCGCGCGCGCTTCACCACCGCGGACGCGGACGAACGCGTGGAGCTCATCCTCAAGACCGAGGGCCGCTGCCTCACGCCGCTCACCGGCCTGCCGGTCGACGGAAAGACCGCGGCCCGTCTCTGCGCCCGCACCTTCACGTCGACGCTGCTCGTGCAGAACGTCGCGCGCTGGGCGGCCGCGCCCCCGACCCTCATTGCCCACTTGCTCAGGCAGGAGCTCGTCCGCCGCTCTCCCGCCCTGAGGGCGCTGTTGCTGCGGCACCCGAACGCGCCGTCGGACGCGAACCGCTAGCCGATCAGGTGTCACTCGGCGGCCGCCTCTGGACAGGCCGCCGCGGGCGTCACCGAATTGCACAGGCCGGGCGTTCCGCCGGGGATCGCGGTGAGCGACCAGTTGCCCGGCTGCGGGTCCGGCGCCGCCGGGTCGATGCGCTCCGCCGAGAACCCCTTCTGCGCGGCGACCGTGCCGTCGAAGGTGGAGAGCGGCGGCCCGGCGCCGCTCGCGGGGAGGAGACCGATCGGCTGGGGTTCGGTCGTCGACAGGCTCAGCAGCGGGGCGCCGTCCATCGGGGCAAGCAGCAGGACGTCGGCGGGAAGCGACGGGTACTGCGAGGCCTCGAACTGCCCGTCGACCAGCAGGGCGTAGTCGTGGGGCGCGACGACCGTGGAAGCACCGGGCACCAGCGGGCCGAAGGCCTGGATCGCCTTCGGGTACGCGCACGCCTGGGTCCCGGCGCAGTTCGCGAGCTGGAGGCCCAGCAGGTCGATGGGGTCGTCGCCCAGGTTCGCGACCTCGACGAAGGCGCCCGTCGTTCGTGAGCTCGAAGGGGAAAGCATCACCTCGGTGATGACGAGTGGCGGCAAGGGCGACGCCAGCTGGAACTCCGAAACGTCGGGCGCGGACCCTTGGAGGCCGTTCCACCCCAGGGTCAGCGGCGTCGCCGCGGCGGCGGTGCCCGGACAGAGCCCGACGAGCGGGACGGCGCAGCTGCAGAGGGCACCGCCCTGGCAGGGGTCGTAGGGGACCGAGCACGTCGCGGGCGAGGCCACGAAGCCGGCGTCGGCGCAACCGGAGTCGTCGATCGTCGCCGCGCAGAGGCACGGCCGGTCGACCTGGTAGACCAGGAGGGCGTCGCGGTCGCGCGGGAGCACGGTGCCATCCGTGACCGAGGGCGGGTCCCCTTCGGCGCAGGAGCCCACGGTGAAGCCGAGCGATCCCGGCGAGACGGGCGCGTCGCCGTCCGCGTCCACGAGCGACGCGGACAGGGTCAGCGAAAAGCTCTCGCCCACCATGAGCGGCGCAGGCGTCAGCTCTGCGGCGTGCAGGCCGTCGACGAAGTAGCTCCCCCCACCCGCCGGCACGAGCTGCAGAGGCGCGTCCGAGCGGGCCATGGGCCGCGAAAAGCCGACGAGGACCTCGGCGAGATCCAGCGGCGCCGCGAGCGTGCCGTTGGAGGGGATCCACAGGGCGGCCTCCGTCGGGACGCCGGCAGTGAAGAACGTGGAGGCGAAGGCGGTCGTCGCGCTCTTCCCGTGCGACAGCTCGACGCCGGCGGCGGAGTGGGCTCCGGTGGTCAACGCAATCTCGTAGCTGCTGCTCGGGGCGAGCGGCCCGGGCGGGGTGAGGGTCAGGCACCGTCCCGTCGCATCGAGAGTGGGCGTGGCGCCGGCGTTCTGCTTCTTGCTGCCCACCTTGCGGTCGAGCGCCACCGAGGCCGGCGTCAGCGAGGTCGGGTCCATTGCCTCGCTGAAGCAGAGCTCGGGGGAGGTGCCCAGCGGCACGGCCGTTCCTCCATCGGCGGGGTCCACCGAGACCACTTCCGGCGCGGTCACGTCGATCGTGGGAGCGGCAGGGGGGCACGCCGCCAGGAGGCACAGGGCGAGCCACGGCCTCACGGCGCTCTCCGGTGCAGGTGCCTCGAGAGGTAGCCGCCGGTGAGCGCGTCGAGGCTGGCCGTGTGCTCCTCGATGTCGATGGTGATCCGCCTGCGCGCGTCCGCATCGGGTTCGAGCTTGCGCTTGAGCAACAGGCGCTTGCGCTCGAAGAAGAGCCGCGCGACCTCCGCCAGGAGATCGTGCCGCGCCTCTTGCAGCTTGAGCGCCGCCGTGGCCACGTGCAGCTCCTGCTGCGAGAAGACGAGCTCCGAGAGCCGCCAGGTCGCGCGCAGGCCGTAGCGGCTCACGTCCTCGACGTCGCTCGTGTCCACGCCCTCGCCGCTGGAGATGCCCAGCAGGTCGATGTTGCCGACGTTGCGCTGGTACTCGGCGCTCAGCTCGGGGAGCCACGCGGCGTTCCGGGCGCGCGCGCGCAGCGACGCCAGGTCGATCCCGTGGAGAAGCGAGGCTTCCTCCGCGGCCCGCTGCAGCTCCTGGATGGTGGGGCCGGGCGGTTCGGGATCCGCTTGCGCCGCCGCGATCGGCGCCGGCGGGGTCGAGGCCTGGGCGAGCCAGCGGCGCGAACGAGGCGATCCCTTGCCCGCGTCCGGCAGCGGCCAGCTCGCGGCCACGAGGAGGATGGTGCTCTCGGGCAGGCGGGCCGCGAAGCCTCCCTCGCTGTTCTTCAGGGTCGAGGCGGCCTGGTACTGGAGGCCGACCGACAGATCGGGCAACAGCGAGGCCCAGCCGGTGCTCTCCGTGAGGGCAGGCGCGGCGTCGGCCGGCGGCTGGAACGACCGCGCATCTTCCGAGAGGCTGCGGGCGTCGAGGTTCGAGACGCCGAGCCGTTCAGCCGACTGGTCGGGATCGCTGGCGGCGCCGTCGGAGAAGAGCGCGCCCAGCGCGAGGAGAGCGAGGGTCGTGGTCCACATGCCCTCGACACGTCAGCAACGGCCATGCCGGCCGCGCGCTCGAGCAAGATCTTGGGTTTGCGCGCGCGCCCTGAGTCGCGATCCCAACCGCGCAAGTGCGTTCCCGACCGCGAAGGCCGGGCGCCTCCCGATCGACCGGCTGACCCTAGCTCTTGGTCAGGCGGGCCAGAATCGCGTGCACTTCCCGCGCGTACTCGCCCTTGGGCGACAGCTTCAGGTACTCCTCGTAGCGCTCCCGGGCGAGGTCCTTCTTGCCGAGCTCCTGGTAGTCCGCTCCGAGCAGCAGCTTCGCCCGCTGGTTCTGCGGGTCGAGCGACCGCGCCTTCTCCAGCGGCGCGATGGCCTCGGCGAGCTTGCCCTGCTCGTACTCGACGAGGCCGAGGTACATCTGCGCGATGGCGTGGTCGGGATGCGCCGCGACGGCCTTCTGGAAGCTGGTCTCCGCGGCCGCGAACTGGTGCGCGTCGTAGGCCTTCTGGCCTGCCTCGAGGAGCTTGGTCGCTTCCGCGTCGCCGGTCGGCGCCGGGCTCACCGGTGCCGCGGCGAACACCGCCGGATGGGCCGGCGGCGCCACCACGGCGCGTGCGCGCGGCGGGACGGGCGCCGGCTTCGGCGCCGGAGCGGCGTGCGGCCAGAGGGCGATCACGAGCGCCGCGGCGCCGGCGGCCGCGAGGCCGCCGAGGATCCACCGAGAGCGCTCGGGCGAGAGCTCGATCTTGCGGGCGGGCTTGGCGGACGCCTCGACGGTCCAGGCGGTCTCGGCCGGGGCCGCCTCGGCGCCGAAGAAGCTGCTCTCGAGAGAATCGACGGCCCCGGCGGGCGCAGCCTCACGAGGGGGCTCGGCGGGCTCGTGTCCCAGCGCCAGGGCCACGCCTTCCGGCACGAGGGCCGGCGCGACGTCGCCGAGGGTGGGAGCTTCCACCGGGGCGGCCTGGACGGCCGCCGCGGCCTCGAGGGTGTCCGGGTGGGCCTCGCCGACGAAGAACGACTCGATGGCACTGTCGGTGCTCTGGGCCGCCGACGGCGCTTCCTCGGACGCTGCGGTGACCTCGCCCGACTCCAGCGGCTGTGCCGGTGCCGGCGGTTCGATGACCTCGGTGAGCACGAGCGGCGGCGGCGCCGTCTGCGGTCCCGATCCCGCCGGGCGCAGGAGGCCGAGCGTCTGCAGCTTCACGATGGCCTGGGCTGCGACGTGGTCGTCCACGCCGAAACCGTCGAGCGCCTGGGTCACGGTGCGGTGCCCGTCGAAGAGGCGCAGCAAGGGCCATACGGCCGGAGGCACCGCGTCGAGCTGCTCGGAGAGACGGCGGTAGTCGACCTCGAGCTTCGCGTCGATCGGGCCGAGCGCGTCCTTGAGCTCGTTCCACTTGCGCACGTGGTCGAAGCCGCGGGACTGGAGATCTCGCAGGTCGATCGCGACCGTCTGCGGCCGCTCGGTCGGTCCGAAGCGGACGCGGTAGCGTCCCTGCTCGAAGGTGAGGATGCGCCACAGCGCGCGCTCGCCGCTCAGGGGCGGCAGCACCGCGTCGATGACGCAGCCGTCGCGGAAGTAGACCCGCCCGCCGGCGGGGTCGAAGCTCAGCTGGCCGGAGCGGCCGCCCGCGAGCAGGCCGCGGACCAGCCAGGGGCAGCGGATGTCCCCGAGCTCCCCGGTGAACGTCTCCTCGGCGGCGGCGTGCCCGGCGTGGAGCCGGCCCAGGACCGCGACGTCCTGCACGAAGAGCGGCTTCTTGAGGAGGCCCTGCGCGCCGAGCTGCTTGGCTTCTTCCTGCCGGCGCGTCCATTCACCCTTCGCGAGCAGGAGCACCGGGATCTCCGCCGTGCGCGGATCGCGGCGCATGACCTCGAGGATGCGCAGGCCGTCGGCACCGCTCGGCTCGACGTCGGAGATCACGAGCGAGGGGATCTCCCGCGACAGCGAGGCGAGGGCGTCCTCGGAGCGAGCGACGGGCCGAACCCGCAGCCCCTGGCGCGTCAGGCCCTGCGCCATGAGACCGAGGGCGCAAGGATCAGCATCCACGAGAAGGACGTCATCGCTGTGCATGTTCAGGACCTCCTGAGGTTGCGGTTAAGCAAGCAAGGTTCATGCCGTTTTTGGCGACGGGCTGCGCGACCTGGACTCGGTAGCTTAGGACGGAGGAGGGCCCATGGCAGAAGCGGCACCGCACAGAACATGGGCGATCTGCGGCGTCATCGCCCCAAGATCGGACAGCCCGTGACGGTTCGTGAGTTCTCGGCTAAAATGGTCCGCGTGTCGCGGAAGCGCCCGGATCTCTTCGACGACGCGCTGGAGGACGACCTGGCTGGACGCCCGGTGTCGGCCAAGCAGCGCGTGGGCGGCGCCGCCCTGCGGGCCGACGAATTCGCTCCGGCCCAAGGCCCCGAAGAGCTCGACGCGCGCTTCAGCCTGTTGCAGCGGGAGGAGCACGCCATGCGCCTCCAGCGCGATCGGGAGCGATTGCGACGGGTCCGCTGGACGGGAACGCTCTGGCTGACCGGCGGCTTCGCGGCGCTCGGCCTCGCGGTGCTCGGCTGGACGCTGGTGCAGCGGGCGCAGGCGCGGTCGGCGCAGGCGGCCATGGTGCGGGCCGAGGCCGCGCGGAAGCGGGCGGATCAGGAAAGAATCATGCGGCTGCAGGACGTGGCGCCAGCCCCGCAGCCGCCGCCCCCCGCGCACTAGACGGGCTGCTCGCCGGGAGCCGAGTTGTCTATAGTGCTCGGGTCTCACGCCCGCGAGGATCGCCATGGATCACGTGCCGACGCAGGCTCCTGGACCCGTCGTCCGCCTCCCGCCGTCGCCCCGTCACCGGCTGCTCGCGAGCGTCGCGGCGATCGGTCTGGCCGTCGGCTGCAGCGCGCAGGGGGCGGCCACGGACGGGGGCCAGGCCGGATCGACGGGATCGGCGTCGGCCGCCACCTCGAGCTCCGGAGGGGCTTCTGGCACGTCGGCGGCGTCGGCTTCCTCGACGGGCGGCGGTACTCCCACCGCGGGCTCCACGGGCGCCTCGACGGCCGGCGGGGCCCACGGCTCGGCGGCCTCCTCCTCCTCGACCGGCAGCGGTGCCACCACGGGTGGGTCGGTGGCTTCGACGAGCGGAGGCGCCACCTCGGGAGGCGCCGTTGCCACCTCGTCGACAGCCACTGGTACCGGCGGCGGCAGCAGCGCGGGCGGCTCCTCGGGCGGAGGGTTTCCCCCGGTGCCGGACGGCGGGACCTACCGCAATTCTCTCGGCGTCTGCTGGACCGACGCGACCTGCCCCCGGGCGATGGCGATCGGCCACGGTGGGATGTGGGACGCGGTGAACAACCCCTACCTCTCGAACGGCGCCATGGCGCTCGCCTACGACGGGGGGATGGACGGCGTGAAGATCGACGTCCGGGTCTCGAGCGACAACGTCCCCGTGCTCGCCCACTCCAGCCCGATCCAGCTCTACGAATCGCTCGACTGCTACAACGACTACATCGAGAACATGACCGCGGCGCAGATCGTCCAGTGCCACCGCTTCCCGTCGTCCACCGAGACCTTCCAGCGGCTCGACGACGTGCTCGCCTACCTCCAGGGCAAGATGGTGGTGCAGCTCACGGTGAAGCGATCCCAGGACTACGCCACGGTCATCCAGGACGTGAATGCTTTCGGGGCCAACGACTTCGCCTTCTTCGAGGTCCTCATCTCGGATCTGCAGAACGAGCTGCCGACCATCGCCGGCTGGAACCAGGTCTACTACATGGTCGATCTCTCGGAGGTCCCCGACGGCGGGGTCGGCGACGTGCCCACGGTGCTGGCCTTCGACAATCCGTGGATCTTCATGGTCGAGTTCGGCCCGGCGACCACGCTGGGCACGCTCGTGACCTCGACCCTGCACCCCGCCGGGGTGCGGGCGTTCATCTACGACAGCGGCACGATCGTCACGGTGCAGACCCAGGAGGGCTACTTCGACGAGGGCTACGACGTCGTCTCGACGAACTCCGGCGCCAACGGAGTCCAGGCGCGCATCGCCGTGAACACGGCGCGGGGCATCAGCCCGCCGTAGCGTCCGAGTCAGACCGCCCGGGGGCGCGCGCGCACCGCGAGCGCGAGCAACTCTCTCAGCGCCTCCACCGGATCCGCCGGCCCGCCGGTGGCGGAGCCCGGCCGCGCCAGCTCCGCCGGCAGCTCGACGTGCCCGGGCACGACGACCGGAAGGCCTTGCTCCCGGCCGAGGAAGGCGACGAGCGAGGCGGCGGCCTCCGAGCCCGGATGTTCCGTGGGGAACAGGACCACCGCGCCGAGCGCCCGCGAGGCGAACGGCTGCCAGAGCGGGCGGTTGGCCTCCGCCGTGGGGAGGATCACGACGTCGAGGGCGAGGTCGTCGCCCAGCTCCAGTCGCCCCGCGGTCCCGAAGCCGGGGAGCGCCTTGCCCTGATCGAGCCGCAGCTGGGGCAGGGCCGCGAGCTTGGCGAAGAACGCTCCGAGCGCGGGACCGTCCGGGGACGCGAAGAGAATCTTGCCTCGCGTGGGTCCTTCGCTGCCGGGGTGGCGCAGGCGGGCGCGCAGCGCGTGGGCGCCGCCGGGCGGCAGAAGGGGCCGTTGCTCCTTGCGCGCCGGCGCGGCACCGGCCTGCGGGATCACGAGGCCCCGTCTCAGCAGCGTCAGCAGCGCCTGCGCAGCGCTGTAGTCGGTGGCGCGTGAGCGCTGGAGGATCTCGCCGACCGTCGCGACCCCGCTGCGGCACAGGGCCAGCACTTCGGCGGTGACGGGGTGCTGCTCGCCGAGGAGCTGGTCGGCGGCCGGCGCCAGCACGAGCGGCGCGTCCGGGTCGGGGAGCGCCGCGCGGATCGCCGGCAGCTCGTCCGCCTGGCGCAGCCCCTCGAGGAGCAGCTCCTCCACCCCCTTGTGGATGTCGCCGGGCTGCGACAGCTCTCCCGGGATGAAGGCGAACAGGCCCTCCTTCCACTGGAGGAGGCGGAAGAGCGCCTTCACGCCCGTGGCGCCCTCGGCCTGCGCGTCGGCCACCTGGCCGCCCGTCAGGTGAACGCGCGCGTGGCCGCGGGGGCCGGAGAGCTCGAGTCGGCCGCTCTTGCGGTTCTGCCCGAGGACCTGGAGCAGATCGGTGACCGCGAGCTGGGCGAGGGTGCCCTCCATGCCCTGGTCGCCGCGCCGCGTCTGCCGCGCGGCGTCCACGCGACGCAGGACCTGCTCGATGCGGGAGAGGACCTCGTCGGCGTTGAAGGGCTTCAAGAGGAAGCCGTCGCGCAGCGAGGGCGGCGAGGCCAGATCCGCGCTGCCGGTGATCAAGACGGGGAGTTGCTCGGTGTGCGGGTTGGCGCGCACGATCTGGCGGAACGTCTGGGCGTCGAGGAGCGGGCAGGCCGCGTCGAAGAGCACGAGATCGGGCGCCCGCAGGACGCAGATCTCGAGCGCGCGCGAGCCGTTCTTCACGGCCGACACCTGGTAGCCGCGGTGGCGCAAGACCGGCGCCAGCAGCCGCGCCGTCTGCGGATCGGGGTCGGCGATGAGGACGTGGCGGCCCATCGATCAGTAGGGTTGCAGGTCGTAGGCCTGCTGGAGCCTGGAGACGAGGTGATCGACGAGCAACCGATCGCTCGTGTGGAAGGTGGCCTCGGCCTCGCCGCGGCGGTGCAGGTAGCCGTAGGCGGCGTGCTCGGCGAGGTAGAGCGCGAAGTCGTGCCGGTGCGGTGCGTGCCCCCCGGCCACGGGGGCGCCGTCGAGGTACACGGGCGTGACCACGGCGTGGTGGATGGGCGAGGCCCCGCGCCGGCCGAGCAGGTACACACGCGCGGCCACGTCGGTGGCGGGCAGCTCGCGCAGCAGCGTCAGGTCGGGATCGATCTCGGAGGTGCCGACGTACACGAGGCCCCGCGCCCGGGCGTCCCGTACGAGCTCGCGGCAGATCTCTCGCTGGACCGCCGCAAACTGGCCGTGCGGCAGCGGCCCCTGGTGGCTGGCGCCCGCTTCTCCGTCGCGCGCGCGGATGGTCTTGCCGGAGCGCGGGTCGACCAGCACCTCGAAGGTCTCCCAGAAGCCCAGGTCGTCGAGGTGCAGGCGGCGCCGCAGCGTCCGGCGCGCGTCCTCCATGCGCGCGCGGCAGCGGCCGAGCAGCTCGTCGAAGTCGCTGCCGTCCGCGGGGAAGGTGGCGCCGCCCACGGTGACCACCAGGGGCGGGTGCCCGTCCGGAGCGGCCTCCTCGACCTTGCGGGCGATGTCCCGCACGCGCCGCTCGAACATCATGCCGCCGAAGCGGTCGGTCTCGGGCAACAGCGCGTACAGCTCGTCCTCGGCCACCTTCGAGAGGATGTCCGCGTCGCGGATGAGCGCCGCGAGCTGCGTGACGAGCGCGCGCACCGCCTCGCCCACCGCCGCCGACTCGACGCGCCGGCGCAGCTGCGCCAGGTTGTCGAGCCGCACGGCGATCAGAGAGAACTGCCGGCCGTAGCGGTGGGCCTTGTAGAGCTCCTTCCCCGCGTAGTCGATGAAGTAGGACAGGTTGTAGGCGGGCGAGTCCCGGTCGCGCAGCCCCCCTCGCTCGAGGTCGGCGAAGCGCCGCGCGTTGCGCAGGGCCACCGAGGCGAGATCGCCCACGGCCCGCGCCATGCCGAAGTCCTCCCCGGTGAACCCCCCGCCCAGCTTGTCCGCGAGCAGCAGCAGGCCCACCGGCTCCCCGCCCGCGCAGAGCGGCGCGTAGAAGCTCTGGCCCGCCGCGCCGTCCCGCGCGAAGGGCACCCCTCCCTCGAGGCGCGCGGCCAGCGGCCCCTCCCGCGGGTCGATCTGCGCCGGCAGGCCGGCCGGATCCCAGAGCCCGCGGTGCGCCCGCAGGCTCAGGGAACCTTGATCGTTGCGCACCCAGAGGGCGGCGCTCTGCGCGTCGCTCATCTCGCAGAAGACCTTGAGGATCAGCTCCTGGAGGGGCTCGAGGTCCACCGTGGAGAGCAGGTCGAGGCAGCGCCGGTAGAGCGACTGGGTGTGCAGGACCGCGATGTTCTCGGCCAGCAGCCGGCTGTGCTCGCGCCGCAAGCGGCCGTGGTCCAGCGCGCGGCCGACCAGCGCACGCAGATCCTCCGGATCCGAGGGCCACAGCAGGAAGTCGCTGCAGCCGGCGCGGATCGCCGCGGGCCCCTCGTGCGGCCGCTCGCGCGGCACCACCGCGACGATCTCGAGGTGAGGATCCAGCTCGCGCAGTTGGTCGATCGCGGGCAACGCGGCGAGCGAGCCCTCGATGAGGCACAGGTCGACGTGGGGCCCCTCCCGCACGAGCGGCAGAGCCTCATCGAGGTCCGAGGCCAAGGTGGGGGCAGGCAACGTGGGGCCGAGGCCGTCCGTCAGCGCAGACGTCACGTCGGAATCCGGATGGATCAGCAGCAGATGCGCGGCGCTCACGGCCGCCCCGGCGGGGGGCCCAGCTCTTCCGCCCCGAGCTCGATCTCGCCCCGGTACACGCGCACGGCCGGTCCGCGCAGGGACACCGACGAACCCGCCGCGACCTCGACGTGCAACCGCCCGCCGGGCAGGTCGACGGTCCACTCCTTTCCGGCGGAGAGCAGGCCACGTTGCACCGCCGCCGCCGCCGCCGCCGCCGCGCCGGTGCCACAGGCGAGGGTGAGGCCGCTCCCGCGCTCCCAGACGGCGACGCGCAGCCCCTCGGGCGTGCGTTCGCACAGCTCGACGTTGGTGCGCGCGGGAGCAAAGCGTGGGTGGCGCTCCAGCAGGGGCCCGAGGCGGCGCACCCGCTCCTCGTCGCCGCCGCCGAAGATCACGAAATGGGGATTTCCCACCGAGACCGCCTGGCCCTCGACGGTCTCGCCGCCCACGGCGACCTTCTCGGTGGGCGCGACCTCGGCCTTGCCCACCTCGATGCGAACCTCGCCGCCTTCGAGGCGGCATTCCCTCGCACCCGCGGCGGTCTCGACCTGCACGGTCGCGGCGCCGCGCTCTTCGAGCAGGAGCCGGGCCGCGCAGCGGAGGCCGTTCCCGCACATCTCCGCCTCGCTGCCGTCGGCGTTGTAGATGTGCAGCCCCGCGGCGGCCGGGCCGCGGGGCGGGAGCAACGTCAGCACGCCGTCTGCCCCGATTCCCAGCCGCCGATCGCACAGGCGCCGTGCCGTCTGTGGCGACACGAGCGCCGGGTGCCGCCGCGCGTCGAGGAGCACGAAGTCGTTGCCGAGGCCCTGGACCTTCTCGAAGGCTGTCGACATTCGGCGCCACTGTACCACCGCGAGGCGGGGTATGCTGGCCGCCTTGCGCGTCGATCTCCACGTCCACCACGCGGCCGCGGGCGTTCACGGGGCCGAGCTCTCGCCGCGCTTTCGCAGGTCGCTGGCCTTCCGCGTGCTCGGCCGGACGCTCGGGCTCCCCGCGCGGGACGACGCGGCGCTGAGCGCGGTGTACGCCGATCGGCTGCTCGCGGCGGCGGCCTCGGCGCGCGAGGTCGACCGCTTCGTGGTGCTCGCGCTCGACCGCCCCTACAGCGAGGTGGGGCTGCCGCTCGAGGCCGACCTGCACGTGCCGGCCGAGGCGGTTCTCGCCCTGCGCGCGCGCGAGCCGCGCGTGCTCCTGGGCGCGAGCGTGCACCCCTACCGCAAGGACGCGCTCGAGGCGCTCGACGAGGCCAAGGCCCAGGGAGCGGCGCTCGTGAAGTGGCTCCCGAACAGCCAGGGCATGGACCCTGCGTCCCCGCTGTGCCGGCCATTCTACGCGCGGCTCCGCGAGCTGGGGCTCCCGCTCCTGTGCCACACGGGCGACGAGCACACCATTCCGCCGCGGCGGCAGGCGCTCGGCGACCCGGCCCGGCTCGAGCCGGCGCTCCAGGCGGGCGTGACGGTGATCGCGGCGCACGCGGGCACGCGCGGCGTGCGCGCGCCCAAGAGTTACCTGCGGGCGACGATCGCGCTCTGCGAACGCCACCCGAGGCTCTTCCTCGAGTGCTCGGGCTGCGCGAGCCCGGGCCGCTGGGGCGCGCTGCGCGAGTTGACGGCGTTGCCCGCCCTGCGCGATCGCTGGGTCTTCGGGTCCGACTATCCCGTGCCGGTCTTCTGGCCCGTCCTCTGGATCGGCGCCGACCGGGAGCTGGCGCGGCGCGCGCGGGCGAGCGATAACCCGTTCGATCAGCGGGCGCTCGCGCTGCTCGCGGCCGGCGTGCCCGCCGAGGCGCTCGAAAGGGGCGGCCGGCTGCTTCCGGTGGTATCGTGACGCCGTGGCGTCGGAGCTCGAAGGCCGCACCATCCTCATCGTGGACGACGACCGCCTCGCCGTGCGGGTGCTGCGGGACGAGCTCGCCCAGGGGCCCTACCGCTTCCTCGAGGCGCACGACGGCGCCGGCGCGCTGACGGCCGTCCGCGATGGCAACCCCGATCTCGTGCTCATGGACGTGGAGATGCCCGGCCTCGGCGGCGTGGAGGTCTGCCGCATCCTCAAGGGCAACCAGGGGCAGTTCGGCTTCGTGCCGGTGATCCTCATGACGGCGCGCGGCCCCTCCGGCAAGGTCGAAGGCCTGGAGCTCGGCGCCGACGACTACCTGGTGAAGCCCATCGAGCCCGCCGAGCTGCGCGCGCGCGTGAAGTCGATGCTGCGGCTCAAGCACTCGAACGACCGGCTCCA
>DATJNL010000371.1:0-3475 GCA_035508175.1 Myxococcales bacterium
GCGGTCCCTGCGGAATCATTCGGGCGAGCCGCCCGGCGCTGCTGCTTCTCGAGCTGGCGTGCCTTCCTGCTGGCCTCCTTCTGCTTCTTGGCCTGGCGGTAGTTCTGTCTGGGCACTAGGTTTCCTTGGTCGTGGCGGCGCGGGGAGGGGGGCTGCGGAGCGGTCAGAGCGCCGGTCCGGGGGCGCAGGCTAGCCGAGACCTGTGCGGGAGCACTTTACTCCGAATCCGCCTGCTCCGGGGCACTTTCCAAACTTTGGGCCTCGGTAGCCTCGGATTGCTCCCACCGGTACCAGGATGTCGAAGTGGTCGAACGGCAATCCCGGAGCGCCCCTGGAGCGCCCTTGACGCATTAAATGCACAAGCATATATATACACCAATATGCATATTGATACCTTCGAGGCGCTTGCCGATCGCACCCGCCGCCGCATCGTCGAGTCGCTGAAGAGCGGTGAGAAGCCGGTGGGTGAGATCGTCAGGCACTCCGGGGTCCATCAGTCCGGAGTGTCCCGACACCTGCGGATACTGAATGATGCGGGCTTCGTCGCGATGCGCCCGCTCGGGCAACAGCGCCTGTACTCGCTCAGGCCTGAGCCCTTCCGCGAGCTCGAAGACTGGCTCATCGGCTACCGCAGCCTCTGGGAACGCCGGCTCGATCGCTTCGCAGAGGCGCTCGAGCAACGCAAGTCATCCCGGGCTGCGCGCAGGAGGTCGCGCACTTGAGTACGCACAAGGGAAGCGCGAGCCGGTCCAGCGCGGTGATCGAGCGCACCTATCGGACACGTGTCGAGGAGCTGTGGTGGCTGTGGACCACGAAGGAAGGCTTCGAGTCCTGGTGGGGAGCCGAGGGCTCCCGCGTCGAGGTCCACACCATCGAGGCTCGCGAGGGCGGCATGCTTCACTACGACATGATTGCCGTGGACCCTGCAGACGCCGTCACGCGGAACCAGCTGGGCTTGGCACCCTCATCTTCAGTGCGCGCACGATTCACACGGTTCAAGCCATACCAGCGCCTAACACTCACGCATGTCATCGATTTCGTGCCCGGAGTGAAACCTTACGAGAGCACGATCGCGGTGGAATTCTTCCCGACCGGCGACGCCGTGCGCATGGTGACCACCATAGAGCCGATGCATAGCGAGGAGTTCACGGAGACGTCGATCAGGGTCTTCACCAGCCAGCTCGAGATGCTGGAGGGGCGGTTCCAGAACGAGTATCAGCCGTTCGTACGGCGCTAAGGGGAAGCCAGTGGCGACATCACTCTACGACCTCAGCGTGCCGACCTTCCTACAGACCGTGAAGGCCGTCGGCGGTTTCCTCGACCGTGCCGCCAGGCACTGCGCTGAGATCCACGCAAACCCGGACGACTTCGTGCAGGCCCGGCTCTTCGACGATATGGCGCCCTTCCATTTCCAGATCGAGGCAGCGTGGCACCATTCGGTGTGGGGGCTGGAGGCCGTGAAGACCGGCGTGTTCGCCCCGCCCGCACTGGTCGGACCGGTGCCCTTCGCCGACCTGCGGGCCATGATCGGCAAGGCGGAAACGGCGCTGGAGTCGTTCACCCCCGACGAGGTCAACAGCTGGGCGGGCCGGGACCTGGACCTTCAGATCGGCCCGCGCAGGCTAGCCTTCACGTCGGAGACCCTCATCCTTTCGTTTTCGCTGCCCAACTTCCATTTCCACGCCGTCACCGCATACGACATCCTGCGCATGCGGGGCGTGCCGCTCGGAAAGCGTGACTACGAGGGCCGGCTGCGCACTCGGACTGGCTTGGCCGAGAAATGACGTCGCTGGGTGAGGCGCGGATCGTGCCGGCCTCCCCGTCCAAGCTGAACTGAAGCTCGAGTTCGACGTCCTCTTCGTGTATGGCCCGCGCGCGCAGCCGACTCGGGTACGGCCTCCCTGCCCGCAAACGAGTTGCCGTTGATCTTCCGCGCGCTCGTAAAGCCGACCCTCACTCGAGAAATTGAGCTCAGCGGGTGGCGCAACACTTGCTTCTCGGAAGGCGGAGCCGAATCTCCAGGAGGTCACATGTCAATACTCGAGAAAGTCGTTGCGGCGGTCACGCCGGAGGAAAGCGGGACAGCTCGCCTCGAGGCCCGGGCGAAGGCTCGAGCCTGCGCCAAGCCAGGGGATTGGCTGAGTCTGGTACTCGATCATCACACGCGGATCGAGGACGCCTTCGCGGCGGTCCGAGGGGCACCGGCTGCAGCGGCGAGACTTACTGCCCTGAAATCGCTCGCGCTGATACTGACCGGGCATTCCAACGCGGAGGAGTCCGTGATCTATCCTGCGCTGGCGCGAGCCGGCCACAAGTCACACGCGACGGCGGGATACGAGGAGCAGGCGCAAGCCAAGGTGAGTATGGGCGAGCTCGAGAATCTCGATCCCGTCCACCAGGAATTCCTCGACAAGCTCGAGCATATTCGCAGCGCCGTCGTTCACCATATGTACGAAGAGGAGCACGACCGCTTCCTCGACCTCGAAAGCCTGCCCGACCGCGACCAGGAGCAGCTGACTCGACGTTACAAGGAGGAGTTCGAGCGGTATGTGGGAGATGAAGCCGCGGCCGCAGGGCGGTTCGGCGGCGTCCCCGAAGCGGTGTCCGCTAGAACGGGAGGCTTCGTGCGAACGCCAGAGTAAGAGCGGCAGTCCGACACACTCATCGACATCCGAGGCATCAGCATGAGCAAGCAACGGAGCGACACGGCAGGCAGAGCCACGCCAGGCCGACCCAAGGAGTCCGGCAGCCGGCAGCAGACCCATCATGACCAGGCGTCGCACTCGGGGTCTCCGAAGTTAGATCGGGCACTCACACATCGCGGAGGCACACCGAGCCCTCCGAAGCCCGCCTCCGCCAAGTAGCTGCTGGCGCTGGCGCCACTATCGCGGGCACGGGCGGAAAGCCGATTATCGAGTCCGTCGCGCGCTCCGATCAGTCTCTTGCCGCACCGACGATCGCGCCGTCAGCTCGCTGGACGACGACCGCGAATCGCAACCCCGGTGGGGCCGGAACGCCCTGCTGAACGGCTCGGCCATTCCAGATGCCGAGGTCGGTTACGCTGCGAACGATGTTCACTTCGGTCAGTGATGCGCCGCCGTTCTCGCCGCCGCCGACTCTCGTCGTATGCTCCGGGTCGAATCCGAAGAGCCAGATGCGGGCTGCGTCCGCAGATCCTTTCGCCGCGTCCACGTGGACCGAGACACGCCCGCCCGAGGCCGCCACCGAGACGGGAACGACGCCACTTTCGTTGATGTCTGCTTTGGCCTGTTCGATCGCCTTCGTCATGGCTTCCCGATCGGAGCCGACGAACTGCGCTTTGCCGTCGACGACCGCCTGAGGGGTGTAGACCCCCGAGCTGTGCCAGAGCGCCGCGTAGTCATTCTGCAGGTTGGTCGCGCTGCCAAGAGAGAACGGGTCCTTCCAGGCGGAATCATCCCAATAAGTCACGTGCAGGTCCAAGGCGAGTACATCC
>DATJNL010000372.1:0-4078 GCA_035508175.1 Myxococcales bacterium
CGGGCGAGTCCACCTACCTGGGCTCGGTCGCGGAGAGCCTCGTCGGGCAGCGGGTGCTCACGAGCTTCGAGCTGGGCATCCGCGGCGTCAGCTACCTGCTGCTGCGCTTCATGGCCGTGATGACGGTGGTCGTCTTCCTGATCAACGGCTTCACGAAGCACGACTGGAAGGAGGCGTTCTTCTTCGCCATCGCGGTGGCGGTGGGCCTCACGCCGGAGATGCTGCCGATGATCGTCTCCGGCACGCTCGCCATCGGCGCGCTCGCCATCGCCAAGAAGAAGGTCATCGTCAAGCGCCTCAACTCCATCCAGAACTTCGGCGCGATGGACACCCTCTGCACCGACAAGACGGGCACGCTCACGCAGGACCGCGTGGTGCTCGAGAAGTACTGCGACGTGGTGCGCGAGGAGGACCGGGGCGTCCTCGAGCTCGCCTACTACAACTCGTTCCACCAGACCGGCCTCAAGAACCTCCTCGACAAGGCGGTCCTCGCGCACGGCCCGCCGCCGGAGACGCGCGTCACGAAGGTCGACGAGATCCCGTTCGACTTCTCGCGCCGCGTCATGTCGGTCGTCGTCGACGTCGACGGCCATCGCTGGCTGATCGCGAAGGGCGCGCCGGAGGCCATCTTCAAGCGCTGCGGCCGCGTGGAGATCGGCGGCGAGGTGCAGGACCTCGACCCGCTCATCTTCCCGGATCTACAGAAGGAGCTCGACCAGCTCCAGGAGCAGGGCTTCCGCGTGCTGGCGCTCGCCTACAAGGACGTGCCCAAGGATCGCAGCGTCTTCGGCAAGGACGACGAGCAGGACCTCGTGCTGCGCGGCTACGTGGCCTTCCTCGATCCGCCCAAGGAGTCGACGCGCCAGGCGCTGGCGGCGCTCGACAAGCACGGCGTGCACGTGAAGGTCCTCACCGGCGACAACGATCTCGTCACCCGGAAGATCTGCGGCGACGTGGGGATCCCGGTGGGCCACATCGTCCTCGGCCACGACGTCGAGAAGGCCAGCGAGGCGGAGCTCGAGGACATCGTCGAGACGTCGAACGTGTTCGCCCGCCTGTCGCCGGGCGACAAGGACCGCGTGGTCCG
Organism: Myxococcales bacterium; assembly: GCA_035508175.1. Classification (GTDB taxonomy): domain Bacteria; phylum Myxococcota; class Myxococcia; order Myxococcales; family JAKAPL01; genus DATJNL01. Next base: position 1,088 of record DATJNL010000372.1, read on the forward strand.
CGCGCTGCGCCGGCGGGGCCACGTGGTGGGCTTCATGGGCGACGGCATCAACGACGCCCCCGCGCTCCGCTCGGCCGACGTGGGCATCTCGGTCGACAACGCGGTCGACATCGCGAAGGAGTCGGCCGACCTCATCCTGCTCGAGAAGGACCTCCTGGTCCTCGAGAACGGCGTCATCGAGGGCCGCCGGGTCTTCGGCAACATCATCAAGTACATCAAGATGGGCACCAGCTCGAACTTCGGGAACATGTTCTCGGTGCTCAGCGCCAGCGCCTTCCTGCCGTTCCTGCCGATGCTGCCCATCCAGATCCTCACGCAGAACCTGCTCTACGACTTCAGCCAGCTCGCCATCCCCTTCGACCGGGTGGACGAGGAGTACCTGGCCACGCCGCGGCAGTGGCGCATCGACGACATCCGGCGCTTCATGCTGTTCTTCGGCCCGGTCAGCTCGATCTTCGACTACGTCACCTTCGGCCTCATGTTCTTCGTGCTGCACGCGAACACGCCCGCCCACCAGGCGCTCTTCCAGTCGTCTTGGTTCGTGGAAGGGCTGCTCTCGCAGACGCTCATCGTGCACATGATCCGCACGCGCAAGATCCCCTTCCTGCAGTCGAACCCGTCGCCCGCGCTCGCGTTCGGCACGGCCGCGGTCATGGCGGTGGGCCTCGCGCTCCCCTTCACGCCGCTCGGCGCGGGCCTCGGCATGGTGCCCCTGCCGCCCATCTTCTTCGCCTGGCTGGTCGCCATCCTGCTCGGGTACGCGCTGCTCGCCCAGCTCGTGAAGGGCTTCTACGTGCGCCGCTGGGGCTACAACTGACCCGAGCCGCGCTTGTCTCCGCGCCGGGGGCCCGTTACATTTCCGCCCCATGCCGAAAGCCGCGACCCAGAGCCCCGCCCCGCCGCGCAAGCTGCGCATCCTCGTCGCCAAGCCCGGGCTCGACGGGCACGATCGCGGCGCCAAGATCATCGCGCGGGCGCTGCGCGACGCCGGCTTCGAGGTCATCTACACGGGGCTGCACCAGACGCCGGAGATGATCGTCGCGACCGCGGTGCAGGAGGACGTGGACGCGATCGGGCTCTCGATCATGTCGGGCGCGCACATGACGCACTTCCCCGCCGTGATCGACCTCCTGAAGGCGCAGGGCGCGGGCGACATCCGCGTCTTCGGCGGCGGCATCATCCCCGAAGCCGACATCCCGGAGCTCAAGAAGCGCGGCGTGGCGGAGATCTTCACGCCCGGGGCGTCCACGCAGACGATCATCGAGTGGGTGCGCAAGAACCTCGAAGGGCGGTGAGCGGTGCTCGAGGGTCTGCCAGCGCGCGTGTCGGTCTACGAGGTGGGCCCGCGCGACGGTCTGCAGAACGAGGCGGCGACGCTGTCCGTCGACGCGCGGCTCGAGCTGATCGGGGCCCTCGCCGACGCGGGCGAGAAGCGCATCGAGGCCGGCAGCTTCGTCTCCCCGAAGTGGATCCCCCAGCTCGCCGCCAGCGACGAGGTGATCCGCCGGCTGCCGCGGCGCGAGGGCGTCTCCTACTCCGCGCTCGTGCCCAACCGCCAGGGCCTCGACCGCGCGCTCGCGAGCGGCATCCGCGAGGTGGCGGTGTTCCTCTCGGCGAGCGAGACGCACAGCCGCAAGAACATCGCCAAGAGCATCGACGAGGCGGTGCGCACGTACGCCGAGCTGGTGCCCGACGCGGTGAAGGCCGGGCTCACGGTGCGCGGCTACGTCTCGGTCGTCTGGGGCTGCCCCTACGAGGGCGACGTTCCGGTGGCGCGGGTGCTCGAGGTGTCGCAGGCGCTGCTCGGCATGGGCTGCTACGAGATCTCGCTGGGCGACACCATCGGGGTCGGGACGCCGCGGCAGACCGAGCGGATCCTGGGGGCGCTGCTCGCGAAGATCCCCGCGTCGAGGCTGGCGGTGCACCTGCACGACACCCGCGGGACGGCGCTCGCGAACGCGCTCGCCGCGCTGGGCTGCGGCATCGCCACGATCGACGCGAGCGTGGGCGGCCTGGGCGGCTGCCCCTACGCCCCGGGCGCCTCCGGGAACCTCGCCACCGAGGATCTCGTCTACATGCTCCAGGGCATGGGCCTCGAGACCGGCATCGACCTCGACCGGCTCGTCGCCGCCGGCGAGCTCGCGCAGAAGCTGGTGGGCCGGAAGCTTCCCGGGAAGGTCCTGCAGGCCGCGATCGGCGCCCGCGAGCGGGCGGCGCGCAAGAAGGAGTGACCATGGCCGAGCTCGACGTCGCCAGCCCGTCGCCTCACGTCGAGCTGTGGACGATCCTCGGGGCGCCGCGGCGCAACACGCTCACGCGCGCCCTGGTGTCGGCGCTGGGCTCCGAGCTGCGGCGCGTCGAGGGCGGGGAGGCGCGCGCGGTCGTGCTCACCGGCGAGGGCGAGCAGGCCTTCTGCGCCGGCGCGGATCTGAAGGAACGAAGGCTCATGTCGGCCGACGAGGTGCGCGGCTTTCTCGGGGAGCTGCGCCGCCTGCTGCTCGGCATGGAGCGGCAGCGCGCGGTCTTCATCGCCGCGCTCGAGGGCTCGGCCTTCGGGGGCGGCACCGAGCTGGCGCTCGCGTGCGACCTCCGCGTCGCGAGCGAGGCGGCGACGCTCGCGCTCACCGAGGTGACGCTCGGCATCATTCCCGGCGGCGGCGGCACGCAGCGGCTGCCGCGGCTCGTCGGCCCCGGCCGCGCGCGGGACATGATCCTCACTGGCCGCCGCGTGAGCGCGCACGAGGGGCTCGGCTGGGGGCTCGTCGACCGGCTCGCGCCCAAGGGCCAGGCGGTCTCGACGGCGGTCGGGCTCGGCGCCCTCGTCGCCGCCAACGCGCCCATCGCGGTGGGCCTCGCCAAGAACGCCATCCGGGACGGCCTGGAGGCCACGCTGGAGGAAGGCCTGGAGATCGAGCACCGCGAGTACGAGAAGACGCTGGGCACGCAGGACCGGCTGGAGGGTCTGGCGGCGTTCGCGGAGAAGCGGAAGCC
>DATJNL010000373.1:0-5571 GCA_035508175.1 Myxococcales bacterium
ATCCCGGAGGCGGGAATCGAATTCCAGCGAGCGGGAAAGGTCTTCCCGCGTGCTGGAAAGGACATCCCGGGGGCGGGAATTGAATTCCAGCGAGCGGGAAAGGTGTTCCCGCGTGCTGGAAAGGACATCCCGGGGGCGGGAATTGAATTCCAGCGAGCGGGAAAGGTGTTTCGACCGCCTGGAGCGGACATCCTGGCGGTCGGAATCGAACTCCAGCGAGCGGGAAAGGTGTTTCGACCGCCTGGAACGGACATCCTGGCGGTTGGAATCGAATTCCAGCGTGCGGGAAAGGCGTTCCGACCGCCAGCAACGGACATCCTGGCGGTTGGAATCGAATTCCACCGTGCGGGAAAGGCTTTCCCCCCTGATGGAAAGGACATCCCGGGGGCTGGAATCGAATTCCCGTGAGCGGGAAAGGTCTTCCCGCACGCTGGAAAGGACATCCCGGGGGCTGGAATCGAATTCCCGCGAGCGGGAAGGGTCTTCCCGCAAGCTGGAAACGACATCCCGGGCGCGGGAATCGAGCTCTCGCGCGTGGGAGTCGCCGTGACGCCCGCGGGAAGGGCGCTCCGGGGCCGTGAAGCGTGAACCCTGCTCGTCGGTGGCTCCATCACCACCTGAGCGGCGAGCCGTCCTTTCGGGGTCACACGAGTGCGCCGGCCGCGCGCTTGCGCCGAGGCGGCAAGGCCGGTATGGATCGGAGCAATCGCGCCCCCGAGGCGCGCATTCCGTCCGAAAGGAGAAGCCGGAGACGAGCGGTCCGATCCGGCGGCCACCCATGCCCGATTCCGACAAGCCCGAGAGAGCGTCGCCCAGCCGCGCCTTGCTATCCGCGGCGCTCGGAGCGCTCCTGTGGCTCTCACCCCCCGCCTGCGCGGGAGGCAACCAGGCCGAGCCGCCCTCTGCGAGCTCCGGCGGCTCCTCCGGTCCGGCCACCTCGAGCGACGCGGGCACCGCCGATGCCGGCGCGCCCTTCGAGTGCGACGGCGGCGTCTCGCCCAACCCGTCCATCACGTCCACGATCCCCGGGGCCATGACCCAGGCCGGCTTCATGTCGCTGTGCGCGGAGCAGAACGGCGTCTTCGAGATCATCCCCCACTGCAGCGGCGGCAGCCACTGCCGCGGCTTCGCCTACGACCTCGACCTGCAGGAGCTCATGCAGCACAGCTGCCGCGGCGCGAACACCTGCGCGGGCTACAACTGCGTGGTCTGCGACGACTGATCGGCGGGGCGGCGCCTCACGCCGTCCCGATCCAGAAGCCGAGCTGAACGCTGCGCGCGAGCCAGCCGCGCGCCCTGGCCGGGAGCTCCTCGCGCTCGCCGGGGGTACACGCTTGCTCGAGCCGCGCCAGCGCCTCGCGCACGGGGGCCGTGCGGAGCAGCGCGAGCAGCTCCGCCTCGCGGTCCTCGAGCGGCAGCTGGCCGATCGCCTCGTCCGTGCGCACCAGCGCCCAGGAGCGGGCCCGCGGCAACGGGGGCGGCAGCGGGACGCGCCGCTCGGCGCGCTCGGCCATGACCTTCCTCCGCAGCTCGAGCAGCGGCCAGTGCTCCACGACCAGCTCGACCGCGGGCGACGGCAGCAGGCGCGCCTCGAGCAGCCGCGACGCGTCCGCCGCCGAGGGCCGGAAGGGGCGGGTCCCGGGCGCGCGAAACACCGCCCGCCACGCCGCGTCGAGGCGCGCGCTCTCGACGAGCGCCGCTCGGTCCGGCGCCGCGTCCCGCTCGAGCTCGGCCTCGAGGAACGCCTCGAACCCGTGCGGAACCCGGTCGAGGTCCCAGCCGCGCGGCGGGTGCGCGAGGACGAAGCGCGCCGCGTGGCCGTTGAACGTCCAGGCGCCGAGCAGGCGCATCGTGAGGGGGAACGCGTCCTGCAAGGCTTCGAAGAGCCTGAACCAGTACTGGCGGTTGTACACCGCGAGCCGGCCCGCGGCGCCGACGCCCCGGCCGCCTTGCAGGAGCTCGACCAGCCGCGGGTCGTAGGCCGCCTCGGTGGCGGCGAGCGTGCCGCTCGAGCGATCCAGCGGCGTGCGGATGGCGGCGCCGAAGCGCGCCTGCAGCTCGGCCAGCCACGCGGGGCCCTCGCGCGTCACGCGCGCACCTGCTTGGCCTTCTCGAGCTCGGCGAGGACGTCCGGCAGCGGCGGGATGTGCGCGTCCCACTCGAGCAGGGTGGGGAACGGGCCGCCCAGCTTCCACGCGCGCGCGTAGAGCGCCCAGACCTCGGCCGCGACCGGGTGATCGTGGGTGTCGATGCGCAGGCCATCCGGCTGGATCGTGTGGCCGGCGAGGTGCACCTGCAGCACGCGCGAGAAGTCGATCGCCGCGAGGTAGGCGTCGGGGTCGAAGCCGTGGTTCTGGCTGGAGACGTAGATGTTGTTCACGTCGAGCAGCGCCCAGCAGCCCGACCGCCGCAGCACCTCGGCGTAGAACTCCCACTCGGTGAACGTCGAGCTCCGGAACGCGACGTAGCTCGAGAGGTTCTCGATGCCGAAGGGGCGCCCGAGCCGGCGCTGCACGTGGGCCGCCCGCTCGGCCGTCCACTCGACGAGCTCGGGCAGGTAGGGGGTCGGCAGGAGGTCGTGGTGGCTGACGCCGTGCGCGCCGGTCCAGCACAGGTGGTCGGTGACGAAGGGCGCGTCGACGTCGTCGGCGAGGCGGCAGAGCGAGTCGAGGTACGCCTCGTCGAGCGGCGCGTGCCCGAGCAGGTTCAGCCCCACGCCGTGCAGCACGATGGGGTAGCGCGCCGCGAGCCGGGCCAGCTTCTGCCGCGGCGGGCGCGCGTCCCCCAGGAAGTTCTCGCTGATGATCTCGAGGTAGCCGATCTCGGGCCAGTGCTCGAGGAGGTACGGATGGTGCGGCAGCCGCAGCCCCACGCCGAGCGCGTCCCGCGGGAGGGCCGAGGAGGACATCGAGACGAGCGTAGCGTCTGGTGCGCGCCGCTGCAAATGCGGTAGAACCGGGCCCTTCGCGAGCCCATGATCCCGTCGATGCCTCCGCCGCCGGCGCCCTTCGCGCCCGAGGAGCTGCCCTGGCTGGTGACCCTGCGCTGGCTGGTCCGGCTGCGCTGGGTCACGATCGGCGGGCTGCTGCTGGTCGTCGCCTTCGCCCGGCTGGCGATCCCCGAGAGCGCGGCGCCCGGCTGGCCCCTCGCGCTCGTCGCCGTGGCGGGCGTCAGCAACGTCGCCCTCGATGCCTGGGCCCGCCGCTCGACCAGCGCGTCGGACCGGCTGCTCGCCTCCATCCTCCTGGCCGACGTCCTCCTCCTGACGGCGCTCCTCGCGATCGCCGGCGGTCCCGGCAACCCCTTCAGCGTCATCTACCTGGTCCAGGTCACCCTCGCGGCGGTGGTGCTGGGCGCGCGCTGGACCTGGGTCCTGGTCGGCGCCACGGTCGCCTGCTTCGGCGCCCTCTTCCTGATCGCCCCGTCGCACACCTTGCACGTCCACGGCTCGGCCTTCCCGCTCCACCTGCAGGGCATGTGGATGGCCTTCGGCGTGACGGCGTCGCTCATCGCCTACTTCGTGACGCAGATCGCGGCGGCGCTTCGCGTGCGCGAGGGGCAGGTGCGCGAGCTGCAGCGGCGCGCCGCCGTGAACGACAAGCTGGCCTCGCTGTCCACGCTCGCGGCCGGAGCGGCCCACGAGCTGGGCACGCCCCTCTCCACGATCGCGCTCGCCGCCAAGGAGCTCGAGCGCTCCCTCGCGGCGCTCCCCGCGGCCTCCTTGACCGAGGACGCGCACCTGATCCGCACCGAGGTGGACCGCTGCCGCGAGATCCTCAACCAGCTGAGCGCGAACGCCGGAGAGAGCGCGGGCGAGATGAGCGTCGCGCTCGAGCTGGCCGATCTGGCCCGCGGCCTCAGCGAGACGCTGACCCCTTCCGAGCGGTCCTCGCTGAAGGTGGAGCTCGAGGCCGGCGCGCGGGCGACGCTGCCGCCCCGCGCGGTGGTGCAGGCGCTGCGCACGCTGGTCCGCAACGGTCTGGACGCCGGCCCCGGCGACGTGCTCGTGCGCATGCGGCGAAGCGGCGACCGGCTGGAGATCTCCGTCGAGGATCGCGGCGCGGGCATGGCGCCCGAGGTCCTGGCGCGGGCGGGGGAGCCGTTCTTCACCACGAAGGCGCCGGGGCGCGGCCTCGGGCTGGGGCTGTTCCTCACGCGGGCCGTGGCGGAGCGGCTCGGGGGCGGGCTCTCGCTGCGCTCGGAACCGGGCCGCGGCACCGTGGCCACGCTCGACCTCCCCGGGACGGCCGCGTGACCTCGGCGCCGGAGGCCCGCACCGTCCTGATCGTCGACGACGACTCGACCTTCCGGGAGCGACTCTGCCGCGCCTTTCGCGATCGCGGCTTCGAGGCGTGCAGCGCGCCCGACGGCGCGGCCGCCCTGGCGCTGGCCCAGCGGGAGAGCCCGGAGTACGCCGTCGTCGACCTGCGGATGCCGGGCCTGGGCGGCATCGAGCTCGTGAAGGCGCTCAAGGCGATCGATTCGGCGACGAAGATCGTGGTGCTCACCGGCTACGGCAGCATCGCCACCGCGGTGGAAGCGGTGCGGCAGGGCGCGACGCACTACCTCACGAAGCCCGCGGACCTGGACGACATCCTGGCGGCGCTGGCGCGCGACGAGGCGGCGGTGGCGCCCCCCGCGGTCCCCGGCGAGGTGGCCTCGCTGGCCCGGGTGGAGTGGGAGCACATCAACCGCGTGCTCGTCGAGTGCGAGGGGAACATCTCCCAGGCGGCGCGGGTGCTGGGCCTGCACCGGCGCTCGCTGCAGCGGAAGCTGGCCAAGCACCCCGTCCGCCGCTGAGCCGCGCTCCCTCGAGGGCTGCGACAATTTGCCGCGCGCGCCGCGCGCTCGGGGGGGCGTATGGGGGGGCGTGATCCGTCCGGGCGCGGTCGTGGCGATGAAGGGCGTGGCCTGCGGCGCGCTCCTCGCGCTCGCGTGGGGGGAGCCGGCGTGCGCGAGGAAGGCGGTCCCCGCGCCGGCGCGGGAGGTCGCGGCCCTGGCGCCCGCGGCGCCGAGCGAGCGACTCGTGCCATTGATCGCCCCGTCGCCCGTGTGCCGTCCAGGGTGCGACAAGATGCCGCAACGTACGAGGTAAGGCTTCCTGGTACACCCGCTCGCACAAGGAGAGCCCATGCCCAGGTACGTTCCGTGGTGCGCGGCCGCCGCGCTGATGTTGGCCGGTCCGTCGTGCGAGAAGCAGCCCGCCGAAGCCCCCGCCGCGCCGCCGGTGGCCGCGAAGCCGCCGGCGCCGGCGCCCCAGGCGCCGCCGGGGCCCGCGCGCCAGCACGTCGCGGGCATCGGCTTCACGGTGCCGAAGGGGTGGTCTCTCGGAGCGCCGCGGCCCATGCGCTTCGCGACGTTCGAGGTCCCCAAGGCGGCGGGCGACCAGGAGCCGGCCGATTGCGGGGTGTACTACTTCGGGCCCGGCGAGGGCGGGAACGTCGAGGCGAACCTCGCGCGGTGGCTCGGGCAGTTCAAGGGGCCCCCGGCCAAGTTCGATCGGCTGGACAAGCGGACGATCGGCGGCATCCAGGTCACCGAGGTGGAGCAGGCGGGGACGTTCCTCTGGTC
>DATJNL010000374.1:0-15761 GCA_035508175.1 Myxococcales bacterium
CTGGCCCCCGTGCCCGGGGGCGCCGTAGTGACCGCCGGAGGGCGGTTTTGAGCTGGCGCTGGCGCACGGCCCTGCTGGCGTCCGCCAGCCTGGGCTTCGCCACCTGCAATCCTTCGACGGTTTTCATCGATCCGACCGGCAAGAGCTGCACCCCGATCACCGAGCCCTGCCCGGAGGGGTGGGATTGTGTGCCCGCGGCCGATGACGGCGGCACGATCTGCTGGCCCGCTGCAGACGCCGGGGAGCTGGACGGTGGACTACCCGACGCGGGCACGCCTGACGGCGGGCGTGACGGCGGCTCCGACGCCGGCCTGGACGGCGGCCGCGACGGGGGACTGGATGGCGGTGGCCACGACGGCGGTCTGGACGGCGGCCAGCCGGACGGGGGGCGAGACGGCGGCGCCGTGGACGGGGGACGGGACGGCGGCGCCACGGATGGTGGCAAGGACGGCGGCGGGTTCGACTCCGGCCAGGGTTGCACGATCTCTGGAGAGCTGGTGCCCTCCGGAGCCACGAACCCCGGGAACCCCTGCCAGGTCTGCGACCCCAACCAGTCCCAGACTGCGTGGACGATGCTCGGCGACGGGGCGGGCTGCGGCGGGACCGAGCTCTGCTACGGGGGCGTGTGCAGCGACGGCTGCGAAATCAACGGCACCTTCGAAACGTCCACGCAGGTCGACCCGGCGAACGCCTGCGAGGAGTGCGAGCCGGCGCAGTCCAACTCCAGCTGGACCACGCTGGACGACGGCACCTCCTGCGACGCCGGTCTGATCTGCTCGAACGGGAGCTGCGCCGCCGCATGCGACATCGGCGGCACGATCGTAGCCGCCGGCGACGTGAACCTCACCAACGCCTGCGAGCAGTGCATTCCATCCCAATCGACCTCGGGCTGGACCACTGCCGGGGACGGTACGCCCTGCAACGCGGGCATGATCTGCGTCGGTGGCAGCTGCGCCCCTCAATGCGACATCGGCGGCACGATCTTCAGCAGCGGTAACGTCAACCCGGGGAACGGTTGCCAGGAGTGCCTCCCCGGCCAATCCACCAGCGGCTGGAGCAACGAACCCGACGGGCTTGCCTGCTCAACCGGTGAGGTCTGTGCCGGCGGAACATGCACGCCCGATTGTTACATCGGCGGCAACCTCGTCGCGCCGGGTACGCCTTCACCGGCGAACCCGTGCCTCTCGTGCCAGCCCGCCACGTCGACGACCTCGTACAGCGACGTCACGGATGGCATGCCGTGCGGCACCGGCCTTTCGTGCGCCGGCGGCGCCTGCTGCGGCGGCGCGCACGGTACCCTGCTGTGCGGTGGCTCGCCGGTCGACACGTGCCTGGACGATCTGAATTGCGGGTCGTGTGGCGCTGCCTGCACGCCGCCCAACGGCTGCTTCGCCGGGGCCTGCCAGCTGCCCGCCTTGCTCCCGACGGCCAGGGACTCGATGGCGGTGGCCACCGGCCCCGACGGCCGCATCTACGCCATGGGGGGCTTCCTCTTCTCCACGAACGTGACGGTCGCCACGGTCGAGATCTTCGACCCGAGAACCAACCAGTGGGCAACGGGCGCCTCTCTGCCGACGCCGGTCGAGTTCGCGGGGGCCGTCGCGGACGCCACCGGCGTCTTCGTCATGGGCGGCTACGACTGCGCTACCCCTAGCCAGTGCAACAACGGCACGGGAACGACCGAGGCGTTCGCACAGTTCCTCGACACGAGCACCGGCATCTGGTCCAAGTCCAGCAACGCCCCGATCACCTTCTCCGACACGTTCCCGGCCATCGGCCCATCGGGAGTTTTCTTCATGCCCGGCGGGCTGGGGACCGCCTCGTCGACGGAGACGCTGCGTTTCACACCCACGGGTAACGGCGCCGGCGGTAGCTGGACGAACAGCGGCCCGCTGCTGCCGATCGGCACGTGGGACATGGGCGTCACCGCCGGCCTCGACGGCACCATCTACTCGATCAACGGCACCAACACGAACACGTCGCCGAACAGCGAGGTCTTCACCCTCAAGCCCGGGGCGAGCAGCTGGAATGCCATTGCAAACGACCCGACGCCCCGCTGCGATCTGGCCGCGGCGACGGACGCGAACGGGCTCGTCTACGCCATCGGCGGCGACAACTGCGACTTCGGGAGCGGGAACGGCTACGTCCAGTACGGTAACGTGGAGATCTTCGATCCCGGCGCCGGAAGCTGGAGCACCGGGCCCGCGCTCCCCAACATGATCGCGTACATCACGGCGGCCGTTGGGCCCGAAGGACGGATCTACGTGATCGGGGGCCTGGACTACCAGGACGAGAACTACGTGCAGGTGTACGACCCCGTGAACGGCTACTGGATCCCCTGAGCGTCATTCATCGCCGAGCATCGCCTTCACCAGGAACGTCTCCCCTCCCCTCACGGTGATGGTCATCGTCCGCTCCGCGTGAAGCGGATCGTTCACGAGCTTGACCCGGTGGGGCCCGGCCGGGACGTCGAGCGGCTGCAGCGGCGTGGTGCCGACACGTTGCCCATCGACGTAGACGGTCGCCCAGGGTGAGACGCGGAACGCGATGGAGCCCTCGTCCCCGCTCGCTCCCGCGGCGGAATCATCGGTGTGACGACGGTGATGCTTGCGGGTGGTCGCGGTCGGACTCGGGGTCGTGGTCGGGGTTGGGGTGGGGGTCGCGGTCGGGGTCAGGGTCGTGGTCGTGGTCGGGGTGGGGGTCGCGGTCGCGGTCGATGGTCCCCTCTCCCCCAGCGGGGGAGAGGCCGGGTGAGGGGGCTTCGCGGTGCCACTCGGCTCCTGCGTCACGGGCGCGACGATCGGCACCACCGGCGCGCCCGGCTTCAACACGAAGATGAGCCCCACCGCGCCCAGAGCCACGAGGCCGCCCGTCAACGCGCCGGCGAGCAGCATGCTGCGCGCGGGCGAGGACGGTGGCGGGGTTGCGCCGGCGCGGAGCGCCACGGTCGCTGCCGTCCTCTTCGAGATCGACTTGAAGGGTTGCAGCAGGTCCGTGTCCGATGGCGTGCCCTGCTGGATCTCCCCGGACTGCAGAGCGCGCACCAGCATGCGGTCGCGATCCGTCGCCTCCGGGAAGTGGTCATTCATGTAGTCCGACAGGGCCGCGTTGGTCGCCACCAGCCCTTCCTGCGCGATCCAGGCCTCCAGGTCGTCCTGCAGCGCGCGCGCACTCTCGTAGCGTTGCTTCGGTTCCTTCGCGAGCGCGGTGTGCACGACCTCGGCGAGGCGCCGAGGGATGCCCGACACGACGTTGTCGAGCGGCTCCGGTTCGGAGCCCAGGATCTTCTGCATGATCACCGCTTCGTTCTCGCCGCTGAACGGTTTCACGCCCGCGCAGAGCCAATAGAGGACGACTCCCAGCGCCCAAACGTCCGCGCGCCGATCGAGCGGCTCGCCCAGGAGCTGCTCCGGCGGCATGTAACCGAACTTCCCTTTGATCTGCCCGGCCTGCGTCTTTCCCTCGATCGACGCCGCCTTGGCGATGCCGAAGTCCACGACCTTCACGAGGCCGCTGTAGGTGACCAGGACGTTCTCGGGCGAGATGTCGCGGTGCACGATGTGCAGCGGCTGGCGATCCTCCCCCTTGAGATTATGGGCGTAGTCGAGGCCGGCGCAGGCGTCGGCGATCACGCGAGCGCACAGCTCGGGTGCGAATCGGCTCCGGGTGCGTGCGGCGTCATGGACGATGCGCTTCAGGTTGCAGCCGTCGATGAACTCCATCGCCATGTAGTAGCTCTCCGTCTCGGCGTCCTGGCCCAGCTCGAAGATGGAGACGACGTTGGGATGGTTGATGACGGCGGCGAGCCGGGCCTCGTTCAGGAACATGCGGACGAAGCTCTCGTCCTGTGCGAGGTGCGGCAAGATGCGCTTGACCACCACGGTCTTGGCGAAGCCCTCCGGCCCCTCCTGGCGCGCAAGGAACACCTCGGCCATTCCCCCCGTCGCGAGCTTGCCCAGGAGCGTGTAGCGACCCACCCGCATGCCGGAGACCACCGATCGTATATACCACCGAAGGTCGCGCCGGGCCGAAAGTCAGGCCGAGGCCAGGACCTCGTCGCGGCTGTCGAGCGGCCGCTTCCAGACGCCTTGACGGGCGAGGCGCAGCAGCCCGCGGCCCACGTGCTCCGTGGTCGCCACGGGCCACCCTCTCCGCCGCAGCGATCCCCTCACTCCCGCCCGCGCTCGAAGAGCCGGTAGCGCGCCTCCCGCATCCCAAGCGAGACATACGTCCGCTGCGCGCGGACGTTCTGCTTCTCCACGTAGAGTCTCAGGCCCCGAGCCCGTGCACGCCGTGCCCTGGCGGCGACGGCAGCGTAGAGCGCCCGGAACACGCCGCTCCGCCGCGCGTCGGGCGCCACGTACACCGATTGCAGCCACCACCAGTCGCCGTTGCGCCAGTCGCTCCACTCGTAGGTGACCATCACCTGGCCCACGAGACGCCCCTCGCGTTCGGCCACCAGGTAGAAGCCCTTCGCCCGGTCGCGCAGGAGGGCACGCACGCCGAGCGTCAGGGTGTGCCGCTCGAGGCGCAGCGCCTCGGTCTCGAGCGCCATGGCTTGGTTGAAATCGACGATGATCGAAAGGTCGCGCTGCGACGCTTCGCGGATCTGCACTCGTCCCACGGTCGGTGCCTCCTCAGTGATCTCGGCCCGCGCTCCTCGCGGGCTGGTACTGTCGACATCGATGGACCGGCTGCAGAAGGTACTCGGCCACGCCGGAGCTGTCGCGCTGGCGCTCGGCGCTGCGGCCGCGGCGCTGCTCGGCATCTGGCTGTGCGTCTTCGGCACCCCCCTTCTCGCGTCCGCTGCTCTCGTGTCCGCGGCGTTGCTGCTCCCCTTGCGGCGCTGCCGCCGTGCGCGGTTCGCGGCCCTCGGCCTCGGCCTCGCGGGGTCGGTCGCGTTCGCGTCGTCGTTCGAGCGCGACCTGGGCACGCGCCTGCTCGAGCTGGCCCGCCGCAAGGACGCGGCGACCCTCACGTTCCGAGATCGGCTGGGCCTGTACGGGCTCAACGCGGTCATGGGCGCCGGCGGCTGGCTCGCCGGCTTTCCCGAGGTGGCGGGCGAGACGCTCGCGCTCGCCTGGCCGGGGCCGCCCGTCCGGACCTGGTCGTCGGACTTCGCCATGGGTTCGCCGCGGGTCCGATCCGCCCTCGGGAAGGCGCTGGCCGCGCTCCCCCCGTCGCCCGAGGGCACCGAGGTGGAGCTGGCGACCCTGCGCATCGCGTGGCCGACCTACAGCCGCGACGAGGACTCGATGCGCGTCGCGCTCGCGCTGAACAGCCCCTTCTTCCTGGGCGGCCGTGCCAGACGGACGGGGCAGGGGCGGGGGTGGGTCGTCGACCTAACCGGCACGGCGGTGGTCGCTTATCCTCACCGCTTCTTCCTGCCACTCGGCGTGCTCCCGGACGGCCAGCCCTGGGGCCTCGACGAAGGGCTCTTCTGGGCGCTGCAACGAGCGGGCTGGCTCCATCCCTACACCGCCGAGTGGCACTGGACGATCGACGGCGACGACGCGCGCCTGGCCGATCCCGCCCACGTCGAGCGATCGCTGCGGGAGCGCCTGTTCTGGGAGCTCTGGCGCCTGCTCCGCTGACGCCTCGTTCACTGGGCGACGGCCACGGTCGCGGGCGAGACCCGTTCGCACACGATCCTAGAGTCGGCCCCCGCGAGGTCCGCTGCGATGGCGAAGGGCCCCGGATTGGCCACGAGCGGCAGCGGCGCGCAAGCGGCTGGCGGCGGACCGCCCGGGGGCGCCGATACGACGTAGAGGTTCGGCGCCGCGTTGCCCACCGACTGCGAGAACGCCACCAGCGCGTCGCCCGCCGGATCGACGTCCACGCCGTCGAGACTGGCGCCGGTGTTCGACTGCCAGCCGGAGAGGGCCACGCTGACCGGCAGTCCAAGCACGGCCGTCGAGGGATCATAGCTCGACAGCAGCAGATCCGTCCCGCCGCTGCTGAGGCTCCCTTCGATGACGGCCCAGCCTGGTCCAGCCGCTCCAGAGAACGACGCGCCGAGGGCGCTCGGGTAGGACAGCTCGAGGGACGCCGCTGCCACCGGGCCGGCCGCGAGCAGCAGGCCCGCCACCTGTTCACCGCCGGACAAGACCACCGGCGTCACTTCCTGCGGCGACCCGCTGGGACCGTAGCTCCAGCCGAGGATGTCGCCGGCCTCCGCCGACGACGTACCCCAGAAGGCGCCTGAACCGTCGCTCGTCGCCGCCGCGAGCATCGGGTTCGTGAGGGCGGCCACGTCGAGCGCAGTTTGCAAGGGCAAGCCGGTGGCGGGAGCCGTCAGGAGCGTGTAGCTCCCCATCGAGCCGGCCAGAGCGCTGGCGTCGCCTGCCGCGTCCACCGCCAGGGGCGTGACCAGCGGGCCGCCGGCGACCTCGGCGTGCGTGGGCCAGGCGCTCGCGCCCACCGCCAACCGTGCCACGCTCAGCTCGCCCTGCAGCGTCCAGGCGGCCATCAGATCTCCGGAGGCGTCGAAGCGCACCACGGGATCGCAGCTCATCTGGCCGCCGCACGTTCCCCAGGGGCTTGCGGCCGGCGCCGTGGGCAGGGCCAGAGGCGCCGGCAGGGTCTCGACAAAGCCGCCGGTCATGGCTCCGGCGGTGCTCAGCGCATAACCGGCCAGCGTGGGATTCGCCGAGCTGCCTTCGGTCAGCAGCACGCCGAGCTGGCCCTGGGGCCCCAGCACCGCCTCGAACCCGAGCAGCTCGCCGGGATCGAGCGCGTCCAGGCGCTGGGGAGCGTTGAACGTGAACGGCGTCCCGCCGCCGTGGGCCGCTTCCAGTGCCGTCGACGATCCGTAGCTCGCCTGGAACAGCGCCCACACGCCGCTTTGGCCGTCGTCCCAGAGTGTCGCGGCTACGCTCTGCACGCCGGCGATACCCAGCGGAATCACCGTGAGGGGTGTGATGCCGCCGGAGCCGACGGTAGCCCAGGCCAGGCCGGCGGCTCCCGTCCCCAGGAGCAGGCCGCCTGCTCCCCCTTCGAGAGGGAGACTGGAGAGAAAGCCGGTGATTCCCGCGTTCGCGAGGCCAAAGGGTCCGTGAGCGCTTCCGTCGGATCCAACGTAGCTGACCGCGCTGGCCGCGTCGAAGAGGACGAGCCCGGAGCTCCCGTCCAGAGGCTGCTGGACCTGCGGCGTGTCGCTCGTGCCGGGAAACAGAGCACTGTCGAGCCGCTGTGCCTGGCCCGCAGGATCGGCGAGCGCGAGGTCCGGCACGCCCGGCTCGAGGACCACGATCCGCAACAAGCCGGACGGCAGGAACAGTGGCGCAACGATGGAGGAGGCCGGATCGGCGCTCAGGGCCACAGACGGGCCGAAGCTGCGTGTGGCCCCTGCCCAAACCAGCGGACAGCTGCCGGTAGCGCCACCGCTACTGGAACCGCCCGTGCCCTGCGCGCCCGTGGTCCCTCCGGTGCTGCCAGCGCCGGCCGAGCTCCCCGTCCCGCTCAGGCCACCGGAGGTGGCGCCCGCGGTCCTCCCACCCGAGCTGCTCGTGCCGTGGCCACCGCTGTCCTCCACGGGCGGCGGAGAGCCACCGCAGGCGAGGAGGCACACGGCGAGAGCGGCCGAGCGGAGGGCGAGCTGGCGCATGTCTGTCTTCGACGGACCTCCGGGCCTTTTCTTCACGCCGGACCGCTCTTGGGCGCGGCCCGCCCTCACCCCTCGATTACCAAGGGCTCGGCCCCGGGCGTGACGCGGGCCGCCTTGAGGAACCAGAGGAGCGGAAGGCACAGGAGGAAGCACAGCCCCTGCAGGAGAAAGTTGCGCTCGAAGGCCAGCACCGACGCCTGGCCGAACGCCATCAGGTTCAGCACCGCGAGGGCTGCCTGGTGGGCGGCCGCGGCGCCACGGCTGGCCAGGCCGGACTGCAGCATCGCGAGACGCGCCACGACCATGGACCGGGTGGCGCCGAGGTGAGCGACGAGGCTCGCCTGGGACCGCACGCCATCGCGCTCGAAGACGGTCGCGAAGATGGCGACGCCGATGCTGCCGCCGACCTGCCGCACCAGACTGGAAAGGCCGGTCGCATCCGTGAGCTCCCGCCGCGTCACCGTCGAGAGGCTGGCCGTGATCAGCGGAACGAAGAGGCAGGAGAACCCAAGGCCCTGGAGAATGAGCGGGAAGTATATCCCGGACGCGCCGGTGGCGAGGGTGAAGTGGCTCTCCAGATAAGTGCTCGCCGCCACGACCAGCACTCCGAAACCGACCACGATCCGCGGCGACACGTAGTTGTAGAGCTTGCCCACGATGGGCGTCACCAGAAACATCACCAGCGAACGTGGAATCACGGTGAGGCCGGCCTGCAGCGTCGAGAAGCCCAGCATCTCCTCCATGAACAGCGGCAGGAAGAACATGTTGGTGAACAGCACCGCGAACATCATCGCCGAGATCAGCGTCCCCGACGTGAACGTGCGGTCGCGCAGGATGCGGAGGTTCACCGCCGGTGCCTCGGCAGCGAGCTCGCGGATCACGAAGGCCGTGAGGCTCACCGCCGCGATCAGGGCCAGCGCGCAGATGAAGGCCGAGTTGAACCAGTCGTCGCGGTCGCCCTGCTCGAGGAAGGTCTGGAGCGCCCCGAGACCCACGCACATGAGGGCGATGCCCTGCCAGTCGAAGTGTTTGCGCGCCTTCTCGGCCCGCTCGCGGGCGGCCGCCGCCACGTCCTCCGGCTCGTGCACGAAGCTGAACACCATCACGAGCCCGAGCAGACCCACCGGCAGGTTCACGTAAAAGATCCAGGGCCAGCTGTAGGTGTCCGTCAGCCAGCCGCCCAGCGTCGGGCCGATGGCCGGACCGATCATGACGGCGACTCCGAAGACCGCCATCGCCATCCCCTGCTCCTCCGGCGGGAAGGTCTGCCGCAGGATCGCCTGCTCGGTGGGCTGCAGCGCACCAGCGCCGAGCCCTTGCAGGATCCGGCAGGCGATGAGGGTCGGGAGCGTGCGTGCCAGCCCGCACATCGCCGAGCCGACCAGGAACAGGCCCAGGCAGAACATGTACAGGCGCTTCTGGCCGAAGAACGAGCCCAGGAATGCCGTCAGCGGCATGACCAGCACGTTGGCGATGATGTAGCCGGTGGAGATCCAGGTGATCTCCTCGATGGTCGCCCCCACCGTGCCCCGGATGTGGGGCATGGCAACGTTCACGATGCTCGAATCGAGCGCGCCCATGAGCGTGCCGAAGGTGATCGACACGGTCACGAGCCACTTGTTGACCGGGGGCGCGGCGCTCATGGCAACGACTCTTTCTCTACAACCGGGGCGCGCCGAAGGAAAGCCGCTTTCCGGTGCAGGCGGCCGCCCGTGGTAGTGTGGAACGGGCGTGGGAGCCGACGACAGAGCGGTGCGACCGCCGGGTTGCTCGCCGCTGGCGACCTGGGTAGGGAAGCTGCTCCTGAGGCTCGCCGGGTGGCGGGTGAGCTCGCCCGCCTATCCCGGGCCCAAGTTCGTGCTGATCGCAGCGCCACACACCAGCAACTGGGACGTCTACTTCATGCTGGCCTGCGGCTGGGCGCTGGGCCTGCGCGTGTCGTGGATCGCCAAGGACTCCCTCTTCCGCTTTCCCTTCGGCGGCCTCATGCGCTGGCTGGGCGGCGTACCGGTGGACCGCAGCCGGCACCTGAACCAGGTCCAGGCGGCCGCGGCCCTGTTTGGCGAGCGAGCTGGCCTCATCCTCGCAGTGGCTCCCGATGGCACGCGCGGCAAGGCCGACTACTGGCGCTCGGGCTTCTACTACATGGCCCTCGAGGGCCATGTGCCCATCGGCCTCGGTTTCCTCGACTACGCCCGCAAGGCCGGCGGCATCCTGGGCTTCTACCCGCCCACGGGAGACATTCACGCGGATATGGCCCACTTCCGCGAGGTCTATCGCGACATTCGCGGGCGGTACCCCGCGCAGGAAACACCGACCCGGTTGCGCGACGAGGCGAGCGAAGCCTGAGGGCCCGTCAGGTCGACCAGGAAGGACACGTTCCAGTCCCGCTGCAGTGCCGACAAGGGGCGTCACCGCCGCCGGGCGACTGGACCTTCCCGTCCTTGCAACCCGGCGCCTTGCACTTGGGGCCAGCGCAGGCCACACAGACGGTCTTCTTGGTGTCGCTCTTGTCCATCTCCAACCTCCGGGGCAAGTCGCCGAGGCGCATCGTAACCACAGGACGCCCGGTTTGCGAGCGGCAAGACGGCTCGCTGGCGAGAATGCCACGAACCGGGCTAACGTCGCCTCGCGTGAGAAGCTCCGCCCTGCTTGCCGCCGTTCTGCTGGCCTGCGCACCGTCCCTGGCCGCGCGGGGCGAGCTGCGCCTCGATCCCCCCGACCTCACCCAGGTCGCCGGTGCGGGCGCGCCCGCGTTCACGGGACGCCTCGAGGTCGGCCTCAGCACCGGCGAGCTGGTGGGCGACTTCGTTCTTCGCTCGGCGTTCCTTGGCATGTCCCTGGCGATCCTCTGCATCAGCAGCTGCGCGTCCGCGGTTTCGCCGTGGCAGGGCACGCTGGGGCTGTTGCTCTTGCACCCGCTGCTCGACACCGCGTGGGTCTGGGGCGCGGGGAAGAGCAGCGACAGTTTCCAGCCGCGGTTCCTCTACACGCTGCTGGGATCCTATGGTGGCGCGGCGGTCGAAGGGCTGCTGCTCCTGCTCGGCGTCGTCTCGGGCGACTGGGGCGTGACCGTAGCACTCGGGTTGCTAGGCTCGGCGCTCGCGGCGGTGGGAACGGTGTACGTCCAGGTCGTCACCAAAGTCGCGCTAGCCGACACGCCGTCGGCTGCGGGCCCGGCGCGGCTCGTAACCGTAGCCGCGTTCTGACGCACGGTCTTGCGCCTCCAAGCGACTTCCCCCAAGCTTCAACGATGGCGAAGGGGCTTCTCCCGTTTCTGACCCTCTGGTTGACCGCGTGCACCGGCCGCTCGACCGGCGGGACCACCGGTAGCTGCGACGCCTGGCGCAGCCAACCGGACGCCGGAAGCTGCGTTCGCGACTCCGACTGCCCGCCGCTCTACTACTGCGACTACGTTCTCAGCTTCTGCGGCTACCCCGGCGGCCCGTTCAGGTGGGACGGTGGCCCCTACCTGCTCGCAACGTTTGACGCTGGTGCCTGCCGGGCGGATTGCTCCGCCGGGTCTGCCGCCGCTTGCCACGTTGGAGAAGACTGCGGCCACGGGATCTGCGCCGGTGACCCCGAGCCAGTCGACCCCACCGGCGCCTTCTGCAACCTCCTCGCGCCGTGCGACGCCGGCCAGTGCCTCGGGGCTGCGTCCTATCCCAGCCCTCCGCAGTGCCCCGCCGGTTGTCACGCAATGACGCCCGTCCACGAGACCCTGTATGGCTGCGTGTGCGCCGGCAACCAGTGCGTCTTGCCCAGGCTGGACGCCGGCTGACCTCGACTGGCCGTGCCAAGCAACGAGAAAGAGGCTAGGCTACCGCCTCCAAGCGCCCGTAGCTCATTCGGATAGAGCGACGGCCTTCGAAGCCGTAGGCAGCAGGTTCGATTCCTGCCGGGCGCGCCACCTCCCGCGAGGACAGCGCCGACGCGATGCCGGCCGAACCAGCGCATCGACGACCGCTCGCCCATCCTGGCCGACACCGTCCGGCCGGGGCTTTACAAGAGCAATGGTTCCACTAGGTTGCGGTCCGATGACTCGGGCCATTCGAGCGCTGGCAGGATCCCTGGCCGCGCTGGCGCTCGGGCTCGGCTGCTCCACCTCCAGTGGCTCCTCGGGATCGAGCGGCGCCAGCTCGACCGACGCGGGTGGCCTCACGGACGCTGGCAGCACCACGACGGGCGCGGACACCACGGGTGCCGCGAGCGGAGGCTCCACCGGACGGTCTGCCACCTCCGGCAGCTCGAAGGGAGCCGGCACTTCGGGCGGCTCTACGGGAGGCGGCACCTCGGGCGGCTCCACCGGTCATGTCACGTCTGGCAGCTCGACGGGGGCATCCCACGCTTCGAGCACCGGCGCATCCACGAGCGGCGGCAAGGAGGACGCGGGCGAGCCGGATGGCGGCTTCGATCCAGGCCAGCCGGGCCCGTACACCGTGGGGACGCTGTTGAACCTCTCCGAGACCTTCGCGGGCCAGCTCGTGCCGCTCGACCTGTACTACCCGACCGCCCCCGACGGCGGCCCCCTCGACGTGGGCGACGGTGGCGTTCCGGAAGTCGTGGTCTCGCACGGCTGGCTCGACAGCAAGAGCTCGTTCGTGGGCTGGGGCGAGCACCTGGCCTCCTGGGGCTTCGCCGTGGCGGTACCGAGCTGGACGAACGGGATGTATTACACGAGCGCGCCGGCCAACGCGGCGAGCATCGACGCAATGCTCGGCTGGATGGATCAGGGCGGTCCCAGCGACGCCGGCATGCCATTCGAGGGCCTCGTCGACGGCCAGCGACACGGGCTCGTGGGGCACTCGTTCGGCGGGCTCACGGTCTACCTGGCGGCCTCCTCGCCGGACGCCGGCGTGGCCATCCAGGTCGTCGTGGGCCTCGACCCCGTGGACGACCCGACAGGCGACGCGGCGGCGGCGGTGAAGAGCTTCATGGGCATGGGCGTGATGATTCCGGCCCAGAGCGCCCTGTGCGATTCCTTCGGCAACGATCAGACCACCGTCTACGCCAACTTCCCCGGCCAGAAGCTCTACGCCCAGGTGGCCAACGCCATCCACTGCGATTGCCAGGACCCCGCGACGTCAGGCTGCCAATCGACCTGCGGCCCGGTCGACGCGATCCGCCAGATGCACTTCAAGCGCTACGCGACCGCCGCGCTCCTCTGGGCTTTCTCCTGCGACGCACGCGCCCGCCCCTGGCTCGACGGAGCCGCGATCGCCGCGGACACCGGGCTCTCCTCCGAACAGAGCGCCGCCATCGCCTGCGTTCCGGCGCCGTGATCGTGCTATCCCTTTCGCCATGTGGACACCGCCGGAGCGCCTGCGCCACGCCATCCCCGTGACCGCATGGCCGACGCGGGAGGAGGCGGCCCGCTCGCGCCTCTTCTCGCCGGTCAAGATCGGTCCGCTGATGGCGCGGCAACGCACCTGGGTGCCCGCGATGGTCCCGTGGCGCGCCACCGAGGAGGGCTTCGTCACCGACGAGGTCGTGGAGTGGTACGAGCGCTTTGCCGCGGGCCGGCCCGGCGTGCTGGTGGTCGAGGCCACGGGCATCCGCGACGTCCCGAGCGGCCCCTTGCTCCGGATCGGCCACGACCGCTTCCTGCCGGGCCTGCGCCGCCTGGTGGAGGCGGTGCGGCAGGCTTCCGGCGGCGAGACGCTGCTCTTCATTCAGCTGATCGACTTCCTCGCGGTCCGACGGCGCCCCGAGCCGGCGAAGTTCTTCGAGCGCTACCTCGCGATCACGGAGCGCCACCGCGAGCTCCTGGCGCAGCACCTGGGTGACCCAAGCTGGCTCACGGCTCCCGAGGTCGAGATCCGCGCGAAGCTGGCCGCCGACGAGGAGACGCAGCGGCGCGTACTGGCTCCCCGAGAGCTCGAAGCGCTCACCTACGGCTACCGCGAGCGTGTGACCGACCTGCAACTCCCGCACGTGCGAGCCTTACCCCGGGTCTTGCCGAGCCTCTTCGCCGATGCCGCCGCCCGCGCGTTCGAGGCGGGCTTCCACGGAGTCGAGCTGCACTACGCCCACGCGTACACGATGGCGTCGTTCCTCTCGCGGACCAACGATCGCTCCGACGGTTACGGCGGGTCGCGCGAGGAGCGGCTGCGGCTGCCGCTGGAGGTCTACCGTGCCGTCCGGGCGCGCGTCGGGTCCGGGCGCATCGTGGGGGTGCGCTTCCTGGGCGACGAGGTCATCCCTGGCGGGAGCCGCACCGACGACGCGGTGGCGTATGGCCTGGCCTTCGCACGTGCCGGCTTCGACTTCCTGTCGCTCTCGAAGGGCGGCAAGTTCGACGACGCGACGCAGCCCAAGGTCGGCTGGGCGGTGTACCCTTACACGGGTCAGAGCGGGTACGAATGCATGCCCACGACCATCTCCGACGCGCGCGGTCCCTTCGGGCGCAACGTGCCGCTCTCCGCGGCGGTCCGCCAGGCGGTGCGTGAGGCGGGCCGGGCGATCCCGGTCGTCACCGCGGGCGGCATCTCGACGTTCGAGCTCGCGAACGGGATCCTCGAGCGCGGCGAGGCCGACATCGTGGGCGCGGCGCGCCAGACGCTCGCGGACCCCGATTGGTTCCTCAAGGCGCGGCTCGGCCTGGGCTCCCAGGTCCGCGCCTGCTGCTTCACCAACTACTGCGAGGGGCTGGACCAGCACCACAAGCAGGTGACCTGCAAGCTTTGGGACCGGCTCGATCTCGACGACCCCACGCTGCGGCGCGACGCCACGGGCAAGCGACGCCTCACCGCCCCAGCCTGGACGCCGCCCTCCTGATGGAACCCCTGGCCAATCTCCTGCTCTTTGTGGGCGGCGCCATCGCCGGCACCCTGCTCGATCACCTGCACGTCTGGGGCGGCGTGCTCGGCTACCCCCACGTGGCGTTCTGGGGCGAGGCGCTCTGGGTTCCGCCTCTCTTCGGTGCCGCGGCCGTCGCCATGGTCGGCTCGTGGCGGCTCACCTTCCGAGGCGCGGAGGCGCGCTGGCGGAATGGCTGGCCCGCACTCTTCTACTTCGCGCTCTTCGTGGCCACCTATGCCACCAGCGTCGCCCTGCAGCGCCTGCCCGTCGCCGCGCTCGCGCTGATGGTGGCCGTGTGGCTGCCGTTCGCGCTGCGGCTCGGGCCCCGCGCGATCTGGTATGGCGTCCTCGCGGCCGCCGTGGGCTGCCTCGTCGAATCGTCGCTGAGCTGGGCCAACCTGTTCCACTACTACGCGCCCGGGCAAATGGGGTTCCTCCCCGTCCCCCTCTGGCTGCCCGGCCTGTACCTCCACGCGTCGCTCGCGACCCGCGCCGTCGACATGGCCTTCTTCGCTCCGCGGCGTGCGGCCGTGCCGGTGCCCGCTTGATGTCCGGAGAGCTGCGCGGCCGCGTGACGGACTGGCTCCGCTCGCTGCAAGACTCCATCACCGACGCGCTCTCGGCGATCGACGGAGGCGCCTTTCGCGAGGACAGCTGGGATCGCCCCGGGGGCGGCGGCGGGCGCACGCGCGTGCTCGAGCGCGGAGCGGTCCTCGAGCGCGGCGGCGTCAATTTCTCCGAAGTGTTCGGCGAGCTGCCGAACGAGCTCGGCGGCATGCCCGGGAGCGGCCGCAGCTTCTACGCGACGGGCCTCTCCCTGGTGCTCCACCCGCGCAACCCCTTCGCGCCCACGGTCCACGCGAACTTCCGCTACCTGGAACGGGGAGACGCCGCCTGGTTCGGCGGCGGCGCGGACCTCACCCCGAGCTACCTCTTCGACGAAGACGCGCGCCACTTCCACGCGACGCTCAAGGCCGCCTGCGACCGGCACGACCCCGCGCTCTACCCGGCCTTCAAGCGCGAGTGCGACGCCTACTTCCTCATCGCGCACCGCGGCGAGCGGCGCGGCGTGGGCGGGATCTTCTTCGACTACCTCCAGGGGGATCCGGAGAAGCGCTTCGCCTTCGTACGCGACGCCGGCGAGGCCTTCCTGCCGGCGTACCTGCCGATCCTGGAGAAACGAAAGGACACTCCGTACGTGCCGAGGCACCGCGACTGGCAGCTCCTGCGGCGCGGGCGCTACGTGGAGTTCAACCTGGTCTACGATCGCGGCACGGTGTTCGGCCTCAAGACAGCCGGCCGCATCGAGAGCATCCTCATGTCCCTGCCGCCGCACGCGGCGTGGGCCTACGCG
>DATJNL010000375.1:0-5455 GCA_035508175.1 Myxococcales bacterium
AAAGGTGGGGACGCGTGAGGACCAAGCGTGGCTCACCGATCTCTTCTGGCGCCAGCGGCTCGTGGCGCCCGGCGCGGCCGTCGCGGCGCTGCGAGCGCTGCGGGATCTCGGCCAGCTCGACGAGGCGATCCTGCGCGCGGCCGCGGAGGGCGCGGACCCGGACCTGGCCCGCGAGGGGCTGCAAGCCGCCGCGGCACAGGGCAGCTGGGACGTGATTCATGGCCACGTGGCGCACCCGCGCTGGGAGGTCCGGTGCGAGGTCGCTGCGGCATTGCGCCAGGAAGGAGGCCCGAGCGCAGTTGCCTCGCTGCAGGGGATGCTCGCCCGGGAGCAGGTCCCGCTCGCGGCCGAAGAGGAGCGCGCCGCCCTCGAGGCGCTGGGAGCGCGATCGGGCCCGTGACCGGATGACCCTCGGCGCGGCGCCAGGCCCGGCTCTGTCCCAGGCGGAGTTCCGTTCGCTCCGGGACCTCCTGCAGCAGCACTGCGGGATCTTCTTTCGAGAGGAGATGGCGTTCCTGATGGAGCGCCGACTGCGGCCGCGCCTCTCGCTGCTCGCGCTGACCAGCTTCGCCGCCTACCACCGCTACCTGAAATGGCATCCGGACGGGCCTGCCGAGCTGGAGGCGGCCGTGGAGCTCCTGACCACGAACGAGACCTACTTCTTCCGCGAACCGAACCAGCTCCGCGCCTTCCAGGAAGAGGTGCTGCCCGCGCTCGCCCTCCAGAACGCCGCCACGCGCCGCCTCCACGTCTGGTCGGCGGGATGCTCCACGGGCGAAGAGTGCTACACGATCGCGATTCTGATGAGCGAAGCCCGTGCGCTGGCAGGCTGGCAGCTGGAGGTACATGGCACCGACATCTCTCGCCGGGTGCTCGCGGTGGCGCGACGGGCGGAGTACGGTGCGTCGTCCCTCCGGGCGACCTCCGAGGAGCTGCAGAGGCGCCACTTCAAGCTGGTCCAGGGGCGCCACGTCCCCCGCGCCGAGGTCCGCGCGCTGGTGACCTTCGGACAGGGCAACCTCGTCGACGGGGCCGGCCCGACTCCCCAGGGCGTGGATGCCGTCTTCTGCCGCAACGTCATGATCTACTTCGACGTGAGCGCCAAGCAGAAGGCGCTCGCCGCCTTCCACCGCAGCCTGGCTCCTGGCGGCTACCTGTTCCTCGGCCACTCCGAGAGCCTGATCAACGTCACCGCCGATTTCGAGCTCGTCCACCTGCGCAACGACGTGGCCTACCGCAAGCCCCTGGCCTCGCTCGGCGGAGCTCCCGGATGACGCGCCCACGCCCCATCCGCGTCCTGATCGTCGAGGACTCGCCGAGCGTGCGGAAGCTTCTCGAGGATCTGCTCTCGAGCGCCGGGGACATCGAGGTGGTCGGCCAGGCCCGGGATGGCCAGGAGGCGCTGCGCCTGGCGCTCGAGCTGGCGCCGGACGTCGTCCTCCTGGACCTCGAGATGCCCAGGATGGACGGCTACACGTTCCTGCGCTTCTTTCACGCGCGATCCCGAGCCAAGGTCCTCGTGCTCTCCCGTCACAGCGGCCGAGGCGACGTCCGGCGGGCCCTCGATCTGGGCGCCGCCGCGTTCGTGCCCAAGCCAAACCTGGGAGGCGGGCTCGACTCGCCGGACGCGCTCGCCCTGGTCGACCAGGTCCGCGTCTTGGCGGCCGAGGTTCGGGGTTCCGGTCGGCCTTCGCCACCGGCGCCGTCTGCCTTGCGGGTCGTGCTGCTCGGCGCGTCGACCGGGGGACCCACGGCCGTGCAGCAGATCCTGGCCGCGCTGGCGCCCGACCTCCGTCTCTGCGTCGTGGTGGCGCAGCACATGCCGCCGAGGTTCACGCCCGCCTTCGCCGAGAGGCTGAACCGGGCCAGCACCTTCGAGGTCAGCGAGGCGAAGGGGGGCGAGCTCCTGGCGCCGGGAACCTGCCTCGTGGCCCCCGGCGGCAAGAGCATCGAATTGGTTCGGCAGGACACCCGCGCCGCCGTGCGATTGCGAGCGAGATCGGAGTCGACGCGCTACGTGCCCTCCGTCGACCTGCTGTTCGGCTCCGCCGCCGCCGTCCTCGGCGCGAGCGCGCTCGGCGTGGTCTTGACGGGGATGGGGGACGATGGCCGCGATGGCCTGCGCGAGCTCCGGCGGGCCGGTGCCCGGACCATCGCCGAGGCCCAGACCACCGCGGTCGTCTTCGGCATGCCCAAGGCGGCGATCGAGGCCGGAGGCGCGGAGGAAGTCCTGCCCCTGCCGGGGATCATCGATGCCATCGTCGAGTACGGGCGAGGCGGCTGAGGGGCGCCTCTGCTAAGATGACGCGAGAGATGATCGAAGGCTCGCCGAAGACCGGCATCGTCCTTTCCGGTGGGGGTGCCCGCGGCGCGTACGAAGTCGGCGTGCTGTCGTACCTGCGGGACGAGCTCGAGCGGGAGCAGCCCCTGCCGCTGGACATCGTCTGCGGCACGTCGGTGGGAGCCATCCACGCCTGTTTCCTGGCGGCGATGGCCCACGAACCGCGGGAGCAGGGAAGGCGCCTCGTCGAGTTCTGGCGCGGCCTGTCGCTCGAGAACATGCTCAGCTTCGGTTACCGGGAGCTCTTCTCGCTCGGCCGAGAGCTCTTCCGCAGCCCGAAGCCGGGCACCGTTCCCCGGCAGGTGGGGCTGGTGCGGCCGCTGTGGCTGGAGCGGGAGCTCGTCCGCGGGATCCCCTGGCGCCGCATCGGCGACAACCTGCGCGCGGGCCGGCTGAGCGCCCTCTCCATCACCGCGACGCACGTCGGCACGGGCCGCTCGGTCGTGTTCGTCCACCAGGCGGGCGAGGGGCCGAGCTGGTCGGGGCTGGACGAGGTCTCGACCCGGATCGGACCGAAGCACGCCCTGGCGTCCGCGGCCATCCCGCTGCTCTTCCCGCCGGTCACGGTTCGCGGACGCCTCTACGTCGACGGGGGCCTGCGCACGAGCGTGCCGCTCAGCCCGGCGCTCAGGCTGGGCGCCAGGCGGGTGCTGGTGCTCTCGGTCCGGCACGCCAGCGCGAAGGAGTCGCCGCTCGTGCCCCTGGTCGAGGAGCGATCCTATGGCACCGCGCCGTCGCTGATCGGCAAGACGCTGAATGCGCTCTTCCTCGACCCCACGGAGCAGGACGTCAGCCGGCTGCGCCAGGTGAACGAGCTGCTCGAAGCGGGCACGCGCGCGTACGGCCCGTCCTTCGGCGCCCGCCTCAACGCGGCCCTGCCGGCGGGGGCGCCGCCCTTGCGGTACGTGCGTGAGCTCGAGATCGCGCCGTCGGCCGACATCGGCGGCATGGCGGCGAGCTACGCCCGGTCGCCCGCGTTCCTGAAGAAGAACCCCGGCCTCGCCGGCCGGGTGATCCGGCAGCTCGCCGACCGCGAATCCCCGTACGAAGCCGACCTGGTATCGTACCTGCTCTTCGATGGCGACTTCGCGGATCAGCTGATCGAGCTGGGCCGCGCCGACGCGCGGGCGCGGCGCCTGGACTGGGAGCGGTTCTGGGCCGTGGGCCCCCAGAGCGACGTCGAGCGCGCGCAGGCGGAGGAGACCGAGCGCCTGCGCGAGGCCGAGGGCTAGCGGAGCCGCTCAGTGCTTCAGGGCGCCGGGGTGATCCCCCTCGCCCTCCATCCCGTGGGACACGAGGAAGTGGTACAGGGGATACGGCTCTTCCGGGCTGCCCCCGATCAGCTCGAACAGGTGGCGCTCGGGCTCGTCCTCGGTGACGTCCGGCCGCGCCTGCACGAAGAGCACGTCGCGCGCGTCGAGCAGCAACTCGCCGACCGTCTGCTTGCCCCGCAGGAGCTGCACGTAGGGCCCGTGCTCCTCGTCCTCGCCCAGCTGCCAGTGAAAGTCCTGGTGGTCCACGAGGTAGCAATCCGGCGTGCCGGCCTCCAGCAGGCAGTTCGGGTGCTCCTGGAGCCAGCGCCAGAAGCGATCGAAGGCGAGGCTGCTGCCCGTTTCGACGGCGACGCTCATGGCTCCTCTATGCGCCAGCGGCGGCCGACCGTCAATCGGAGCCTCGGGCCGCGGTGCCACGCGCCGCGGGGCCCGCCCCGCGGAGTCCTTCGGCCTAGGGGAAGGTACGGCCGATGCCCGCTCCCAGCCCGGTCCCGACCCCGCCCTGGTCCACTTGCTCCACCCAGGCCGCGCCCCCGATCCGCTCGTAGGTCACGCTGACGAACTGCCCGGGGATGACGTCCTGCAGGTCCTCGGGGTGAGCGTGAAACGTGCGCGTCCCGCCGGCTTCACGCAGGCGCAGGATCCCACGGCTCGTGTCGACGTTGGCGACCGAACCGCTCGTCGTGCCCTCCTCGGCGTAGCTGCCGCCGTAGCCGTAGCCCAGGCCGCCGCCCAGGGCGCCGCCGGCCGAACCCCCGCCGTCGGACAGCCAGCGGACGCCGGCGTAGTCGTCGTAGTCGACGTCGACGTCGTCGCCGACGCGGAAATCGGTGAGCTGGTCGGGCGTCGCGTGAATGGTGACCGTGCGCGCGCCGGAGGCGATCTCCAGCAAGCCCCGGGCGAAGTTGCGGTGCTTCACGATGCCGTGGACCGTTCCGGACGACGAGAGGTCGCCGTACTCGCCTCCGAGGCCCCCGGCGAATTGACCGAGGGCGGGTCGGGCCAGGCAGAGGGACACGGGCAGCGCGACCCCGGCGGCCAGCCATACCAAGCGTTTCATGGCGTCTCCTTTCTTGGCTTCCCCCGTAGGATGCGCACGTCCGGGCTTGCAATCGGCCCGCGAGGTGCGATTCTCACGGCCCGTCATGGTGTTGCACGTCCTCGGTCTCGTCGCAGCGCTCGGGGCGCCCGCCGGCGGCGAGCTCGATCGCGCCCAGAAGGAGATCGCCGAGCAGCTCCAGCAGACGGTGCGGACGCCGGCGCCCCAGCTCGACGTGGAGTTCGAGGGCGTGGACGCGAGCCGCTATGCGCTGAACGAAGCGTCGTTCTCGCTGGATGGCGCCGAGCTGCCCGTGGAGGCGGGCGGCCGCCGGATCTTTCGTGGCGAGGTGAAGCCGGGCAAGCACGAGCTCGACGTGCGGCTCGTCTACACGGAGCGCAAGGGACTGGGCATCTTCACGTACGCCGACGCCAAGCTGACGGTGGAGGGGACGCTCGGGGTGAAGGCCGTCCAGGGCCTGCTGATGCGCCTGCGCCTCCGCGTGGTCTCCGACCCGAAGGCCGATCCCCGCCATCGCTTGAAGCTGGCGAGCGACCTCGGCGAGGAGATGCTGGCCGCGGTGGACGACTCGGTGGGGGACCTGCTCGCTGTCCAGAAGCCGTGGCAGCCCCCAGCTCCGGTTCCTGTGCCGCCCAGCGCAGCGACGAACGAGCCGGCGCGCGCCGAGGCCGGCAAGCCCAGGCGCTACGTGCGCGAGGTGCTGGGGTTGAAGAGTCGATCGGCGCCGACCGCGCAGCGTGGGAGCACCCCGACCCCGACCCCCACCCCCATCCCCACCCC
>DATJNL010000376.1:0-18089 GCA_035508175.1 Myxococcales bacterium
GACGCTCGAGGGGCTCCCGGAGGCCGACCGCGAGCTCATCGGCCGCTGCTTCGTGGCGGCGGCGGGCCTCCAGTGCGGCTTCTGCATCCCGGGCATCGCGCTGCGGGCCGAGCACCTCCTGAGGAAGAACCCCTCTCCCTCGCGCACGGAGATCGCCACCGCGCTCGACGGTCACCTCTGCCGCTGCACCGGCTACGTGAAGATCGTCGACGCCGTCGAGCTGCTCGCGAAGGCGAAGCGCGGCGAGCCGATCCCCGCGCCGGTGGAGGACGGCCGCGTGGGGGCCTCGTACCGCCGCTACGCGGGCGGCGAGATGGCGCTGGGCGACCGCCCCTACGTGGCCGACATGCAGCGGCCGGGGCTGCTGCACGGCGCGCTCGCCCTCTCGGCCCACGCGCGCGCGAAGGTGCTCTCGATCGACGTCTCGAAGGCGAAGGCGCTGCCCGGCGTGGTGGCGATCGCCACCGCGGCCGACGTGCCGGGGAACCGCTGGTACGGGCTGCTCTACGACGACTGGCCGGGGTTCGTGGCGGTGGGCGAGGAGGCCCGCTGCGTGGGCGACGTGCTCGCCGCCGTGGCCGCGGTGGACCGGCGCACCGCGCGCGAGGCGGCCGCGCTGATCGAGGTCCGCTACGAGGTGCTGCCCGCCGTGCTCGACCCCGAGGAGTCGGTCCGCGAGGGCGCGCCGCGCGTCAACCCGAAGCACGACAACGTGCTCGGCCGCTCGATCATCGCGCGCGGCGACGCGGACGCGGCGCTGGCGGCGAGCGCCCACGTGGTCACGGGCCGCTGGCAGACGCAGCGCATCGAGCACCTCTACCTGGAGCCGGAGTGCGCGCTCGCCGAGCCGCTGCCCGACGGCCGCCTCGCCCTGTACACGCAGGGGCAGGGCGTGTTCGACGACCGGCGGCAGGTCTCGCGCTTCCTCGGCATCCCCGAGGAGCAGCTCTACGTGGAGCTCGTCCCGAACGGCGGCGCCTTCGGCGGCAAGGAAGACATGTCGTGCCAGTCGCAGACGGCGCTGCTCGCGAAGCTCACCGGCCGGCCCGTGAAGCTCGAGCTCAGCCGCGAGGAATCGATCCGGATCCACCCGAAGCGCCACCCCATCCGGATGGACTACACCGTCGGCTGCGACGCCGAGGGGCGCCTCACCGCCGTCAAGGCGCGCATGATCGGCGATTCGGGCGCCTACGCGTCCGTGGGCGGCAAGGTCCTCGAGCGCGCGGCGGGCCACTCGTGCGGCCCGTACCGCGTGCCGCACGTCGACACGGTCGCCATCGCCGCCTACACGAACAACCCGCCCTGCGGCGCGATGCGCGGCTTCGGCGCGAACCAGGCGTCGTTCGCGCTGGAGGGCGCGCTGGACCTGCTGGCCGAGAAGGTGGGCCTCGACGGCTGGGAGATGCGCCGCCGCAACGTGGTCGACGTGGGCGACCTCTTCTCCACCGGGCAGGTGCTCGAGAAATCCGTGGGCGTGAAGCGCACCCTCGAGGCGGTGAAGGACGCGTACTACGCGGCGAAGCGCGCCGGCAAGGCGGTGGGCATCGCCTGCGGCATCAAGAACTCCGGCATCGGCAACGGCGTCGAGGAGTGGGGCAAGTGCCGGCTGGTGGTGGAGGCCGACCGGACCGTCTCGCTCTACAACGGCTACACCGAGATGGGGCAGGGGCTGCTCACCATCCTCATCCAGTTCGCGGTGGAGGTGACCGGCCTGCCGCCCTCGGTGTTCCGGCCCAAGGTCGATTCCACGTTCGCGCTCGGCTGCGGCCAGACCACCGGCTCGCGCGCCACGCTCTTCTCCGGCAACGCGGTCAAGGACGCGGCGGCGAAGCTCAAGGCCGACCTCGATCGGGGCCGGACGCTCTCCGACCTCGTGGGGCAGGTCTACGCGGCCGACCTGGTGATCAAGGACACGACGGCGCTGGGCGCGCCCGGCAAGGTGAAGACGCACACGGCCTTCGGCTACGCGACCCAGGTGTGCATCCTGGACGCGGACGGGAAGCTCGAGCGCTTCGTGGCCGCGCACGACGTGGGCCGCGCGGTGAACCCGGCGCTCTGCCAGGGGCAGATCGAGGGGTCGATTCACATGGGGCTCGGCTACGCGCTGGCCGAGGAGCTCCCCACGGAGAACGGCATGCCCGTCACCTTCAAGCTGCGCGACATCGGCGTCCTGCGCGCGCGCGACATGCCGGCGTGCGAGGTCATCCTGGTCGAGGAGCACGAGCCCGAGGGGCCCTTCGGCGCGAAGGGCGTGGGCGAGATCGGCCTCGTGCCCACGGCGGGCGCGGTGGCGGGCGCGCTCGCGGCCTTCGACGGCGTGCGGCGCTACACCCTGCCGATGAAGGACAGCCCCGCGGCGCGCGCGCTGAGCGTGGGCCGCCTCAAGGGCGACCGGAGCCGCTGGCGCTGAGCGCGCCGCCGACGCGCATGGGGACCGGGAGTCGTCGACTGCCTGCGCGCGGTCGGCTCCAGACCGAGGTGGATCGGTGACTGGACGGGTTCGGTCGGCCTGCGATCGCGTCCCGTCGATCTCCGATCGCGTACGGTCGACGCCTGTTGACGTTCGGTCGGCCTCCGATGGCGGCCAGACGACGACCGGACAGGTTCAGTGGGTCTCCGATCGCGGCCAGTCGCTGACTGAGAGCGTCCTGTCGGTCTCCGATCGCGTCCAGTCGGCGACCGGGCGCGTGCTGTCGGTCTCCGGTCGCGTCCAGTCGGCGACTGGGCGCGTCCAGTCGGCCTTCGATCGCGTCCAGTCGGCGACTGAACGCGTCCAGGCGGCTCCCGATCGCTTTGCCTCCGTGTTTGCAAGCGTTCGGAATGCCAGTGGAAACGTCCGTGTGGGGCCCCGGCGGCGGCAAGGACTACCGGTGCGCGTTGGCGAGGCCTCCGGGCGGGTCCGGACCTGCCGGAGCGGCGTCCCCGCAGCCGCCGACGCCCGGGAGGTCTTCGCTTGACCCTCCCCGGGTTCGTCAACGCGCACACGCACCTCTACAGCGGCCTCGCGCCGCTCGGCATGCCGCCGGCAGAGCCCAAACCCACGACGTTCCTGGAGATCCTGCAGCGGGTCTGGTGGCGCCTCGACCGGGCGCTCGACGCCGACACGCTGCGGGCGTCGGCCCGCTACTACCTCGCCGAGGCGCTGCTCGCCGGTACGACCACCCTCGTCGACCACCACGAATCGCCGAGCTTCATCGACGGCTCGCTCGACGTGCTGGCCGACGCCGCGCAGGAGCTGGGGGTGCGGCTCGCGGTCTGCTACGGCGCCACCGAGCGCAACCGGGGCCGTACCGAGGCGCTCGAGGGCCTCGCCGAGTGCCGCCGCTTCGCCCGCGCCAACCGCCGGACGCTGGTGCGGGCGCTGGTGGGGCTGCACGCCTCGTTCACCGCCTCCGACGACACGCTGCGCGAGGCCGGCGCGCTCGCGCGCGAGCTGGGCACCGTGGTGCACGTGCACGTGGCCGAGGATCGCGCCGACGTGGACGACGCGAAGCGCCGCGGCTGGGCCGGCCCGCTCGAGCGCCTCCTCGCGTGCGACGCGCTGCCGCGCGGCTCGATCCTCGCGCACGGCGTGCACCTCGACGCGGCGCAGGTCCGCCGCGCCTCCGAGGCCGGCGGCTGGCTGGTGCAGAACCCACGCTCCAACGAGGCCAACGGCGTGGGGTACCCGGCGGCCCTGGGCGAAGCCCGCTGGGCCGCGCTCGGCACCGACGGCTTCCCTTCCGACATGGCCGAGGAGCGCGAGGCGCTGTTCCGGCTCGGGGGCCGCGAGGGTCGCGAGGCCTTGCAGGCGCGCGCCGCGGGTGGCGCGAAGCTGGCGGGCGAGCTCTTCGACGCGGTCCTCGCCGGCGACGCGGTCGAGGTCACCGACTGGCAGGCGCCGCGCCCCGAGATCGTCCGGGTGAGGGTCGCCGGCCAGGTGGTGGTCGAGCGAGGGCAGCTCGTGCGCGCCGACCTCGCCGAGATCCGCGCCCGCGCCGCGGAGGCCGCGCCGAGGCTCTGGCAGCGCCTGCGCGACCTCCCTTGAGGGTCAGCGCCGCGCGTGGGCGGACAGGGTCTGCACCAGCGCGGGATCGGAACGCAGGCGATCGGCCTGGGCGGCGTCGAGGAACGCGTCCATCGCGTGGCGCGCCTCCTCCGGCGACGGCTGCGCCCCGGCGTGGTCGACGGCCCAGGCGATGAGCCGCTGCCAGTCCTCCGGCAGCGCGATGCCGTGCAGCGTGGCCCAGCCCGAGGCCGCGGTGCGCTTCCAGGTCCAGAAGGCCCAGCCCGCGAGCGGGGGCGTCTGCGCGTCGAACAGGTCGAGCGTGCTCGCGAGCATGGGCAGCGTGTTCTCCCCGAACTCGCCGCACCACATGGGCACGCCCTGCGCGGCCGCGACCTTCGCGTAGCCGGCCAGGCGGCGGGCGCGGTCGTCGCCGAACCACGTGTAGAGGTGGAAGCTGTAGACCATGTTCGGGTCGAGCGGCGCCTGGAACATGGAGAAGTCGCGGGCGTAGTCCGTGCCCTCCACGATCAAGAGGTGATCCGGATCGACGGCGCGGATGGCGGCTGCGATGCGGCGGTCGAGGTCCACGAGGTCCCGGCCCCGCGGCGGCATCGGCTCGCCGAGCAGGTCGTAGCCGGCCACGATCGCCCGCCCCGCGTAGCGCTTCGCGAGGGCGCCCCACAGGGCCACCGTGCGGTCCTGGGCTTCCGCCGAGTCCCAGAGCCGCACCGCTTCGGGGTCCGAGATGAAGAACTTCGTCTGGCCGCCCGGCGCCGAGTGCAGCTCGAGGACGGCGTACACGTGGTGGGCGTCGCACCAGCCGAGCAGCCGGTCGAGCACCGCCCAGCCCGGCGAGCCCGCGCAGGCGAAGTCGCGGTGGTTCAGGGGGACGCGCACCACGTCGAAGCCGGCGGCGGCGATCGCGGCGACGTCGGCCTCGGTGACGAAGCGGTCGCGCACGCCCGCGCGGAAGCGGCAGAGGGCCTCCGTCCCCGCCGCCTGGGCCAGCCGCTCCTCGATGGCGCTCTGCGACTGGCCGCCGAAGTGGAAGAGGCTGAGGCTCCCGCCCCAGATCCAGCCCTCCCAGAGAAGCCAGCCGCCGAGGTCGACGCCGCGGAGGGTGAGTGGCCGCCCGCGCTCGTCGATCAACCGGAGGCCGACGCGGTGCACGAAGGCCTTGGCGCGTGCCGTCTCGGGAGGCGCGGGCGCCGGCGCGGCAGGGCAGTCGGCGGGACACGCGGGGGGGTGCGGAACCGCGGCGCACGCGGAGACCAGCACGGCGACGTATCCCGCTCGAGGCATGCCGGGAGAGGGTAGCACGCCGCGAACGGGCCGTTGGCGGCCTCGGGCGGGGCCGCCCCCACCTTGCCGCGGCCCGGTCCTTCGGCTATCCCCGTGCCGATGGCTCGCTTCCGCTACGACCCGAACCGTTTCCGCAGCGCGGACGCGGCGCCGCCCTGGCCGCCGGCGCCCGGCGACGTCGAGAGCTTCCACCGCACGCTCCCCGGCTACGAGCCCACGCCCCTCGTGAAGCTGCCGGACCTCGCCCGCGAGCTGCACGTCGGCGAGCTGTGGGTGAAGGACGAGAGCAAGCGGCTCGGCCTCAACGCGTTCAAGGTGCTCGGCGCCTCGTACGCGGTGCACCGCTTCATGCGCGCGCAGCCGGCGGGCGCGGCCTTCACCTTCGCCACCGCGACCGACGGCAACCACGGGCGCGCGGTGGCCTGGGCGGCGAAGCGGCTCGGGCAGAAGGCGGTCGTGTTCGTGCCGCGCAACACGGTCCCCGCGCGCATCGAGGCCATCCGCGGCGAGGGGGCCGAGGTGGTGGTGGTCGACGGCACCTACGACGACACGGTGAGGCGCGCGGCGGGCGAGGCCGCCGAGTGCGGCTGGCAGGTGATCTCCGACACGGCCTACCCCGGCTACACCGAGATCCCCGCGTGGATCATGGAGGGCTACACGACGCTGTTCGCCGAGAGCGCCCGCCAGCTCGAGGCCGCGGGCCGCGGGCCGCCCACGGCCGTCTTCCTGCAGGCCGGCGTCGGCGGCCTCGCCTGCGCGGGGACGCTCTTCTACTGGCGGCTGAAGCAGCGCCCCGAGCTGGTCTGCGTGGAGCCGACCGACGCCGACTGCCTGCGCGAATCGATCGCCTCGCCGGACGGCGGCCTCCACGAGGCCCGGGGCAAGCAGGATTCGATCATGGCCGGGCTCAACTGCGGCACCCCCTCGCTCCTCGCCTGGCCGGTGATCCGCGCCGGCATGGACGGCTTCCTCGCGGTCGACGACGAGTACGCGCGCGAGGCGATGCGGCGGTTCGCCAGGGCGGGGATCGTCTCGGGCGAATCCGGCGCGGCGGGCCTGGCGGGGCTGCTCGCGCTGCGGCACGAGCCCGGCCTCGCGGCGGCGGCGCGCGACCTCGTGCTCGGGGACGGCGCGCGCGTGCTGCTCGTCTCCACCGAGGGCGCCACCGACCCCGCGAGCTACGAGAAGATCGTGGGGAAGCGGCCGTGAAGCTCTCGGTGAACCGCGACCGGCTCTGGGCCGAGCTGCAGGCGCTCGGGCAGATCGGCCGCTACCGCGACGAGACCGCGCAGCTCTGGGGCGTGAATCGACTGGCGCTCACGGCGGCCGACGGCGAAGGGCGCCGCCACGTGGTCGAGCGCCTGAAGGCGGCCGGTCTCGCCGTCACGATCGATCGGATCGGCAACGTCTTCGGTCGCCGGGAAGGGCGCGAGAAGCTCGCCCCCGTGGTCATGGGCTCGCACGTCGACTCGGTCCCGACGGCCGGGATGTTCGACGGCTGTCTCGGGGTGCTGGGCGCGCTCGAGGTCGTGCGCACGCTCGCCGACGCGGGCGTCACCACGCGGCGCCCCCTGGACGTGGCGTTCTTCACCGAGGAGGAGGGCTGCCGCTTCGGCACCGACATGCTCGGGAGCGCCGTGGCCACGGGCCGCATCCCGCTCGAGCAGGCCTACGAGCTGCGCGACCGCGACTCCTTGCGGGTCCGCGACGAGCTCGAGAAGATCGGCTTCCTCGGCGACCGGCCGGAGCGCCTCGAGCCGCCGCACGCGTACCTCGAGTGCCACATCGAGCAGGGGCCCACGCTGCGCGCCGCGGGCCTCGACATCGGCGTGGTCACCGGCGTGCAGGCGATCTCCTGGCACGAGCTGACGATCGTGGGCAAGAGTGCGCACGCCGGCACGACGCCGATGGAGCTGCGCGCCGACGCGGGCGTGGCGGCCTCGCGCATCAACGTGCGGCTGCGCGAGATGATCGCCTCGGGGCGCTACGGCCCCTCGATGCGCGCCACCATGGGGGCGATCGTCCCGAAGCCCGGCCTCGTGAACATCGTGCCCGGCCGCGTGACCGCCACCGTCGACCTGCGCAACCCCGACGACGCGCGGATGCGCGCGGCCGAGCAGGACCTGATCGCGTACTACGCCGAGGTCGGGCGCGAGGAGAAGGTGGAGGTTCGCTGGCGGCAGACGGCGCGCACCGAGCACGTGCCCTTCGCGAAGAGCGTGCAGGAGCGCGTGGCCGCGGCCGCCGCAGGGCGCGGGTTGAAGGCGCGGCCCATCGTCTCCGGCGCCGGCCACGACGCGCAGGAGCTGGCGCGCGTCTGCCCCGCGGGGATGGTCTTCGTGCCCGGAGAGTACGACGGCATCAGCCACAACCCCCGGGAGCACTCGACTCCCGCGCAGTGCGGCGACGGCATCGACGTGCTGCTCGACGTGCTCCTCGCGTTCGCGGAGGAAGGTTGAGCGTGCTGCGCGCCGCGCTGACCCAGACCGTCAACGCCTACCCGATGCCGGCGACGCGCGAGGGCCTGCGCGCGCTCGAGGGGAAGCTCGGGGACGTCGCGCGCGCCAACGTCGACCACCACCTGGAGCTGCTCGCGAAGGCCGTCGCGGCCGGCGCCCGCGCGGTGTGCTTCGGCGAGCTCTTCACCGCGCCGTACTTCGCCCTCGAAGAGAACCCGATGTGGCTCGCCCTGGCCGAGGACGCCGAGCGCGGCGAGACCGCGCAGCGCGTGCGCGAGGCGTCGGCGCGGCACGGCTGCGTGGTGGTCGCCCCGCTCTACGAGCTGGACCCGGGCGGGCGGCGCTACAACACGGCGCTGATCGTCGATCGGGGCCGCGTGGTCGGCAAGTACCGCAAGGCGCACATCCCGGACGGGCGGAACGAGCAGGGGAGCTTCCACGAGAAGGCCTACTACGATCGCAGCGACGGGCGGAACGCGGGCGGCCGGGCCGGCGGGAACCCCTTCTTTCCCGTCTTCGAGACGAGCGCCGGGCGGATCGGCGTGGCCATCTGCTACGACCGGCACTTCGAGGGCGTGGTGCGCAGCCTCGCGGAGGGCGGCGCGCAGCTGGTCTTCTCGCCGGCGGTGACCTTCGGCGAGAAGAGCCGGCGGCTGTGGCGGCAGGAGTTCCAGGTGGACGCGGCTCGGCACGGCGTGTTCATCGGCGGCAGCAACCGCAAGGGGCAGGAGGCACCCTGGAACCAGCCCTACTTCGGCGAGAGCCACTTCGTCGGGCCCGACGGCCCCCTGGCCGATCTGTCGCGGGACGAGCGGCTGGTGATCGCGGAGCTGGATCTCGATCGACTGGGGGCCGCGGATCCTTCGGGCTGGAACCTTCGCCGCGACGTGCGGCCGGATATCTACACGCGCGGTGGAACGTCGGGTGCTTGACCCCGCTCGCGGCGACCGACGAAGATGGCGGCTTGAGGGAGGCCTGCCCATGATTCGATGCTCCTGCTTGGCGATCGTTCCGCTCGCGTTCGCGGTGGCCTGCGGCTCGTCGGGCGGCGGCGGCACGACCGGCGCGGCCTCCGGCGGCGCGGTGTGCGTGCCGGGACAGAGCATCTCGTGCGCCTGCCCGGACGGCAGCCAGGGCGCGCAGGTCTGCCAGCCGGGGGGCGGCTCGTACGGCAGCTGCACGTGCCAGGGCGGCACGTCCGCGTCCGGGACGTCGAGCGGCAGCGGCGCGTCGACGACCGGCGCCGCCTCCAGCTCGGGCGGCAGGACGGGCACGTCGGCGAGCAGCGGCGGCTCGGGCAGCGCGACCGGCCACGCCACCTCGTCGGGCGCCTCGGGCGGCGCCGGATCGACCTCGGCGGGCGCGGCCGCCGGCTCCACGGGTGGCGTGACCGCGACGGCCGGCAGCACCTCCGGCGGCGGAAGCGCGAGCGGCGGCACCACGACCGGTGGAAGCACGACCGGCGGGAGCACCGGCTGCACGCCGAGCTGCGGCGGCGCCTGCGGCGACTCCGACGGCTGCGGCGGCGTCTGCGGCTGCGCGGCCGGCCAGAGTTGCTGCGGCGACGTCTGCAGCGACCCGCAGAACGACCCGAACAACTGCGGTGGCTGCGGGCTGGCTTGCCAGGCGACCACCCAGGCTTGCTGCGCCGGCCAGTGCACCGACCTCATCTACGACGCCGACTGCGGCAGCTGCGGCTACGCCTGCAGCGGGGGGACCCAGTGTCGCGCCACCGTTCCACCGGGTACGGCCCAGCTGGTGACCGCCTGCTGCCCGGCCGCCGACACCGTCTGCGTGGTCGATGGCGGCGCAGCCTGCGTCGACGTCGAGACGGATCCCGGCAACTGCGGCGGCTGCGGAAACGCCTGCCTGAGCTACGAGAGCTGCTGCGGCGGGAGCTGCGTGCAGACCGACGCGGTCCCCAACTGCGGCGCCTGCGGGGTCAGCTGCACGGGGAGCGACATCTGCATCACCCAGAACGGCGTCATCAGCGGCTGCTGCCCGCCCGCGGACAACGCGTTCTGCCCCTCGGGCTGCACCAACGTCTACGACGACCCGGCGAATTGCGGTTCCTGCGGCAACGCCTGCGACGACGCCGCCTGCTACAGCCAGAGCATCAACGGAGGCCCGGTGCAGAGCGCCTGCTGCCAGCCCGGCCAGACCCAGTTCTGCCCGCCGCCCTTCGGCTGCAGCGATCCGATGACCGACGCGGACAACTGCGGAAGCTGCGGCAATGCCTGCCCGACCACCCAGACGTGCGTGCAGGGGAACTGCTGTCCCGCGGGCGACAACGCGATCTGTCCCTCCGGCAGCGGGACCCAGTGCACCAACACGAACACCGACTGGACGAACTGCGGCAGCTGCGGGAACCACTGCGCGGAGTACATCTGCACGAACGGGGTCTGCTGCTTCCCGAAAGGCGACGGCTGCGCGGTCGGCACGGAGTGCTGCAGCGGCAGCTGCGTGGGGAACAGCTGCCAATGAGACGCGGGCGAGGCACATGAAGCCCGGTCTCGTCGCCCTGGCCGCGGCAGGCCTGCTGGCGGGCTGCCCGACCCTGGCGAGCAACCCCGACTACGAGTTCACCTGCCCCGACGGGCAATGCCCCGCGGGCCAGATCTGCGAGGTCGACGGCCTCTGTCACCCCGCCGGCGCGGCGAGCGGCCAGAGCGGGGGTGCGAGCGGTTCGGGGGCATCGAGCGGCGGCGGGTCGTCCACCGGATCCCCTGGACCGTCGTCCGGATCCACCGGGACCGCGACCACCGGCCGCGCGAGCACCGGGGCGGCCGCGACGAGCGGAGGGCACGGGACGACCGGCACGGCGAACGGGTCGACCGGGGGCACCACGACCGGCGGCGGCACGACCGGCGGCG
The DNA here is from genome assembly GCA_035508175.1 of Myxococcales bacterium. Lineage (GTDB taxonomy): Bacteria > Myxococcota > Myxococcia > Myxococcales > JAKAPL01 > DATJNL01. Next base: position 10,623 of record DATJNL010000376.1, read on the forward strand.
GCACGACGACCGGCGGGGGCACCACCGGGGGCACGACGACCGCGGGCACCACGACCGGCGGCAGCACCGGCTGCACGCCGGACTGCGCCTCGGCGGCCTGCGGCGGCGACGACGGCTGCGGCGGGCAGTGCCAGACGGGAAGCTGCCCGGGCGGCACCGCCTGCGCCGCGGGCGCGTGCACGTGCACGTTCACCTCCTGCAACGCCGGCGGCGGCGTCTGCACGGGCGCGGCGACCTGCTGCTATCCCTCCTGCCCCACGTGCGGTCCCGGCACCTCCGACGGGTGCGGTGGCAGCTGTCCCTGCTGCGGGAGCACCAACTGCAGCGCGGGCCAGGTCTGCGACCAGGGCAGCTGCTGCACGCCGAGCTGCGACGGCGTGTCCTGCGGCGGCTCGGACGGCTGCGGCGGCACGTGCGGCTGCAACTCCCCCGACACGTGCTGCGGCGGGACCTGCAGGGACACGCAGACCGACGACACCAACTGCGGCACGTGCGGCACGAACTGCGGCGCCGGCGTCCCGTGCAACCTGGGGGTCTGCTGCGCGCCCCAGCAGGTGGTCTGCGCCAACCGCTGCACCGACCTGCTGACGGACGCCACCAACTGCGGCTCCTGCGGGAACGTCTGCGGCGGCGGCGCGGCGTGCAACGGAGGCAGCTGCTGCCCGGCCGGCGACAACGCGGTGTGCGCGAACGGTTGCACCGACACGCAGACGGACTCGGCCAACTGCGGGGGCTGCGGGACCGTGTGCCCCTCCGAGGAGGCCTGCTGCGGCGGCACATGCACCTACATCGGATCCATCGACGACTGCGGCGGCTGCGGCGTCGTCTGCCCGGCCGGCGACGCCTGTCTCACGCCGCCGGGCGCGTGCTGCCCGCCCAGCGACGACCAGGTGTGCAGCGGCGTCTGCGTCGACACGTCCTCCGACCCGGCCAACTGCGGCAGCTGCGCGAAGAGCTGCCAGAGCGGCGACAGCTGTCAGAACTACAACTGCTGCGCCCCTTCGGGAGCCTTCTGCGGTGGAGTTCCGTGCTGCGCCGGTCTGACCTGCTCGGGCGGCGGGCTCTTCGGGACGTGCAGCTGACTCAGGCGCGCAGGAACGTCACCTCGGGGCCGTCGAGGATGGCCCGGCGGATCCAGTTCATGAGGTGGAAGTAGGTGAGATCGACCTCGGCGTCCGCGTGGCCCGAGAGGACCTGCTCCGGGCGCCCTTCCGCGAAGCGCAGCGCGAAGCCGCTCCCCTCGTAGCGCGCCTCGCCGGCGGCGATCTCGAGGCAATACTCGCGCCCCTCGAAGCGGCCGTGGACGACGTCCCGGCCCTCGAGCCGCTCGAGGTGGAAGCCGTCGTGGGTCGCGAGCTTGCGCCAGTGCTCGAGCGTGCCGAAGAAGCGCGGCTTCAGCACGTAGGGCCCGCCGTCCTCGGGGCAGAAGACGTCGCAGTTGCCGCACTCGTTGCAGGCGTCGGCGACGTTGCCGATCTGGTGGCGCTCGCGCACCGCGAGCTTCCCTTCGGTGCGGGCCCGGAAGCCCCCCGCCGACGGCGCCAGCTTCACCACCGGGATCTCGAGCGGCGGCAGGGTGAAGGTGAAGTTCGCGTCGTTGGGGCAGACGGGCACGCAGATGTCGCAGGTGAGGCAGTCGAGGAGCTTCAGCCGGCTGCCGACCTTGCGCGGGACCTTGGCGTTGGCCGCGCGCCGATACCGGGGGTCCTCGAGCAGCGCGGCCGCGTAGCGGTGCGCATTCGCGCAGCGGGCCTCCCCGAGCGAGGCCGCCGGGGCGCCGCCGTGGCGCAGCACCCACTCGTCGATCGTCCGCGCGCCCACCGCGGTCATGCGGCGCTCGAGCTCGGCGAAGTAGCCCTGCATGCGCCCGTAGCCGCGGGGCCGCAGGAGGTCGCTGCAGACCGTCACCGGGCAGAGGCCCAGCGCGACGGCGTCGGGGAAGTTCTTCTGGTCGATGCCCGCGGAGAACGAGATGGGCAGGTCGCCTCCGAACGCCGCGCGGAAGCGGTCGACGAGCGCGACGGCCAGCACGTGCAAGGGCGGCCCCGACAGGTACATCTCCTTCTCGCTCTTCGGAAAGAAGTCGCGCCGGTTCTCCACGATGAGGGTGTTGGTCAGCTTCACGCCGAAGCCGAGGCCGAGCCCGCGCGCCTTCTCGCCGAGGCGCCCCACGAAGGCCACGGCCTGCTCCCAGCGGGTGTCCTTGTCGAAGGCCGCATCGGGGATGCGCTCCTCGTAGCCGAGCCGCCCGTTGAAGAGCGCCCGCGCCTCCGTCTTGCCGAGCAGCGTCGGGTTGAGCTTGACGATGCAGTGCAGCCCGTGCGCCTCCAGCAGGTAGCCCATGATGCGCTCGATCTCGTCGGGCGGGCAGCCGTGGAAGGTCGAGAGCGTGAGGGTGTCGGAGAGATCGGTGCGGAAGTCGAGGTCGCGCAGCCGCTTCCAGGGCTCGGGGATCTGCCGCCGCAGCCGGTCGACGAGGGGCCGGGCATCGCGCATGCCCCGCAGGAAGGCCTGCACGGGCTCGCTCTGGATGCCGGCGAGGTCGTAGCCCACGCTCATGTCGAAGAGGAAGCGGTCGAAGCCCGGGGCGAAGGGCAGGGCGCCGCTCGCGGCGAGCATCTCGAGGAGCATCGAGCCCTTCACGTACTCCTCGAGCGACTGCTCGAGGCGGAGCTCCTGCGACCACTCGACGTTGTAGCCCACGGTCTGCATGTCGATGCAGGGGCGCGGGATCTTCAGCTGGTCGTTGACCTGTACGGTCTTGAGCTCGCAGATCCGGCCGCCGCCCAGGAACGAGAGCACGAGGTTCTGGGCGAGCTGGCTCTGCGGCCCGGCGGCCGGACCGAGGGGCGTCGCCGCGGTCTTGCCGTGAAACCGGACCGAGAGGTCCAGGGCGCCGGGGCCCAGGACGAAGCGGCGCTCCTCGAGGTCGAAGATCGAGCGGTTGCGCTCGAGCTCGCGGAACATGCGCGAGACGAGTCGGTCGAACGGGAAGGGGACCAGCTCAGCCATGCCCGGCACGAAAAAAGGGGCGGACCTCGCGGTCCGCCCCTTCGAAAACGGGACGTTCGGTGCGCCGGCTCAGAAGCACATGCCGCGCGCGTTGCAGTGCGACCCGCGCTCGGCCGGCATGCGGCCGAACGACGCGCGAGCGCCGACCGGGCTGCCGCCACGGCCGCCGAAGCTCGGGGCACGGCCGCCGAAGCTGGAGCGTCCGCCGAAGCTGCCCTGGGCGCGCGGCGTCTCGCTGGGCCTGCCGCTGGCGTTCTTCTGCGCCTTCACCTTCATCGCCGAAGCGACGACCTTCGTCTCCGCGGCAGGCCGCGCCGACGGAGCCGCGCCCGACGAGCCACCGGCCTGGGGCTGCTCGCTCGGCTTGCCGGCTCCGCCGTTGGTGGCGGCCTTGGCCTTCATGGCTTCGCCGACGACCTTCATCTGGGCGTTCCGGACGAGCGTGCTCTGGCCCTTGCTCGCCTTGGCGCCGCTCTGGGATCCCGGTACGGAGGTCTGCTTGAAGGCGTCCTTCTCGGACTTGGCCTTCGCGGCCTCCGCGACCACCTGGAGCTCCTTCTGGGAGGCGTTGATCCTGCCCGAGTCCCGGGCCACCGGGGCGGCGGCGGCCGCCGTCGGGCTCCTCTGGGCGGAGGCGTCGGGCGTCGCGCCCACCTTCCACTCGACCTTGGCGTCCCTGTCTCCAGCTGCGAACGCGAGAGACGGGACGGCCAGCACTGCGACGGCGGCGAGCAAGCTCTTCGAAGTCATCGAGATCCTCCTTGGGCTCGGGGCCACCGAGCATGGTAACCCACGACGAGCGGGATCTATAAGCAGCATCCGTGCCTGCGCGCAAGCCCTCGGCGGCAAGCGCCCCCGGCAGGCGTCAGCGGCGCTTCACCAGGCCCGCCTTGTCGACGTAGTAGGGCTCGGACACCAGGGCCTCGACCTTCTCGCGGTAGCCCTGGACGCCCAGGCCCAGGTCGGCGAGCGAGGCCAGGAGGTCCTGCCGCACGCGCGCGCTCTGCTCGGGGGCGACGAGCGCGGCGAGGATGGGCTCGCGCGCCGACTCCACCTTGCCCTGGGTCAGCGTGCGCAGGGCCGCCAGCTTCACGTCGTCGCTCATGTCCTCGAGGAACGGGATGAGCGTCGCGCCGAGCCGGGGGTGGACGGTCTCACCCCGGTGCTCCGCCAGCCAGGTGATCAGCTGGACCTTCTTCTCGGGGTCGCGCGTGTACTCGGGGCCGACCCGCGCCAGCTCGTCGAGCACGAGCGTCGCGACGTCGGGGAGGGGGAGCAGCTCGACCAGGGCGCGCAGGGCCCACGAGACCGAGTCCTGCTTGCGCATGAAGTCCTTGAGCGGGCCCACGGCCTTCTCCCCGGCGTCGACGAGGAGCTCGAAGACGTGCTGCTTCTCCTCGGCGTCGGTGATGCTCGGATCCGAGCTGATGGTGAAGCGCATCAGCAGGGCCGCCAGCGCCTCGGGCGTGTCCATGTCGGCGAGGGTCTCGATGGCCTTCTGCCGGTTCTCGGGTGGGCCGTACTTCTCGGTGATCTTCTTGGTCAGGCGCCGGAGCTTCGCCTCCGCGCTGAACATGTCGAGCAAGGGCATGGGCGGGGGAGACTAGAAGCCCCGCCGCCGGTTCGCAAGCGTTTGCGCCGCTAGGGCACCGACATGTCGGGCGAGGCTTCGTAGGGGAGCGGCGCCATCCCGTCGCCATAGGGGCCCGTTCGGGCGTTGCCCATGCCGAAGTCGAGGTCGCCGAAGCCGTCGCTGGAGAGGTCCCACTGGGTCGGCCCGAAATCGCTCGTCTGGAAGTCGTCGACGGAGAAGGGATCGCCGTCCTCGGCGAACAGGTCGTCCTCTTCGTCGTCCGGCGGCCTCGCCGCCGGGGTGTGGCGGTGGCGCCAGTGGTCCAGCGTCGCGGCCCCCCAGCCTCGGCCGGAGCCCTGGTAGGGCCGGTGGCGGTAGGGCCACCAGTTGCCCCAGACCCAGGGCGCGACGATCCACTGCCAGTTCCCCGTGGACAGGTAGACGAAGGTGTGGGGATCGCCCTGCGCGGGGTAGTCGACGAAAGGGCGGCCGCGCGGGGCCCAGATCCAGCCGAGGAGCGTGGTGTAGAGCCACTTTCCCAGCGGCGCCGCGGAAGATCCCGCACGCTGGACCCACCCCGGTGCTTCCTCGGGTGGCTTCGGGAGGCGGGCAGGCGGGGGTGGCGGGTCCTGGGCGGGCGGGGGCGGGACCTCCCCGGCCGTCTCGGCGGCGCTGTCTTTCTTGCGGCGCTGCGCCAGGGCGGGCCGGGGCGCGAGAATCGCCAGGGCGGTGAGGGCGGCTGGGATGGTTCGCATGGCGGCCTCCTACACGCCATTCGACGGAGGCCGGTCGGGGAGATTCAGCGCCCGCGGAGGCGTGCCTGCAGCGCTTCGATGACGGCCTGCAGCTCGCGCCGCTCCTCGACCCATTGCTCGCGCATGCGGAGGATGATGGCCACGCCCTCGGGGTTGACGTCGAGGTCGAGGAGCTCGGCGGCCACCCGGACCTTCTCGAGGTCCTCCGGCGTGAACCGTCCCCGGCGGCTGCGGACGATCTGCTCGGCCTCGAGGCGCTCGAGGAGGGTGCGGTCGATGCGCAGGCGCCGCACGACCTCCGTGCGGGCGTAGAGACGGAGCCTCACAGATGCAACCCCCCGCGCACGTCGGCCGGGTAGTGCCGGTCGAGCTCCCGCGCCAGCTCGCGGACCTTGTCGTCGCCGGCGGGCACCGCGACCTGGACGACGGCGTACAGGTCGCCGCGGCTGCCGCCCCGCAGGTCGGGCAGGCCCTTTCCCCGCAACCGCAGGCGGCGGCCGCTCTGGGAGCCCGCTGGAATCTTGAGGTGGACGTCGCCGTCGAACGTGGGGATCTTGACCTCGGCGCCCGCGATGGCTTCTCCCACGGTCACGGGCAGCTCGAAGCTGAGATCGTGGCCCTCCCGGCGCACGAGCGGGTGAGGCCGCAGCTGGACGGCGAGCAGGAGGTCGCCGGCCGCCCCGCCGCGCAGCCCGGAGGCGCCCTGGCCCGCGAGGCGGATGATCGTGCCGTCGACGGCTCCCTTCGGGATCTTCACGTCGAGCTTCACGCGGGCCGTCACCACGCCGGTGCCGCCGCAGGTCCGGCAGGGCTCCACCGGGATCTGGCCGCTGCCGCCGCAGGTGGGGCAGACTCCGCGGAAGCGCATCGGTCCGCGCCCGCTCTCCGCGGTGCCGCTGCCGTGGCACTGCGGGCACAGGTCGAGCCGCTTCGCGCCCTGCCCCTTGCAGGTGCTGCACCGCTCCGGCCGCTCGATCTCGATGCGGCGCTCGGCGCCCTTCACCGAATCGGCCAGATCGACCTCGAGGGTCGCCTCGATGTCCTGGCCGGCCTCGGGCCCGGGCGCACGCCGTGCGCGGCTGCCGCCCATCCCGCCGAAGATGTCGCCGAAGATGTCGCCGATGTCGAACGGGACTTCCGAGCCGCCCATGGGCCCCTCGGTGCCCGCGCGATCCCGGGCCGCCCGCCACTGCCGGTAGGCCTTCGCCTTCTCGGGGTCGAAGCCGATCTTCTGCGCGTCCGCCCCCAGCTCGTCGTACAGCTTGCGCTTGTCCGGGTTGCCCAGCACGTCGAAGGCGGCCGCGACCTCCTTGAAGCGCTCCTCGGCCGCCTTGTCGCCGGGATTCACGTCCGGGTGGTGCTTGCGCGCCGCGCGCCGGTAGGCGCTCTTGACCTCGTCCGCCGTCGCGGTGCGGGAAACCCCCAGGATCTCGTACAGATCGCGCTCCGGGGGCATGAGCGGAGGTTAAGTCGTGGAAAGACGCCGTCAAGACTTTACCTGGCGGCCGGAACGACGACGCACCGCGCGCACTGGGGCAGCCCGTCGGCGAGCTGGAGCCGACCGCGGGCGAGCGCACGGCCTGCTTCGAAGCGTCGAGGCCGTGCGATCGGGGGCTCACGTGCTGCACCGGGCGAATGACGGCTTCCTTCGACGCGCGGGCGGCCTGCGATCGCTCGTTGTAGCCGTCATCCCGTGGCCTCTGCGCGTCATCCCGGGATCGCGACGTCACGGCCCTTGAACGCTGGCCGTGCGTTCGTGCGTGGTCGGCTCCGGTTCGGGGTCGCTGGCCGACGATTCGGGGTCGCTGGTCGAGCGATCGCGGTCGCTGGTCGACCGATGGCCCGTGGTGGCGGTCTCTGGGCCCTCGCTGGTCGTGCGAGCGCGGGCTCTGCCCGTGAGTCCCCGCGCGGTGGGCGTGCGATCGGTCCCGCTCGCGTCGAGTCTTCGGTCGCAGCCAGTGAAGCCGCGTCCACACGCTTCCGATCCGCGAGCGGTGGCCGTGCGACTGCGCTCGCACGACGAGCGTTCATGGACACTGGACGAGCGTTCAAAGGCCCTTGGCGAGGGCCTTCGAACGCTGGTCGAGAGCCCACGGACTCACGGCGTGTGCGCTCACGCGGGAAGCC
>DATJNL010000377.1:0-12385 GCA_035508175.1 Myxococcales bacterium
CCCGACCCCCGACCCCGACCCCGACCGCGACCGCGACCCTCGACCGCGACCCTCGACCGCGACCCTCGGCCGCGCAAGCTGGGGCGCTTGCTGGCCCCCTGCCTTGACCCCGCTCTTGCTTGTGCGGTACGCCCTTCCCCCCATGGGTTCGCTTGGTTCTCGCGTGGTCGTCGCCCTCTCGGGCGGCGTGGATTCTGCCGTCGCCGCGGCGCGGGCGAGCGCCGGCCGCGACGCCGTGGCCATGACGCTGCGCCTCCACGGCGCCGTCGAGCGGCCCTCCGGCGGCCATGGGTCCTGCTGCGCGCCCGAAGACATCGACGACGCCCGCGGCGTGGCCCGGCAGCTCGGGCTCCCGTTCTACGTGCTCTCGGCCGAGGACCGCTTCGAGCGACACGTGATCGCCCCCTTCGTCGATGCCTACCTGCGCGGCGAGACGCCCCTGCCTTGCGCCGCGTGCAATGTCCACCTCAAGTTCGGCCACCTGCTCCGGCGCGCCCTCGCGCTCGGCGCGCGGCTCGCCACCGGCCACTATGCCCGCGTCGCGCGCGGCCCCGACGGCCGCTACCGCCTGCTGCGCGCCCGCGACGCCCGCCGCGACCAGAGCTACTTCCTCTACGGCCTCTCCCAGGAGGCGCTCGCGCACGTCGAGTTTCCTGTGGGCGAGCTCACGAAGGAAGAAGTCCGCGCGGAGGCCACCCGCCTCTCCCTGCGCGTGGCCGAGAAGCCGGACAGCCAGGAGCTGTGCTTCGTCTCCGGCGACTACGCCGCCTTCGTCGAAGCGCGCGTGACGCCGCCCGCGCCGGGTCCGGTCGTCGACGGGTCGGGCCGGCGGCTGGGCGACCACCGGGGCGTGCACCGCTACACGGTGGGCCAGCGGCGCGGGCTTCCAGTGATCGGCGGGCGCCCGACCTTCGTGCGGCGCATCGACGCCGCGCGCGGCGAGATCGAGGCCGCCTTCGACGACGAGCTCGCCCGTGACGAGATCGAGGTCGCCCAGGCCAGCTGGCCCGCGGGGCCGCCGCCGTCGCCCTTCGAGGCGCTGGTGCGCGTGCGCCACCACCACGCGGGCGAGGTGGCCACGGTCACGCCGCTCGAGGGGGCCCGCGCGCGCGTGCGCTTCCGGACGCCCGTGCGGGCGCCCGCGCCGGGGCAGGCCGCGGTCTTCTACCAGGGCGACGAAACGGTGGGCGGCGGCACGATCCTGCCCTGCTGAAGGATGGAGACTGGCATGCGCACGAAGCTCACGCTGGCGGTGGTCCTGCTGGGAGTCGCATCGGTGGCGGAGGCCGGAGGACGCGGCGGCATCGGAACGACCCCGTCCTTGCCCGAGGAGACCGAGAGCTCGGAGGCGTCGGTGTCCCCCGCCCAGGCGCTCGCCGCCTATCCCCAGCGACTCGCCGACCGCCCGCTCTCCATCGGTCAGGGCCTGGCCGAAGGCTCGCTCGAGGGCAGCTACCTGTTCAGCTCGGCGTTCGGCTTCCAGGAGACCCCGAACGTGAGATACGGCCTCACCAGCCAGCTCGAGGTGATCCTGCTCGGCATTCGCTACACGGTGGCCGAGGACGGCCAGTACGTCCCCGGCATCGCGCTGCGCGTGCAGCTCCATGACGCCGTCTGGCAAGAGCAGCCCGGCAGCCCCGAGCCGTACCCGGTGGCCCGGCCCGGACTGATGATCGACCTGCGCGACAAGTTCCCCTTCCACCTCACGGCCGAAGGGCACGCGGGCTACCTGGTCTCGTTCGTGACGGGCGACTACCTGCACGGGGGCGGGCCGATCCCCACCGGCAACGCCGAATCGCAGGAGATCGCGCCCATGTCCGTCGCTCTCGAGTGGAGCCCGCTCGACCAGTTCTCGGCGAAGGGAACGTTCGGGTACATCTACGACCTGTTGCCCATCCCGCTGACGCCGGATCAGACGGAGGTCGTCGGCCGCCTGGACGCGGTCTGGACGCCGAGCAACCGCCTCGACCTCGGGATCTTCGCGCAAGGGAACTGGTACACCGGGCCGCTCGGGTACATCCCGCAGGCGGGCGTGCGGGTGGCGTACCGGCTGTAGGCCCCGGCGCCCTACCGCTCGATCGCGGCTTCTCCCTCGCGGTGCTGCGCGTCCGCCCAGGCGCGGCTCATCCGCTTCGTGTTGAACGCGAAGCCCACGCCCCCGCGCGCGTCCACCAGGATCAACCCCGCTTCGCCGCCGGTTCGCCGCGACAGCTCGGCGATCGCCGCTTCCGCCGCGGCCTGGGCGCCCCCGCCGCCGCGCAGCCGGTCGATCGCCGACCGCGCAAGCGTGACCTTGAGGATCGCCTCGCCCTGGCCCGTGCACGAGCACGCGCCGGCCTCGTCGTCGGCGTAGGTGCCGCCGCCGATGATGGGGGTATCGCCCACGCGGCCGGGGAGCTTGAAGAGCAGCCCTCCCGTGCTCGTCGCCGCCGCCACGTGGCCCTGCGCGTCCACCGCGACCGCGCCCACCGTGCCGTGGATCCGCGGCACCGCGCCGCGCCGCTCTGCCTCCGCCTGCCACTTCGCCCGCTGCCGCTCGGTCACCAGCGTGGCCGGGTCGATCGCCGCGAGCCCCCGGGACAGCGCGAAGCGCCGCGCCCCGTCGCCCACGAGCAGCACGTGCGAGCCCTGCCGGCGGACTTCCTCGGCCACGCGCACGGGGTTCTTGAAGCCGGAGAGCGCGCCCACCGCTCCCGCCGACAGGTCCACGCCCGACATCACCGCGGCGTCGTTTTCGATGGCGCCGTCCGCGTTGAGCACGCTGCCGGTGCCCGCGTTGAACCGCGGGTCGTCCTCGAGCGTGACGACCGCCGCGAGCACGGCGGCCACCGCGTCCCGGCCTGCCTCGAGCTCGGTCCAGCCGCGGGCCGCGGCTCGGCGCACGCCCTCGAGGGCCTCCGGCACGGACTCGTCGCCGTAGATCCCCGCTCCCCCGTGGACCGCGATGGCGGGCAACGGCATGAGGCGCGCAGCCTAGCACGGAATGTGGTAAGAGGGCGGTCCGATGCACTCCGAGGGGACCACCTCCGGCCCGGCCGAGATGCGCAGACTCCGCGAGGCGCTGCGCGATCGCCGCGGCGTCGATCACCTGGCGCGCGCCTGGAGCACCGGGCTCGTCTTCCTGCTCCTCTGCGGCGCGTGGATCAAGCTGGCCTGGGACGCGGTGGGCTGGCCGATCCTCCTCTGGCCGGGGGCGCTGCTCTGCCTTGCGGTGCTCGCCTTCTGCTTGCGCGAGCTCCGGCGCGGCTTGTCCCTGCTCGCCGAGGATCGCACCCGGCTCGCGCGCCTGCACGAGCTGGAGGCGCAGGCGCCGCCGCCGCGGGAACTCTTCTAGTGCGAGGGCGTTTCCTCGTCCTCGAAGGGCTCGACGGCGCCGGCACGACCACCCAGACGGCCGAGCTGGCACGGCGGCTGCGCGCCCGCGGCATTCCCGCCGTCGCGACGGCCGAGCCGACACGGGGCCCGGTGGGCTCGCTCATCCGCCTCGCGCTGACGGACCGGCTGAAGGGGCCGAGGGGCCGGGACTTCGACCGCGCCGCGCTGGCGCTGCTCTTCGCCGCCGACCGGCTGGATCACGTGACCACCGAGGTCCTGCCGCGGCTCGCGGACGGCGCGTGGGTGGTGAGCGACCGCTACGTGCTCTCATCGCTCGCTTACCAGACGCTCGATCTGCCGGCGGCCTTCGTCGAGGCGATCAATGCGCGCGCCCCGGCGCCCGACCTCACGCTCTTCCTCGACGTGCCTCCGGAGGTGGCGCTGCGCCGGCGGCGCGCCGAGGGCTCACCCGCCGAGATCTTCGAGCGGCTGCCCTTGCAGCGGCGGGTCGCGGCGACGTATCGCCGCGCCATCGCCGGGGGCAGCGCCCGGGGGCCCGTGCGGGTCGTGGACGGCACGCTGTCGGTGGGGGCGGTGGCCGAGGAGATCGAGCGCCTGGTGCTCGACCGCTTCCTGCCCCGCCGTTCAGCTTCCAATCGTCCTCGTTCTGGACGGCGTTGAGCGCCACCGGGGCTCGGAAGGTCCGGCGGTTGCGCCGTCGGTGGGCAGTCGATACACTCGAACCGTTCACTTCCTGGACGCCTCTTCCTTGATCGATCCCTCCCGCTTCGAAGACCTCCTGATCGTCCGCAAGATCAAGGAGAAGATCCGGAAGTGGTGGCGCATCGAGATCTCCTTCGCGGACGCCACCGGCTTCGTGGTGGATCACAAGAAGGGCGTGGTCATCCCGCCGCACAGCCGCTTCTGCGAGGCTTCCCTGGGCTGCAAGGAGGGCTTCGGCCGCTGCAACCGCTCCATCGAGAAGGCCGTGAAGGAGCTGGCGGGCCAGAAGGAGATGAAGGCCGTCCTCACCGACCAGTGCCACATGGGCTTCCACGTGATCGCGTGCCCCGTGATCACGGAAGACAAGTTCCACGGGGCCATCTTCGCCTGCGGCTTCCTGCAGGACGGCGCGAAGACCGAGCGCAGCGCGCTCATCCCCGAGAACGCGAAGGCAGAGGGGCTGGCGATCGTGTCGCCGGACGAGGCCTACGCCTCGGTGCCCAGCCTGTCCGCCAAGGACATGGACTACTTCAAGGACCTGCTCGAGACCACGGTGGAGGAGATCGTCGAGTTCTCGCGCACGGTGGACCAGAAGGAGGCGCGCATCGCGCAGCTCGCGCGCGAGCTCGGCGGCCGCTACCAGTTCGCCAACATCGTGGGCAAGTCGCCGGCGATGCAGCGGCTCTTCGCGGTGCTCGAGAAGGTGGTCGACAGCGACTCGACCGTGCTGGTGACCGGCGAGAACGGCACCGGCAAGGAGCTGATCGCCCGGGCGCTCCACTACAACGGCCCGCGCAAGGACAAGCCGTTCGTCGTGCAGAACTGCTCCGCCCTGAACGACAACCTGCTCGAGTCCGAGCTGTTCGGCCACGTGAAGGGGGCCTTCACCGGCGCGATGCGCGACAAGCCGGGGCTCTTCCGGGTGGCGCACGGCGGGACGTTCTTCCTCGACGAGGTGGGCGACATGTCGCCCGCCATGCAGGTGAAGCTCCTGCGCGTGCTGCAGGAGGGCACCTTCATCCCGGTGGGCGGCACCAAGGCCGAGCAGGTGGACGTGCGCATCATCGCGGCCACGAACCGGCACCTGAAGGAGATGGTGCAGCGGCGCGAATTCCGCGAGGACCTCTTCTACCGGCTCAACGTGCTGAACATCGAGGTGCCGCCGCTGCGCTCGCGCACCGAGGACATCCCGCTGCTGTGCGACTACTTCCTGCGGCACCACGCCGAGAAGAGCGGCAAGCCCATGAAGCACCTCTCGCCCGAGATCCTGGCGCGCTTCTTCGGGTACGCCTGGCCGGGGAACATCCGCGAGCTGGAGAACGAGATCGAGCGGCTGGTGGTGCTGGCCGGCGACCGCGTGGAGATCGGGCCGGACCTCTTGCCCGCGAGCTCGTCGCACTTCCTGCCGGCCGAGGAGCGGTCGCTGGCGCGCTTCAAGGACAAGGGCGATCTGGCCTCGGCGGTGGCGGCGCTGGAGCGCGAGATGATCCAGCAGGGGCTCATCGCGACCCACTGGAACAAGACCCAGCTCGCGACGCGGCTCGGCGTGTCCCGCACGACGCTGCTCAAGAAGATCAAGGAGCACGGCATCGACGCGGGCGAGGAGAGCGACGAGAGCGCTGCGGCGGATTGAATGAGCGGGGGAACGTCGGCAGCGGTGGTCATCGTGGGGAACGAGATCCTCTCGGCCAAGGTGCGGGACGAGAACGGGCCGTTCCTGCTGTCGCGGCTGCGCGAGCTGGGCGTCGACGCGCGGCGCCTGCTGGTGGTGGCCGACGAGATCGACGAGATCGTCTGGGCGATCGCGTCCCTGCGGCGCGAGGTGGACTGGATCCTGACGACGGGCGGGGTGGGGCCGACGCACGACGACGTGACCGTGGCCGGCGTCGCGCGCGCGCTGGGGCGGCCGGTGGTGCGCCACCCCGACCTGGTCGCGCTGGTGGAGCGGCACTACGGCGCGGGGGTGGAGGCAGCCGCGTTCCGGCTCGCGGACGTGCCGGCCGGCGCGGAGCTGGTGTACCAGCCGGGGATCTGGATCCCGGCGCTCCAGGTCGAGCGCATCGTGCTGTTGCCGGGCGTGCCGCAGCTGTGCCGCATCCAGTTCGAGGCCGTCGCGCCGCGGCTCACGGGGAACCCGTTCACGCTCAAGGCCGTCTACGTGTCGGCGGGCGAGCCGGCCATCGCGGCGGCGCTCGACGCGGTGGCGGACGGGCACCCGCGCGTGGCGCTGGGGAGCTACCCGCGCTTCGACCGCGAGGCGGACCACAAGGTGAAGCTGACGCTGGAGTCGCGGGATGCCGCCGCCGTCGCGAAGGCGCTGGAGGATCTGCTGGCGCGACTGCCGGAGGGATGCGTGCTGCGGCAGGAGTGAGACCCCGACCGCGACCCCGACCTCGACCCCGACCGCGACCCCGACCCCGACCCCGACCGCGACCCCGACCCCGACCGCGACCGCGACCGCGACCCCGACCCCGACCGCGACCGCGACCCCGACCCCGACCCCGACCCCGACCCCGACCCCGACCCCGACCCCGACCCCGGAACATCCGTGCCCAGAAACCTGCTGCGGGCGAGCGGCCGGCGCGCTTCGCTGGCTGCGCCCCGGCAGGTAGGATGATGGCCGGGGACCGGCGGCGCTCGTGCCGGCCAGGAGGACGATCGGTTGACGCGCACGGCGATGGTGGTGGTCGCGGCTCTCTCCGCGGCCGGCTGCTCCAGCTCCTCGAGTGGCGCGAGCTCCACGGGCGCGGCCACCGGCGGCACGGTGGGCAGCGGGGGTTCGACGACAGGCGGTCACGCCGCCCCGACGACCGGCAACGGCTCCAGCGGCGGCGGGCACGGCAGCACCACCACCGGTGGCTCGACGGGGAGGGCGACCGCGACGACCGGACGGGCCACCTCGACGGGGGGAACGCAGGGCGCGGGGACGACCACGGGCGGCGCGGGCACGACCGCCGGCGGCGGCAGCAGCAGCGGCGGAACTTCGGGACCGCCGCCGGGCGCTCCGCTCGTCCTCTACACCGACATCGTCGCCGGCCCGGCGAGCGGCGGCGAGAAGGACGACGGCGCGTACCTCTCCATCTTCGGCAAGAACTTCGGCACGACTGGCCTCGGCACCAGCGTGCAGGTGACCATCGGCGGGCAGCCGGTCGCGAGCTACCGCACGCTCGGGACGTCGCTGGGCCGCACGGACATCGAGCAGATCACGGTGCAGGTGGGCGCGCTCGGCAGCCCCGCGCCCGGCACGCCGCTGCCCATCCAGGTGATCGTCGACGGCGTGGGGTCGAACACGGATCAGACCTTCACGGTGAACCCGGGGCGCATGCTCTTCGTGGACGGCGACCACGGCGACGACGCGACCGCCGTTCCGGGCGACGTCACGCACCCGTTCCAGCACGTCCAGCTCACGAGCAGCGCTCAGACCGCGCTGGGCGTCGCCCAGCCGGGCGACACGATCGTGTTGCGGCAGACGGCGGCGCCCTACGCGGACATCGGCGACGGCAAGGACTTCGTGAAGGTGATCGGGGTGGGCGGCTCGGCGCCCACCGGCGCGTCGGGGACGGGCTGGCTGGCCTTCGTGCCCTACCCGGGCGAGACGGTGAGCATCGTGAACGGCTCCGGCGGCGTGGGCGACGCGGCGGCTTTCTCCGGCTTCGATCACACCCCCGGCGGCTACACGGGCGGGAACTACGTCGTCATCGCCGGCCTGCACGTCGAGGGCGACGGCACCGCGGGCGTGATCTGCCTGCAGGTGGCGAGCGATCACTGGCGCGTGGTGAACGACGAGCTCTCCGCGCCCAGCACGGGCGGCGCCAACGTGCTGGCCGGCGGCGTGAACGGCGACGGCACGTCCATCGCCATCTACGGCAACCACATCCACGACATCACGGGCAGCGGGGGCACGAGCCACGGCGTCTACATCGACGGCGACGGCTCGTACGACGTGGCTTACAACGTGATCGAGAGCGTCGCGAGCGGCTACGGCATCCAGGCCTACGACGACGAGGGCACCTCGCCCACCATCTCCCACGTCCACCTGCACCACAACCTCATCCACGACGTCACGGGGAAGGGCTGCCTGAACGTCGCCGACGGCACCGCCACCGACGTCGCCGTGTGGGACAACGTTTGCTACGCCATCAACCTCTCCTGCCTCCGCTTCAACGACAGCGGCAGCTTGCAGGGCGCCCAGATCTTCAACAACACCTTCTACGGCTGCGGCGCGGGCTCCGCCTACGACGGCGCCATCGACAGCGACGGCGATCAGCTCGGCCCCTCGCAGGTGACCCTCGTGAACGACATCGTGTGGCCCGCGAGCGGGATTCCCTACGCCGGGGGCAGCGGCAACGGCTTCGCGGCCGGCGCGTGCGTGAACGACCTCTGGTACGGCTCGACCGGCCAGCCGGCCGACGCGGCCGCGATCACGGCCAATCCCCAGTTCGTGGCGCCCGGCTCGGACTTCCACCTCGCGAGCGGCAGCCCCGCCGCCGGCGCGGGCTCCGGGTCGGTCTCGGCGCTCGTGACCACGAACTTCGACGTCGCCCCCGAGGCCGCCCCGTTCGACGTGGGCGCGTACTGACGGCGGCACAGCCCGATGCGCGTCATGTTCCTCTCGGCCGCGGTGCTTGCCTCGACGAGCGCCGCGGCGTTCGAGGTGGATCTCGGCGTCGAGGGAGGCGCCGCGGTCGCGTTCAGCCAGAACGTCACGGGCAGCGAGCTCTCGGGCACCGCCGGCCTGCTGCTCCAGCTTCGCTGGCCCGTGGGCCCGCTCGAGACCGCGATCTGGGTGGACGCCGGACTGCCCTATTCGATCGGCACGGCCACCGACGGCAGCAATGTCGTCCACACCGCTAGCTACTTCCCGGACGACCTCGGGTTGCGCCTAGGTCTCCGCTTCTCACGGGTTCGCCCGTACGTGGGGGCGCTCGTGGAGGCGGACGCCCAGGTGGGCAGCGGCTTCGCGAGCACGAGCTTCATCGCTCTGGGCGGCGATGCAGGCTTCGATGTCGTCGTGGGCTCCTTCCGCATCGGCCTGGAGCTGCGAGCCGCCTGGAGCGTGACCGCCCTCACGTCGTGTGACTTTTGCGACGCCAGCATCGTCACCTTCGCCGGGCGGGCCACGGTGCTCCGCGGCCTGCTGTCGGTTCGGTACGTGCTGTGAAGCGCTTTCCTGCGGTAGACTGCGGTGGGAGGAGTTCGTCATGAGCGCGCGCGTCTGCTCGTATTCCTGGTTGGTGGTCCTCGCGGCCTGCTCGTCTGGCGCGGGCGGCTCGTCCGGTGGTAGCTCGGGCACGGCGGGCTCGTCGGGTGCGAGGAGCTCCACGGGCTCGGGCAGCTCCACAGGCCGCGGCACCACGGGCACGGGCGGCTACGGCACGGGCACGGGCGGCCAGGGCACGGGCACGGGCGGCTCCAGCTCGGGAACGTCCAGCGGGACCGCCTCGAGCTCGTCGAGCGGCGGCAGCGCGGGCGCCGATTACCGCTTCCCCTCCACCTCGGTCTTCTACCAGGACATCTCCGGCGCGACGGCGGACCCGAACTCCGCCGCGGTCATGGCCGCCATCGGCAGCTGGGGCGGCTCCGGCGATTTCCAGATCGATTTCAGCATGAACATTCTGTACGGCAACTCGCAGAACCCGATGCAGCCCTTCACGGAGGCCGCTGGCTACTACTCGCCCGACTGCGACGACACGCCGTTCCCCCAGTTGCCGGCCGACGGCGGCATCGAGGGCCAGGAGGGTACGGCCACGCCGTACGGGTGCCCCTTGAAGGGCGACTGCCACCTCCTCGTCTACCAGGGCCACTGGCTCTTCGAGATGTACAACGCCGTCACCGACACCGGTCAGTGGAACGGCAACCTCACCGGCCTGTGCGAGGTGGCCTGGGACCTCACGCACGACTACTGGACCTACGGCGCCACGCCCTACAGCCGCGGCGATCAGTGCACCAGCACCGACGCGGCCGGCATGCCCGTGGCGCCGCTGCTCGTGACCGGCGCGGACCTGGCGTCCGGCGTGGTGGCCCACGCGCTGCGCTTCATCTTGCCGAATGACAAGATGCAGGCCGGTTACTACCTGCACCCCGGCACCCACGCCGGCGGCCCCACCGGCGCCGCGCCGCTGCCCATCTATGGTTCCCGCTTCCGACTCAGGTCGAGCTTCGACGTCACCACGCTGCCCAACGCCGCCGCGCAGGCCGTGGCCGTGGCGCTGCAGAAGTACGGCATGTTCCTCGACGACGGCGGCAACATCCCGCTCACCTTCGATCAGAGCGCGCAGGCCTACATCGGCTCGCACGACCTCGGGGCGATCCAGGTGTCGGACTTCGAGCTCATCGACTCGCCCGATCCAGCGGTCACGCTCACGTACGATTGCGAGCGGACGCCGCTGACCACGACGAACTGACGGCCGGCGGGACGACCTCGACCCCGACCGCGGCCCCGACCGCGACCTCGACCTCGACCTCGACCCCGACCCCGACCTCGACCTCGACCTCGACCTCGACCTCGACCTCGACCTCGATTCCGACCCCGACCTGGCGCGCATGACGACTCGATGAGCGTGGGATAGGCTGCCGTCCTCCCCTGGATGTGCTGGTGTTCGGATTGCGTCGAAAGAGCGAAGGCCGTGAGCATCCCCACCGACGGGAGCTCTCGGGCTTGCTCTCTTGCATTGTCGCGTGGCGACGCGCGGTGCTCGAAGCCCGCTGCCGCGAGGACCCGGCAGAGGCCAAGGCCCTCGACGAGCGGCGTGATTTGCTGTGCTCCTATGCCGATGTGGCCGGCGGCGTGGATCCGTTGACCCGCCACATTCTCGGCTTGGCCGTGGGCAGCCTCGCCGAACCGCTGTTCCTGGAAGGCCTCTACCGGATTGAGACAGCATCCTCCATCGCCTGGGCGCTCGGCTTGGCCGAGGCCGTGCCGCCGATCACCGAACACGCGAACCACGAACGGCTGGGTGCGCTGTTTCCCACGGCAAGTGCGCCGCCGCCGTCGATTCGCGAGGCGCGGCTGCGGGAACGCGCGGAGATCGCGGCGAAGCTCGAGGAGTGGAAGGACGCGTCTTCGCGCGCGTGGGCTCGGCGTGAGGAGGCTCCGGGTGAGGTGACCGGGATCGAGTTCTCGCGAGCGTATGAACGGGCCCGAGGCCTGCGGTGGGTGTGCAGCCGAGCGAGCTGGATCGAGGAAATCCAGGGAGGCTGAGCGCCCCCGACGTGCGACTTCAACCTCCCTCGACCCCGACCCCGACCTCGACCGCGACCCCGACCGCGACCCCGACCCCGACCCCGACCCCGACCTCGACCCCGACCCCGACCCCGACCCTTACTTCTCGCCCCGCTCGAACAGCAGACTCGTATGGCCCCTGTAGACGACCTCGGAGACTCTCCGGTACCCGAACTTCTCCGCGAGGTGGATCGACACCGCGTGCTCCGGCGCGATCAGGCAGACCGTCCGGCGGGCTTCGAGGTGCTCGTCGCCCCACGCGAGGACGGCGGGTAGAAGCTCGGTCGCGAAGCCCTTGCCGTGCGCCCACGCGGCCAGCGCCCAGCCGATCTCCGGGGTGCCGTCGAGCGGGGGCGTGAGCTCGCGCTTGAAGTCGGCGAAGCCGGCATCGCCCATGAAGCGTCCGGTGGCCTTCTCCTCGATGGCCCAGTAGCCGAAGCCCATCAACGGCCAGTGGCCCGCGTAGCGGACCAGGCGTGACCAGCTCTCTTCACTGGTGGAGGGCTTGCCGCCGATGTAACGAACCACGGCGGGATCGGCCCACATCGCGGCGAGGGCGGGGAGGTCGTCACGGGTGTGGGGGCGAAGGGTGAGGCGAGACGTCTCGAGGATGGGGGCGCTGCGGAGGGGTTCGGAGCTCATGTGGGAACTCTACCGTGACCGCGACGCACCTGGGCCCCTCACCCCGGCCCTCTCCCCGCTTCGCGGGGCGAGGGGGAACTGCCCTCGACCCCGACCGCGACCCCGACCGCGACCCCGACCGCGACTGCGACCCCGACCCTCGACCGCGACCCTCGACCCCGACCGCGACCCTCGACCCCGACCGCGACCCTACTTCGAGATCTGCCCCCACTTCTCCTTGATCTCCGCCGGCGTCCACATCCCGCTCTCCTTCGTCACGCCGTCCGTCTCTTCCATCCGGTACAGGAACACCTTGCGCCCCTGCACGCCCACGATCGTCCCCGTGATGTCCGAGGCCAGGTCGCTCGCCAGGAACGCCGCCACCGGGCTGATGAACTGCGGGCCCAGATCGTCCGCCTTCACGCCCGCCATCATCGGCAGGTCCTCGGTCATGCGCGTCACCGCCACCGGCGCCACCGCGTTCACGGTGACGTTTCGGGACGC
>DATJNL010000378.1:0-7053 GCA_035508175.1 Myxococcales bacterium
GCGCCGACCTCGTCTGCGCGGCGACCATCTACGCGGGCGGCAACCAGTGCGTGCCCGGCTGCACGTCCGACGCCGACTGCGCCGACGCGGGCGCCTTCTGCGACCCGTGCCAGCAGAGCTGCGTGCCGCGCGGCAACCCCGACGGCGGGATCGGCCAGGCCTGCAACGGCTGGAGCGACTGCCCCGACCGCGGCCTCTGCCTCACCGAGGACATGAACCAGGACCCCTACCCCGGCGGCTACTGCACCGCGTTCTGCGACCCCAGCCACGCGCTCGCCGCCTGCACCTGTCCCCCCGGGACCTACTGCTCCGAGTACGCCATCTGCCTCGCCTACTGCCCCGCGCCCGGCCACGGCTGCCGCCCCGGCTACGTCTGCCAGCCCAACGCGCCCGGCAACGGCTCGAGCTGCCAGCTGCCCTGCACCGTGCAGACGTTCGGGCCCGAGACGTTCGACAGCTGCTCGCAATCGGAGACGCCGAACCTCGCCTGCGACGTGGACAGCGGCGTCTGCGGCGGACCCGTGCCGCTCGACGGGGGCGTGGACGCGGGGCCCGATGCCGGCGCCGACGCGGGGGCCGATGCCGGCCTCGACGCCGGGTTCGACGCGGGACCGCCGGACGCGGGCAACGGGATCCCGGACGCCGGCGCCGACGCGGGCCATCCCGTCGTGGTCGGCAACGGCGACGCGGGGCCGGCGACCGATGCCGGCGGCGTGGCCGGCGGCGGCGGTGGTTGCGGCTGCAGCGCGGGGCAGGGAGGAGGCGCGGGATTCGCCTGGGTACTGGCGATGGCCCTGGCCCTCGGAACGAGGCGCCGCCGGCGCTTCTAGCTCGGCCCCGGGTCGCCCTGCAGGGGCAGCGGCTCGGTCTCCGGCGGCGGCTGCACGTGGTACGGCGTGTTGACGATCACGGTGCGTGAGCTGCCCCGCAGCCGCAGGAGCGTGCGCAGGAACGTGCCGCGGTTGTTGTGCAGCAGGCTCTCGTACCAGTGCGGCAGCACCAGGTCGGGGATGACCACCACCACGTCGCGGTCGGGGTGCTTCCCCTCGAGCTCGAGCACGTAGTCGATGAACGGGCGGAAGAACTGCCGGAAGTCCGAGGTGAGGATCACCAGCTTGGGCTCGGCGAGGCCGCAGGCGCGGGCGCGGCTCTTGATGAGCAGGTCCCAGGTGCCCTCGAGCTCCGCCGTGTCGTCGGTCTCGGTGCGCACCTGCACCACGTGCACGTCGCTCGAGAGGCGCAGGGCGAAGCTGAGCCCGTGCTGGCTCACGCGGTTCCACGCGGCCACGGGCATGACGACCACCGGCGGCTGCGCCTCGGGCGGCTCGAGCGGCTCCACCGTGGCGATCTCCCGCGCGATGCGCCGGTAGTGCCGCTTCACGCGCAGGAACAGGTAGACGAGCGCGGGCACGCAGAAGAGCGTGATCCAGGCGCCCTCGGCGAACTTCGAGACCGCGATGACGACCAGCGTGAGGCCGGTCGCCCCGGCGCCGACCGCGTTGATCCAGAGCGACTTGCGCGCGCCCGGGCCGCGCGTGCGCCGCCAGTGCTGCACCATGCCCGCCTGCGAGAGCGTGAAGGCCAGGAAGGCGCCGATGGCGAAGAGCGGGATGAGGCGATCGGTGAGGCCGTCGAAGAGGATCAGCAGGCCGGCCGAGAGCGCCGCGAGGACCACGATGCCGCCGGTGTAGACGAGCCGGCGGCCGCGCACCGCGAAGGAGTCGGGCAGGAAGCCGTCGTGCGCGAGCATGTGGCAGAGCCGCGGGAAGTCCGCGAAGCTGGTGTTGGCCGAGAGCGCGAGCACCGAGACCACCGACAGCATGGTGAAGTGGTAGAAGGCCCCGCGTCCGATCGCCGCCGCGGTCACCAGCGAGAGCACGCTCTGGTAGCCGGGCTCGCCCGCCACCGTGGCGCCGACCCCGTACACGTGGCAGAGGAACGCGATGCCGCCGAGGAGCGCGGCCAGCGCCAGGATGATCACGGTCAGCGTGCGGCGCGCCAGCGGGATGCGCGGCTCGCGGAAGATGGGCACCGCGTTCGACACCGCCTCGACGCCCGTCATCGCGGTGCAGCCGCTCGCGAAGGCCTTGAGCAGCAGCCAGGCGGAGACCGCCTCCACGGGCGACGGCAGCGGCGGCAGCGCGGCCACCGGCAAGGGGTGGCCGCGGCCGAGCAGGGTCTTCACGAGCCCCACCACGACGACGGTACCGAGCGAGCCCAGGAACGCGTACGTCGGGATGGCGAAGGCGGCGCCCGCCTCGGACAGCCCGCGCAGGTTCATCACCGTGAGAAAGGCGAGGATCGCGAGGCAGAGCAGCAGCGTGTGCGGCAGGAGGCCGGGCAGCGCCGAGACGAGCGCGCCCACGCCCGAGGAGATGCCCACCGCGACGTTCAGCACGTAGTCGATGGCGAGCGCCGCGCCCGCGAGGAGGCCCGCGAGCTGCCCCAGGTTCTCCTTGGCGACCGTGTACGAGCCGCCCCCGTTCGGGTAGGCCGCGATCGTCTGCCGGTAGGAGAGGAAGACCAGCAGCAGGACCACGATGATGATCGCCGTGATGGGCGCCACGTAGCGCAGCCCCAGCGCGCCGAGCGGCAGCAGCAGCGTGAGCGCCGCCTCCGGGCCGTACGCCGCCGACGAGAGCGCGTCGAGCCCCAGGATCGGCACGCCGGCCCACGGGCCGATGCGCTCGCCCTCCTGCTCGTAGACCGAGAGCGGCCGCCCGAGCAGCCAGTCGAGGACGCTCACGGCTTCGCGGTCTCCGCCGCGCGCCACGCCCTCGCGAACCCGCCGCCGAGCACGAAGCGCGGGAAGGTGATCCACTGCTCGGCGAAGATGCGCGTGAGCGCGTCCGCCGGCCCCGCGAACGGCACCGGCGCCACGCCCTCGCGCGCGTGGCCGCGCCCCTGCAGCGCCATCGCCCCGGCCATCGCGGCGACCCCGCCCAGGGCGAGCCAGGGCGAGCGCCACGCCGACAGGACGCCGAGCGTGCCCGCGAGGAAGAACGGCACCGTGAGCGCATGGATCAAGAGGTTGCGCCGGTCGGCGTGCGCCGACGGGTAGAGCGACCATTGCCAGGCGAGGAGCTGTTTGCGCATGGCGCGAAGCCTAGCAGAGACCCCCGGCCATGCCAGCCTCGGGAGCGGCCGCGACGTCCGGTCTGGGAGATCGCCCAGTCCCGCAGGATTTGCGTCGCGCCCCCAATGGGCCGGAGCCATTCGGGCCGAAGATGGCGATTTTGCGTCCGGGCACGGGCCTTGCTGTTCGTGTTCACCGATGCCGACAGGCGAAACCATTTGCGGTCGAGTGGCGGCCGTCCGCGGGACCGTGCTGGAGATCGACATGGACGGAGGGATCCCGCCCATCGACACCGCGCTCGTCTGCCGGCTGCCCGACGCGGCGCCGGTCACGGCGGTGATCCAGGCCCACGTGGGAGCGGCGCGCGTGCGGGCGATCGCGGTCGATTCGACGCGGCGGCTTCGCCGCGGGGCCGAGGTGACCTCGGAGCTCGGTCCGCTGACGGTTCCGGTCGGACCGGGTCTGCTCGGACGAGTCGTCGACCTGCACGGCAGCCCGCTCGACGGGGGACCGCCCATCGTCGCGGCCGCGCGCCGTCCGCTGCGCCGCCCGCCGCCCGCGCCGGGAGAGCGGCGGCCCTGGACCGAGGTCTACGAGACCGGCATCAAGGTCATCGATCTCTTCTGCCCCTTCCTGCGGGGCGGGCGCGCCGCGGTGTTCGGGGGCGCGGGCGTCGGCAAGACGGTGGTGCTGACGGAGTTCATCCACAACGCCGTAGCGGGCTTCAAGGGCGTCGCCGTGTTCGCCGGCATCGGCGAGCGGTCGCGCGAGGGGCTCGAGCTCTGGAACGAGATGAAGCGGCGCGGTGTGCTCGATCGCACCGCGCTGGTCTTCGGCCAGATGAAGGAGACGCCGGGCGCGCGCTTCATGGTGGGCGAGGCGGCGCTCACCATCGCCGAGTGGTTCCGCGACGAGCAGGGACAGGACGTGATGTTCGTGGTGGACAACCTGTACCGCCACGTGCAGGCGGGCATGGAGGTGAGCGGCCTGCTCGGCCGGCTCCCCTCGCGCGTGGGTTACCAGCCCACGCTCGCGGCGGATCTCGCGGCGATCGAGGAGCGGATCACCGCGACCCACCGCGGCGGCATGATCGCGGTGCAGGCGATGTACGTGCCCGCCGACGACTACGGCGACCCGGCGGTGACGCACGCCTTCTGGCACATCGACAGCGCGCTCGTCCTCTCGCGGGACGTGGCCGCCGAAGGCTATTACCCGGCGGTCGATCCGCTGGGGTCGTCCTCCAAGGCGCTCGACCCGGCGGTCGTGGGCGCGCGGCACTACGAGGTCGCGCAGGAGGCGCGGCGGCTGCTCGGCCGCTTCGAGGAGCTGCGCGACATCATCTCGATGCTGGGCATCGACGAGCTGTCGCCGGAGGACCGCGTGCTGGTGGGACGCGCGCGGCGATTGCGCAACTTCCTCACGCAGCCCTTCTTCGTGACCGAGGGCTTCACGGGATTGCCCGGGCGGCGGGTCTCGGTCGCCGACACGGTGGCCGGGGCGGCGGCGATCGTGGAGGGGCGGTGCGACGCGCTTCCCGAGCAGAAGCTGTTCATGATCGGCGCGCTCTCGGAGGTGCAGAAATGATCGAGCGGCTGCACCTCGTGATCCGGACGCCGCACGCGGTCGTGCTGGACGAGCCGATCCGCTCGGCGCGCGTGCCCACCGCGACCGGGCAGGTGGGCCTGCGCCCGCGGGAGGAGCCCTTCGTGCTGGTCGTCGAGCCCGGCCTGATCCTGCTGCGCGGCGGCGAGGGGCCCGCCTTCGCCGCCACGGCCGGGGGGCTGGTCGACGGCGGGCGCGAGCGCACCGTGCTCTACACGCCGTTCGCGGTGACCGGCGCCCACGAGGCCGACGTGCTCGCGGCGCTGGACCGCGCGCTGGCGACGCCCGGCAGCGAGCTGGCCGCGCGGCGGCGCCTCGGGGAGCTCGAGCAGCGCATCGTCCAGGAGCTCCGCGAGCGCCTCCCGGCGCCGCACGGGAGCAGCCATGTCGGATGAGTCGCGCTTCCACCGCCCCGACGTGCGCGACCGGACGCGCCGCGACGTCGAGCGGCTGCGTCGCCGCGAGCCGGGCGGCGGCTTCTGGCGGTCGCTCTCGCTCGTGGGGAGCGTCGGCTGGCCGATCGTCCTGCTGGCGGTCTTCGGCGCCCTCGCCGGCCGCTGGCTCGACGAGCGCTTCCGCACGGGCATCCGCTTCACGCTCATGCTGCTCACGCTGGGGACCGCGGCCGGGTGCCTCGTCGCGTTCCGCACCCTTCGGGGACACGGCGCATGATCCTCTGGCTCATCGCGGGAATCGCCGCCGGGGGCGCCCAGGCCACTCTGTTGTCGTTCTCGGCCGGCGGTCGCTCCCGCTTTCCCGCCTTCCTCGCTCGCATCGCCGTCGTGGCCGCGATCCTGCTGCTGGCGGTGCGCGCCGGCCATCTCGTCCCGGCCGCGCTCGGCTGGGTGATCGGCTTCGCGGCGGCGTCCGCGCTGGCGCTCCGGAGGCTCCCCGGCAAGACGGTTCCGCCGGCGCAGCGGCGGGGCCCTACGCCCGGGCGCGGGAGCCTCCCGTGAACCCCGAGATCTTCGGCGACCGCGTGCTCCTCTGGCTCGGCCCGGTGCCGCTTACCCGCACGATGGCCACTAGCGCGCTGACCAGCCTCCTGCTCGTCGCCGCGTGCGCCCTGGCCGCGCGGGCGGTGCTGGGGCGGCCGGAGGGCAGGCTCGCGGCCGCCGGCCGGCTCACCTTCGGCTTTCTCCACGACCTCGTCACCGACGCCGCGGGAGGGCCGGCGCCGAACCTCGAGATCTTCGCCGGTAGCCTGTTCCTGTTCATCGCC
The DNA here is from genome assembly GCA_035508175.1 of Myxococcales bacterium. Classification (GTDB taxonomy): domain Bacteria; phylum Myxococcota; class Myxococcia; order Myxococcales; family JAKAPL01; genus DATJNL01. Next base: position 5,901 of record DATJNL010000378.1, read on the forward strand.
GGAGCGGCGGTGGTGGGGCAGCTGCCCGAGGTGCCGAACCCCACCTCGAACCTCGCCGCCACCAGCGCGCTCGCGATCCTGGTCTTCCTGGCCGTCCCCGTCGCCGGCATCCGCGCCCGGGGACCGCTCGGCTACCTCAAGGAATACTTCCGGCCCAGTCCGCTGCTCTTCCCGCTGCACCTCATCAGCGAGATCTCGCGGACGCTCGCGCTCTCCATGCGCCTCTTCGGCAACATGATGTCCGGCCAGCTCATCGTCGCGGTCCTGGTCGCGCTCGTGGGCCTGATCGTGCCGGTGCCCCTGATGGCGCTCGACCTGCTCATCGGCTTCCTGCAGGCCTACATCTTCACGATCCTGGCGAGCGTCTACGTGGGAGCCGCCATCCAGATCCAGACGGAAAGCGTCAACGGCAAGCGCGGCAGCGCGAAGGAGGCCACATGAACGATCACACCATTCTCGCCCTGGGTTCCATCGTGATGGCGGGGCTCACGATGGCGCTCGGCGCCCTGGGCGCGGCCGCCGGGGAGAGCCGCATCGGCGCGGCCGGCATGGATGCGCTGGCCCGCCAGCCCGACGAGGCGGGCGCGATCACCCGCAACCAGTTCGTGGCGCTCGCCATGGTCGAGTCGACGGCGATCTTCTGTCTCGTCGTCTCGCTGGTGTTGCTCTTCGCGAACCCCTTCGTCGCGGGGCGGTGAGGCGGCGTGTCGCCGACGGTCGCCAACTTCCTCTTCGAGGCGGCGAATTTCCTGCTCCTCGCCGCGGCCCTCGGCTGGGTGCTCTTCAAGCCGGTGCGCCGGGCGCTGGACGCGGAGCGGGACCGGCACGTGAAGGAAGGGGAGGAGAGCCGCCGGCTGCACGCCGAGGCGGAGGCGCTGGCCGAGGAGGCGCGCGCGACGCGCGAGGCGGCCGATCGCGAGGCCACGGAGCGGCGGGCCGAGGTGCTGGCCGCGGCGCGCAAGGAGGCGGACCGGCTGCTCGAGGAGGCGCGGCAGACGCGGGCCACCGAGCGCCGCGCGCTCGAGGAGGAACTGCGCGCCGCCGAGGCCGCGCAGGCCGCCGCGCTGGCCGAGACCGTGGGGCGAATCGCCGCCGGCGCCGTGCGCGGTCTGCTCGCGACGCTGGACGGGCCGGCGCTCGACGCCGCGCTGGT
>DATJNL010000379.1:0-6785 GCA_035508175.1 Myxococcales bacterium
CTGGGAGAAGGGCGGACCGTGACGCGACCGTCGATCGGAATTGCCTTCGCCGCCCTGCTGGGTTGGAGCTGCGGCGCCGCCGCCGGGATGCGTCGACTCGCCATCGTGGCCGGCAACGACCAGGGCGCGGCGGAGAATTCACCGCTGCGCTACGCGGAAGACGACGCCTCCCGCGTGGCCTCGGTGCTGACCGACCTGGGGGGCGTCACGGACCGGGACCTCACGCTGCTGTTGGGCGGCTCGGCGGCAGACCTGCGCTCCGCCCTGGGGCGCGCCCAGGCGCGAATCGCGGAGATCCGGCGCGAGACCGGCGAGCAGACGCTCCTGATCTTCTATTTCTCGGGCCACTCCGACGGCGCCGCGCTGGAGCTCGGAGGCGATCGCTTCTCGTACGCGGAGCTGCGGCACCGGCTCGCGGCCACGGCCGCCGACGTCCGCGTCGCCATCGTCGACGCCTGCCGCAGCGGCGCCCTGCTCACGGCCAAGGGCGCACGCCTCGGACCCAAGTTCGACATCGCGATCGCCGACGATCCGCCCACCAGCGGCCAGGTGTTCCTGACCTCGAGCGCGGCCGACGAGAACGCCCTCGAATCGCGGGAGATCCGCGGTTCCATCTTCACCCACAACCTGGTCTCGGCCCTGCGCGGCGCCGCCGACACCTCCGGGGACGGGCGCGTGACGCTGGCGGAGGCCTACCGCTACGCGTACGCCCACACGGTGGCGTCCACCTCGAGGTTCCTGCTGCGGCCGCAGCACCCGAGTTACGACTACCGCCTCTCCGGCATCGGCGAGCTGGTGCTCACCGAGCTGACGCCGCACTCGGCGTTGCTCACGCTGCCCCGCGGCTTCGATCGCGCCCTGGTCGAGGATCCCGCGCGCGACGAGGTGCTCGCGGAGGTGCCGGCGGACGGCGCAGGACGCCTGGCGCTGCCGCCCGGCGACTACCTCGTCCGGGTCTGGAAGAACGGTGGCCTGTACGAGACGCGGGCGCGGCTCGCCGCGAACCAGCCGCTGGCGATCCGCTGGAGCGATCTGAGCACCGTGCGCCTCGCGGAAGTCGGTCAAGCGAAGGGCGGCGGCGCCGCGGCGGCGCTGGCCCGCGCGGTCCAGCTCTTCGAGAAGTTCGACGACGTTCGCGCCGCCTCGGCCTTCCGCGCGATTCTGCGGTCCGGACCGCCGGATCCCATCGCGGCGAAGGCACACGCCTACCTGGGCCTCATCGCGTTCAACGAGCTGCGCCTCGCCGACGCCCGGCAAGAGTTCCGCGCGGCGCTGGAGGCGGACCCGGCCGTCGACATCCCCACGGAGGATGCCTCGCCGAAAGCGCGCGTCGCGTTCGCGCAGGCCCAGCAGGAGGCCGAGCAGGCACCGCCGCCGCCCGTGCCTCGCCCCGCGGCGGCCAGGGCCCCGCTCATCGTGGCCCCTCCATCCAACCGGTCCGTGGAGACCGCCGTGGCGATGCCACCCGCCCATCCCCTCCGCACCGCCTCGTACTGGGTCCTGGGCGGGGCCGCGATCGCGGCCGGCGTCGGCCTCTATTTCGGCGTCGACCAGGCCAGTGCCTGGTCGGCCATTCAGGGGACCGAGGGGACGATCGAGACGCAGAATGACCAGGCCCGCTACCGCCGCGACGGCATCATCGCCGACGTGCTCTACGGCGTGGCAGGGCTCGGGGCCGTCAGCGCCGTGACGCTCTTCTTCGTCGCGAGAGGGCAGGCGCAACCCGCCATCACGCTCGCGCCGAGCGCCGGTGGCGCCACGGCGAGAGTCTCCTTTTGAAGGGGCCGGGGCATCGCTGTCCCGGTGGTGGCGCCTGCTCGGGCAGTGGCCAGGAAAGGGTGGACCCATGGACGTGAAAGCTCTCGGATGCGCAGTGGTGGCGCTCCTTGCCGGATGCGGGTCCGCAGGAACCTCCGTCAGCGGCACCATCGCAGGCGAGCAGTTCACGGCGGTCGACGCCGTCGAGTACCAGTTCAACGGCAGCTACTGGATTGCCATCGGCAACTTCGCCGACGAGTGCGCGTACTTCCAGGGGGCGCCAGGCCTTTCGAAAGCGAGCTCGGAGATCCTGGACATCAACTTTGCCGTGCAAGGGGTGGGCAGCTACACGATCCTTCAGGATCCAATCGAGGCCGGGTTCAACGTCTACGGATCCGATTGCAGCGAGACGGGCGGGTCGATCGTCAAATCCGGCAGCGTCACCTTCACGCGCAACGATGCGACCGGGGCGGCCGGAACGTTCCAGTTCGTCTTCGCGAGCGGGGACGAGCTGTCTGGCAGGTTCGATGCTCCTGCCTGCTCGCTTCCCGACGCCGGACCCGGCGGCGCGAGCTGCTCGTGAAGGCGCATGAGTCGAGCGCTCTCCGCCTCGGGGCGAGCAAGTCTTCGGTGATCTGCCACGGCGCCCGCGTGGCCCGGGCTGGGTTCTCCTCCTGAAGCGGCTCTGGATCATCGCCCTCGTGGCGGCCGGCTGCGCCTGGGACCCGCCGGCGGTCTCCTATCTCGGCAAGAGCTGCAGCGAGGCCGACCCCTGCCCGCAGCCGCTGGTGTGCCAGGCGAACCAGTGCGCCGCGGGAAGCTCCGCCACCTCGGGCACGGCGGGCGCAGGGAGCAGCGGCGGCAGCTCGTCCACGACGGGCGGGTCGTCGGCGGGTGCCGCCACCTCGAGCGGCGGCGAGGCCTCGTCATCCGGCGCCTCGTCGGGCGGGAGCACGAGCACCGGCGCTTCCTCGAGCGGCAGCACGGGCGGTTCCTCCGGAGGCAGCACGGGTTCCTGCGGCTGCACCCCGGGCCAGGGCGTCTGCGAGCCGGACGGCGTCACCCTGGATCTCTGCGTCGGGCCGCCCGACGGGGGCTGTGGGCAGACCACGACGATCGACTGCGGGGAGGGGGGGCTGGTCTGTGGCGCGGGTGCGTGCCTCTGCCCGCAGAACAAGAGCGGCATCTTCTACGTCGACCCCAACCAGGGCGGTCGCGCCGACGGCGGGCTGGCCTCGAGCGGACTCCAGGAGCCCGCCGCCTGCCGGCTTCGAACGCTGACGGAGGCCCTTGCCCTCGCGGGAAGCGTGGCCCCCGCCACCGTGGTCGCCTTCGTCGACGTTCCGGATGGCGGCCCCGACGCAGGCACTCTGACGACCTTCTCCGATGTCGATGGTGGCGAGGAGACCTTTCCCCTGGTCATTCCTCCCAACGTCACCCTGGAGACCTACGAGCCTCCCGGCGACACGGCCCCCTACGTCACCCAGCTCGACGTGGGCGGTCCGGGGGTGAGCTGTGCCGTCACGTCCTCCGGCCAGAACGCGGCCGTCGACGACTTTTCGATCTCGGTTCTGCCCAGCGCCGCGGGGGCCTCGGCGCTGTGTTGCAGCGGCGGCAGCCTCGCCGTGAACGGGGTCCAAGCCTACGGACCGAGCGCGGCTGCTGCGGGCGCGGCCAACGGTCTCGACGTCTCCGGCGGCTGCCAGGTCACGTTCGGCGCAGCGCAGCTGTCCGCGACCGGCTTCCCGGGGAACGGCCTCTGCCTCGAAGCCAGCGCGGGTGCCTGCACCGGAAACGGCTCGCTCTGGCTCTATTCGAACGGCCAAGCCGGCATCGAGATCCTCGGCGGCTCCCTGTCGGGCCAGTACCTCAGCCTCGCCCCGGCATCCAACGGCACCAATGGGCTCGACGTCCGTGGAGGGATGATCAGCGCCGGAGGGTCCCAAGCCCTCGAGACGGGCGGAAACGCCAAATATGGACTCTCCATCAGCGGCGCGGCCTCCAGCGTGTCGCTCGGCTCGGTGAGCCTGGACGACGACGCGGCTTCCGGCTCGGGCGGCGAGGTTTCGCTCAGCGACGGGACGTTGACGATCGCGGGGGGCGTGATCGGGTCCTACGACCGCACGGTCGCTGGCCCCTGCGTCGACGCCACTGGCAGCAGCAGCCTATCCCTGAGCAACACGCAGGTCATGCATTGCGCTGCCGGTGTGCAACTCGAGGGAGCCCAGGCGACGATCACGTCGTGCGTCGTGGAGGGCTCACAGGGGGTCGGGGTCCAGATTGGCGGAGTCGGAAGCGCGTCGATCACCTCATCGATGATCCTGAGCAATGGCCAGGGTGGCGTCTTGGTCTCCCCCCTCCTCTCGACGCTCTCGGTGGCGCTGGTGAACGACACGATCATGACCAACATGGGTTTCCCCCCGGCCATCTCCGCGGGTCTCTGGTTCCAGGGAACCTTCAGCCTGACCGCGTTCTCGGGCAACCAGGTGGCCTACAACTTCGGCGACCAGCTGCTCATCTCCGCGCCGGGCAACTGGGTGGTGGCCGGCTCGTCCTGCACGCAAACGGGCGAGAACGCTTTTCAGGGGGCTGGCTTCATGTCCGCCGGCGTGCGCGTCACGGTTCCGAACGCCAACGTCGACGCGGAGTACGACGTCTGGAGCAACGCCCCGCCGATCGCCGGCGTCGACTACGCGGTCGACGCCGGCTTCTCCACGATCGACGTGACGAACTCCTGCGGAACGAGTTTTTAGAGCCGCGGGAGCCACCGTCGACCTGGATGCCCGCGGTCGTCTTCAGCGCGCCGCGCGGCGCTTCTTCTGCGTGCGACGGCGCCGGCGCAGCGCGGCCCAGACGGCGGGCAGGGCGAGGAGGATGTCGTTGCCGCCCTGGCCGCAGCCGCAGCCCTGGTTCGGGGCCGAGAGGCCTCCGTCCGACCCGCCACCCGCGGCCACGCCCGCGTCTGCGGCCTGGCCCGCGTCCGGTCCCACCCCGGTCGCGCCAGCGTCGGGCGCGCGACCACCGTCCACCGCACCGGCGTCGCCGGGCCGCTGGCCGGCGTCTGCCACGGGCCCCGCGTCCTTCTCGCCGCCATCCTGCGGAGCGCCTGCGTCCGCGGGCGTTCCACCGTCCGTCCCGCCGTCGCAGCCGGCGCTCGGCTGGGAGACGCAGCCCTGCGTCGGGGAGCACGTGTCGATCGTACAGGGGTCGCCGTCGTCGCAGTTGCCGCAGGAGACGCACGTCACCGCGCCGGCGTCGGCCGCGAAGTCGCCTGCCGCGCACGGCGTGCAGCCCGAGGCGCCCGAGACGGCGGAGGCCGTGCCCGGAGCGCAGGCCGTGCACGCGGTCGCCCCCACGTCGGCCGCGTACGTGCCGGGCGGGCACTCGGCGCAGTCGCTCTCCCCGGCGTCGTCCGCGTAGGTCCCGGCGCTGCAGGGCGTGCAGGTGGTCTGTCCGGGGGCGGCGGAGCTGCCGGCGGCGCAGGGCACGCAGGCGGTCGCGCCCGAACCGGCCGAGAAGGTGCCGGCCGCGCAGCTCACGCAGGCCGGTGTCCCGGCGTCCGCCGCGAAGGTTCCCGCCGGGCAGGCGGTGCACGCGGGCGCGTTGGCGGGAGCGGAGGTGCCGGCGGGGCAGAGCGCGCAGCCTGCCGACCCCGCGTCCGGCGCGAACGTGCCGGCGGCACACCCCGAGCAGATCGCTTCCCCGGCGTCCGGCGCGAAGTAGCCGGCGCTGCAGGCGGTGCACTGGTTCTGTCCCGGATTCGAGAACGTGCCCGGCGGGCAGGCCTCGCACGACGTCGCGCCGATCAGGTCCGAGAACGTGCCGGCGTCGCAGGCCGCGCACGCCGCGGCGCCTTCCCCGCTGAACGTTCCCGGCGCGCAGGGCGTGCAGCCCGACGCGCCCGCGGCCGAGGCGCTCCCCGCGGCGCAGGGCGCGCAGCTCTCGGAGCCGGCGTTCGCGGCGAAGGTTCCCGCCGCGCACGGAGCGCACCCGGCCGAGCCCGCGTCGGAGGCAAAGGAGCCAGCCGGGCACAGCTCGCACCCGCCGTCGCCCGCGAACGTCCCGGCCGCGCAGGCCTGGCAGCTCGGGCCCTCGGCCCCTCCGCCGCATACGCACTGTCCCAGCGCGTTGCACGTGCCGTTGCCGCTGCACGTCGTGGCCGCGACGCAGAACGCGCACGACGGGTAGCCGTAGTAGTTGGCGGCGCAGCCGTTGCAGGTCGCCCCCTGGAAGCCGGCGTTGCAGAGGCAGCCGCCGTCGACCTCCGCCGTGCCGTTTCCGCTGCAGCTGCCGCTGCTGCTGTACTGGCAGCCCGGACCCGCGAAGCCCGGGTTGCAGCTGCACGCGCCGCTGCCGTTGCAGCTGCCGTTGCCGCTGCACGTCGTCGCGGCGAGGCAATACGCGCAGGTCGGGTAGTCGTAGTAGTTGGCGGCGCAGCCGTCGCAGCTCGAGCCGGTGAAGCCGGTGTTGCAGCTGCACGTGCCGCTCCCGCTGCAGGTGCCGTTGCCGCTGCACGTCGTCGAGGCGAGGCAGTACGTGCAGCTCGGGTAGCCGTAATAGTTGGTGGCGCACGCGTTGCAGCTCGCGCCGGTGAAGCCCGTGTCGCAGACGCAGCTGCCGTCGTCCTGGGGCGTGCCGTTCCCGCTGCACGTGCCGGCGCGCGTGTACTGGCAGAGCGGCCCGCTGGTGTTGGCGGGGCAGCTGCACTGGCCGTTGCCGGAGATCCCCTGGTTGCAGCTTCCGCCGTTGGCGCATGCCGGGCAGGGCGCGCAGGTCGGGCCGTAGTAGTTCGTCGCGCACTGGTTGCAGCTCGAGCCGCTGAAGCCGGCGTTGCAGCTGCACGTGCCGCTCCCCGAGCAGGTGCCGTTGCCGCTGCACGACGTCGAGGCGAGGCAGTACGCGCACGTCGGGTAGCCGTAGTAGTTGGTGGCGCAGCCGTTGCAGGTCGCGCCGGTGAATCCGGTGTTGCAGCCGCACGTGCCGCTCCCCGTGCAGGTGCCGTTGCCGCTGCACGTCGACGCGGCGAG
>DATJNL010000380.1:0-3746 GCA_035508175.1 Myxococcales bacterium
CCGCGCCCGCATCGAACGTCTGTCCCTGGATCGTACAGCGGCCGCCCCCCGAGGCCCCGCCGGACGAGCCGCCGCTGGATCCCACCCCGCCCGTCGTGCTCCCGGTGCTGCCCGCCCCCGCGCCGCTCCCGCCGCTGCCCCCGGACGCCGAGCCCGTGGAGCCGGTCGAGCCCGTTCCGCCGCCGGCCGTGCCGGTGCCGGAGCTGGCCCCGCTGCCGCCCGAGCTCCCGGCCGACGTCGCAGCGGCGCCCGAGCTCCGGCCGCCCGAACCAGACCGCCCACCCGTCGTGCCGCCAGCCACGCCCGCGTCCGCCGGCTCGCAAACGCCGCCATCGCCCGGGAGGCAGCGCCAGCCGGAAGGGCACGGATGCACGGGATCGCAGGCGTCGCCGGCCACGTTCACCGCCACGGTCGGATCGCAGGCCATCGTCCAGCCCGCGAGACCGACCAGGGCCGCGGCGCCGCGCGCGCTCACGGCACCCAGCTGTTCGTCTGCGGATCGTAGACCTGCACGTCGTGCTGCACGTTGAAGCCGTTCCAGCCGCCGAAGGCGTAGATGCGGCCGTCCGCGCCGGTCACGGTCCCCGGCGCCTCCACGCTGTTGGGGACCGGGGGCAAGGCCGGCGTCGTGGTCGCCGAGCGCCAGCTCGCCGCGCCCGGCAGGTACGCCTCGAACGCGTTCGAGAGCTTCGCGCCCGTGCCGATGTCGCAGTTGAAGCCGGCGATCGTGTAGATGCTCCCCGCCCGGTCCACGGCGGTGCCGAAGGCGCAGCGCGGCGTGGGCATCGCCGCCAGGGTGAGCCACGCGCCGGCGTCCGGCACCAGCGCCAGCGCGCTCGGCGTGTTCGGCGTGCTGTCGCTGTTGGTGCCGCCGAGCACGTAGATCGTGCCGTCCAGCCCCGCCGCGACGCCCTCATACGCGGTCGAGACGGGGAGCGAGTGTGTCGCGCCCCAGCTCTGGGCGAGCGGATCGAACGTCCACACGAGCACGTCCGGCCCGCTCGAGTCGACGCCCGCCGGGATGTAGAAGAGCCCTCCCGGGCCCACCGCCGCCTGGCTCGCGGCGAACGCCTCCGGCGATTGCGGCGGGCTGGTGCTCCAGGCCTGCGCGCCGGGTGACAGCTCGACCGTCTGCTGCAGCAGGACGGTGTTCGAGCCGCCGAAGACGAAGATGTCCCCGGTCGCATCGACCGCCGCCGAGAAGAACTCGTCTCCCTGGGGGAGCGGCGGCCCGGCGTCCCACACGTTGGCGCGCGGGTCGTAGATCTCCACCGCGGTGGAGAAGCCCGAGCTCAGCATGTCCGCGCCGCCCAGCGTGTAGAGCCGGCCGTCCGCCCCCTTCACCGCCGACAGCGCGAAGCGGGCGGTGGGGAGCTGCGCCGGGGTGGTGCAGCTGCCGCCGAAGCAGCCGGAGCCCGCGCCGCAGGCCGTGGCGCAGGCGCCGCAGTTCAGGTCGTCGGTGCAGGTGTCGACCGCGGCGCCGGCGCAGGTCTCGAAGCCCGACAGGCAGCCGCAGGCCGTGCCGCCGTCCAGCCGGCAGCCGTCCTCGCAGCCGGCGTCCGTGCAGAACGAGCCCGGGCCGCAGGCCGTGCCCACGGCCACCGTCATCCATGCCTGCGTCGAGGCCGCCGCGTCGCAGCGCTGGCAGGGGTCCTCGGGATCGAGCGCGCCGTCGAGCGCGAACACGCCGCCCACGTAGCACCCCGCCACGCAGTCCCCGGTCGAGTCGCACAGGCCCCCGTCCCCGCAGCCGGTGCCGATCGCCAGATTGGTCCAGCCGCTCGCCGACGCCGCCGGCTCGCATTCGTGGCAGCCGTCGCTCGGGTCGAACGCGCCCGCGTCGTAGCTGCGGCCCAGGATGAGGCAGTCGACCGCGCCGGTGCTGCTCCCCGACGCGCTACCGCCGCCGCTGCTCCCGGTCGAGCCGGTCGTCGCTCCGCCCGTGCTCGCGCCGCCCGTGCCGCCGCTGGAAGAGGTCTCCCCGCCCGAGACCGTTCCGGTCGAGCCGGCGGAACCGCTGGCCGCGCCGGTGCTGCCGGACGATCCGGCGGCGGCCGTGCCGCTCCCGCCGCTCGTGCTCGACGCGGCGGCGCCGCTGCTCGAGCCCGCGGCGGAGGTGCTCGCTCCGCCAGGACCCACGCAGACGCCGCCGTCCAGGGCCGTGCACTGGTAGCCCGTGGGGCAGAGGTGATCGCCGTCGCAGGCGAGGCCGAGGACGTTCACGCTCACGGAGGGGTCGCAGGCCCCCAGCCCGGCCAGCACCGCGGGCAACAGCCACCGCGTCGAGCGCAGCCGCATCAGAAGCGGCCCGTCGCGAACAGCGCCGCGCCGCCCCACACCGGCGCGATGCCCGGCGACACCGAGGGTTCGGTCCGCGCGGCAGGCTTCTCGGTGAAGAACAGGACCACCGACGTCACGCCCGCGGCCAGCGCGGCGCCGAAGAGCACGTCGGCCGCGACCCGCTCCTCGCTCGCGGTCTGCGCGTCGGCCTCGGCGGTCGCGGCATACTCGCCCGCGCTCGGGGAGGTGGCCTGCGCCGCGGGGCCATTGGAGACGACGCCGAGCACGATGCCGGCCGCGAGGCAGGCCACGCCCACACCGCCGACCACGTACGCCGGCACGTGCGAGGGCGCGGGGGGCGGGGCCTCCGCCACGGCCACCGTCGGCGCCGGCGCGGGGGGAGGCGGCGCGGGAGCGGGCGGCGGCGGGCTCGGCGCCGGCACGACCACCACCGAGGCTGGGGGCTCGGGCGACGCCGCGGCCAGCTTGCGGCGCGCCTCGAGGTAGAGCGCGCGCGTCTTGGGCGACGCGTTCACCGGCGGCTCGAGCGTCGGGTCGATCCCGATGGCCTGCTGGAACTCGTCGCGCGCCTCGTCCACCTTCAGCGCGTCCAGCGCGATGATGCCGAGGTACAGGTGCGCCTTCGCCGCGAGATCCGCGGGCGGCGCGTGGTGCAGGAGCTCGCGCAGGACCTCCTGGGCGCGATCGTCGTCGAGCGAATCGTGCAGGCGCATCGCCCGCCGCATCGCCGCCCGGGCATCGTACCGGCTGGAGCGTGCCTGGGCCGTGGCAGCGAAGGCGAGCCCCAGCAATCCCGCCAGCGCCGGGGCGACCCACCTCCCGCGAAGAGCGGTCACGCCCTCGATTAAAGGCGGTAAGCCGCCGCTGGGTCAAGAACGCCGACGCGAGAGACACCCCTCGCTCCACTCGGCCTCGTGCCGCTCGTCCGCTGCGGGTTCGTTCTCGCCCGCCTATCCCTTCTCGAGCAGACGGCGGCGGGGTGGGGACCCTTTCGCCGCTCAGACAGCTGCGGCGAAGGGCTGCCCAGGCAAGCCCGAAGCGCTGGCGGCGCCGCAGAACTCGCGTCGAAAGGGCCCCCACCCCACCGCCTCGTGCATCGCGTGATCGGCACCGAGCGCACGTCAAGGCGACCGAAAATGCCACGCGGTCGGGGCGAACCGAGATCCGATCGCGGAAGCGGAGCGAGGGGGAGGTCCCCGCCGCGCGAGGTCCGCAGCGCCCGACCACCACCTCTTTTCGGCAGTGCCCCCCTGCGCGGGACTGTTTGAGCGCGGCGGGGACCCCCTCGCGGCGTTCCCCACGAGATGTCCAGGTCGTCGACTGTCTACCGCGGGGACCTCCCCCCCCCGCGGCGGTGACCGGTCGGAACGAACCGAGATCCAATCGCGGAAGCGGAGCGAGGGGGAGGTCCCCGCCGCGCGAGTTCCGCAGCGCCCGACCACCGC
>DATJNL010000381.1:0-8094 GCA_035508175.1 Myxococcales bacterium
CGCCGTTCGGCCCGAGCAGGCCGAAGCACTCGCCCGCCTTCACCTCGAGGTCGAGGCCGTCGACGGCGGTGACGTCGCCGTAGCGGTGGGTGAGGCCCTGCAGTCGGATGGCGGCGTCCAAGGTTGGACAGTGGTAGCGGCGGGAAGGGCGGAGGGCAAGGGGCCCGGAGCTTCGCGGTGGCGGGAAGCTAGCCGAGGAAGCGCCGCAGCGCCTCGGCCGCCCGGGCGGGCTTTCCGCCGCGGTTGGCGTTGCCGAGCGCGCCGTGGCCGAGGCCGGGCAGCACGGCGCGGCGCGCGGCGGGAAGGATCTCGTGCAGGCCGTCGAGGCTCGCCTTCAGGAATGCAGGGCTCCGGCTGCCGCCCAGGAGAAGCAGCGCGGCACGGATGGCCTCGAAGCGCTCGAGCTGCCCGTCCGTCGCGAGCGCGAGCGCGAAGTCGAAGCGCAGCGTCGGCGCGAGCTTCCGGACGGTCATGGCGTCGGGCCCGGCGCCGCGCTCCTCGCCGCGGAGCATCGCGCCGGCCAGTGCCTCCAGCAGGCAACGGGGCGCGAAGTCGAAGACCGCCGGCCCCATGCGGGAGGCTTTCATCGCGGTGACGAGCGCGGCGGCGGTCCTCCCCTCGGCGAGCTCCCGATCGCAGCGCGCGACGAGCGCCGCAGCACCTCGGGGCAGCACGAGCGGCGGCTCGAAGATCACGGCCTTCTCGAGGGCCGGGAGGGCCAGCGCGGCGTGCAGGCAGACGATGGCTCCCGAGCTGATGCCCACCACCCGCCTGGCACCGCTCTCGGACAGCAGCGCGTCCAGGTCCTCGACCTCCTGCTGGACGCCGGGATGATCGCCGAACGGCCCGCTCAGGCCGCGGCCCCGGCGATCCGGTAGGGTGACGGTGAACGCGTCGGCCAGGGCCTCGGCGAGCTCCCGGTGGCTCTCGGAGGATTCGAACGCGCCGTGCAGCACGACGACGCCCGGACCCTGGCCCAGCCGCCGGTAGCCGATCGCCGTCCCGTCGCGCGAGGTGACGGCGCCCGTCACGCGGACGCCGCCGGCTTGGCGAGCCGCAGGTCGAACTCGATGCCCCGCGACACGACCTCGCACGCACCGAAGCGGCTCTGGGCGGCGAGGCGCTCGATCGCCTCGCGGGTGTACGCGTTCTTCGTGAGGAAGAAGCGGAAGGTGAGCTTCGTGAAGAGCGCGCTCACGGGCGACAGCTTCATCTCGTCCACGTAAGGCGCGATCTCTTCTCGCGTGGCCTCCTTGCGCAGGTCGAGGATCGACGCCCGGCCGCCGGGCTTCAGCACGCGGTGGACCTCGTTCAAGGCGCCGAGAGGGTCGGAGAAGTTCTTGAAGGCGGCGCGGCAGGCGACGAGATCGAAGGTCGCGTCGGCGAAGGGCATCTGCGAGGCGTTGCCGTGGCGGAAGTCGACGGCCGCGCCGGCGGCGCGCGCGTTCTCCTGCGCGATCTGGACGAAGGTCCGGCTGATGTCGAGGCCGGTGACCCGGTAGTCGCCCAGCCGCGCCAGCTCGATCGCGAGGTAGCCGGGCCCGGGCGCGACCTCGAGCACGCGCCCGCCCGCGGGCAGCTGCTTCGCCAGCGCCTCGGCGCAGGCCCGGTACTCGCGCACGTCGCCCCGGGTGTTCCTCGCGTACCAGCTGGCGATGAAGCCCTCCATCGCCGGGCCCTTGTAGGGCTTCGGCACGCGCTGCCGCCGCATCGTCGCCCACGCCAGCGCCAGGTACCAGGCCAGCACCTCGACGCCGAGCGCGCGCTGCCAGAGGCCGAAGCGACCTCCGCCGACGCCGCTGAGGAGCTGGGCCCGGGGAACGCTCTCGATGAAGCCCACGAGCAACGCGAGCGTCAGCGGGCCGGCGAGGAGCAGCCCGTTGCCGAGCCGCCGCCAGCCCGGGGCAGGGCGCAGGAGCAGGCCGGCCAGCGGCAGGGTGACGAGCGGCGCGCCGATGGCGAGCTGCGCGCCCAGCGTGTGGAGGGTGAGCGAGTCCATCGTGACGAGGCCGGTCCAGACGAACCCGATCGGCGAGACGAGGAGCAGCGCCGTGCACGCCGCGTGCGCGAGCGGGCGCAGGTGGCCCGAGATCGCGCGGGAGAGCCCGGCGACGCTTGCGGCCAGGGACGAGCCCGTCAGCACGAACGCCGCGTCCATCCAGACGCCGTGCGGCCCCACGCCGAGCGCGCTCACCGGGCGGCTGACCATCGAGTAGCCCGGTCGGAGGAGGCCCAGCACCAGCCAGGCGAGGTTGCAGAGGATGAAGCCGGCGAAGGCCGCCGACGCGAGTCCAGCCGTGAGCCTTCGCGCGCCGCTCGTTGCTTCGTTCGGTGCCATGGGCCTTTCCGCCTTTCGCGAGCACCGCGCCGTCAGTGCAGCACGCCTGCCAGGTGCAGGCAGACGGCGAGGAGGCCGAGTGAGACCAGGAAGAGGCCGAGACCGACTGGGGAGCCCCAGCCGCTCCAGTGCAGCGCCGCCCGGACTGCGATCCGTCCCGCCTCGTCCAGCTTGCCTTCGTTCGGTGCGCTCATGGTTCGTCCTGCCTTTCCGGCCACATCGGGGCCTCGTTCGCCAAGTGCTGATTCATTCTGTGTCTATACATAGCATGATTATATCGGATGTCAAGCCATGTCACCGAGCTTGCAGATAGTCATTGAATGGTTATACATGGATGTCATGCGCGACACGTCACGCCCGAGTTCGCCCCTCCAGCTCGTCGTGCTCGCTCTCGTCTGCGAGGAGCCGATGCACCCTTACCGGATGCACGCGCTCATCAAGCAACGAGGGAAGGATCAGATCGCCAACGTCGCCCAGCGCAACAGTGTCTACCAGACGATCCGCGTGCTGGAGCGCGCGGGCTTGATCCGGGCTCGCGAGACGTCCCGGGACGAGCGGCGGCCGGAGCGGACGACCTACGAGATCACCGGCGAGGGACGCCGGACGCTGAGGACCTGGATGGAGGAGATGATCGCCACCCCGGCGCGCGAGTTCCCGGACTTTCCGGCGGCCCTGTCGCAGGTGGCCGGCCTGCCGCCCGACGAGCTCCGCGCCCTCCTCGAGCGCCGCATCGCTGCCCTCGAGAAGCGGCTGCCGGAGATCCCGCTCACCTATCCCGGGCTTCCACGGGTCTTCCTGCTCGAGTCGGAGTACCAGGCCGCCATGATCCGCGGAGAGCTCGACTGGCTGCGGACGCTCGTCGAGGACCTGCGCACCGGTCGGCTCAGGTGGAGCGAGGAGGAGCTGCGCCAGCTCGCGGCGCAGTTCGCGAGCGCGAACCCCTTGCCGCCCTAGCAGCTACCCCGGGCTCGACGGCCGGGACGCATGCGGCTGTTGCAGCAGCTCGCGGTCTCGCCCGATGGCCGCCTGGAACCCGGGCGACAGGGCGCGCCAGTCGGAGACGTCGACCTTGATGGGAAGGTCCGACTCGTCGAAGGCGCTCCGGAGCGCGAGGAGCCTCGCCAGGGACACGCGGGAGTCGCCTTCCACCAGTAGATCGAGGTCGGAGTATGGCCGCGCGCCGCCGGTGACGCGGGAGCCATAGGCATACACGGCCAGATCGGCCGCCTCGCGGGCGAGGATGTCCCGGACCATGGCGAGCAGCTCTGGCCGGAGATCGATCACCGCGCCGTCGTCCGCTCCCGCAGCCGCTCGAGCAGGTGGCGCGCCTCGGTCTCGAACTCGGGGATCGCGGCGAACACCTCCTCGGCCTTGGCGCGGTCGTAGGTGTGGCTGGTTGCGCCGCGCAACTCGCGGAAACGTTTCCAGGCAGGCCAATCCGAGCGGAGCAGGCCGGCCTCGCTGCCGGTGCGGATCAGCTCGGCCAGCGACATCTCGTCCACGCGGCTCCCGGCGGGCAGGTGCGTCTGCACGAAGCGCTTCAGCGTCGTCCAAGCGAGCTCGTAGGTGTACTCGAAGCGCTGGATGACCGCATCGCGCAGCTCCTCGTCGCCGGGGTTCGCTCGCGCACGGGTCAGCCCCTTCGCGAGCTGGGACAGGGCGGCCTCGAGTGCATCGAGCCTGAATGGGACCATCGAGCGGAGCATAGCCCGGCGCGGCGCGCGGCGCGAGGGAGCGCGGGTCGGCAGGCAGGTCTCGACGGAGCGCGGTTCATGAGCTCGGAAGATAGCGGCCCCGGCCTCTCCTCCCGGCGAGTCTCATTTCCCCTCCGTCCCGCTCGCCCAGATCGCCTTGCTGCCCTCGTAGATCACGAGGTTGCCGTCGTCCTGGACGGCGAGGCTCGCGCCGTCGTGCCCGTTGGTGTGGGTCGCGAAGGTCGCGTGACCGTCCTTCTCGTAGACCACGAGGTTGCCGTCGCCCTGCATCACGGCGTCGCGCGAGGGGGTCCCGTTGGTCTTGCTGGCCCAGGTCGCGGCGCCGCCCACGTGGTACAGGACGAGGTTGCCGTCGCCTTGCATCACGAGCTCGTGGCGCCCGTCGCAGGACTTCACGCTCTCTCCGGGCGCCAGGCCGTGGTCGGGTTCGATGGCGCCGCAGGCAGTGGGCTTCTCGGGGAGGCCGCCGGTCACGGTCGACCAGAGCGCGCGGCCGTTGTCGTAGACCACGAGGTTGCCGTCGTCCTGCAGCGCCAGCTCGGCGCCGGGATGCCGGTCGGTCCCGCTGGCCCAGTCGGCGCAGCTCTTGTCTCCGTAGACCACGAAGTTGCCGTCGCCCTGCATGACGGCGACGTAGCCGGCGCCGTTGGTCTTCGCCTCCCACTGGGTGATGCCGTAGGAGCTGAGCACGAGCTTGCCGTCGTCCTGCAGCGCCAGCGCGAAGCGGCCGTCGCACGAGTGGATGGCTTCGCCTCGGGCCAGCCCCTCGCCCTCGCGGAGCCCGCCGCAGCCGCCGGCGCGCGGGGGCGCCTTGGGCGTGCCGCCGCAGACCTGGGGCGGCGGAGGCGCCGCGCCGCCGAGCGCCGAGAGGGCGGCGAGATCGCCGTCGAAGACGTCCAGATCGACCGAGGTGGTCACGCCGCTCACCGACCCCTGGCCGTACTGCCAGATGGCGAACTTGGTCCACGGCGCGGGCACGGTCGGGCACGAGACTCCGACGTTCGCGATCCAGAGCGGGTACGAGGCGAAGCTCTCCGGCAGCGTGTAGTAGCCCGGGAAGAAGTCGGTGTAGGTGTAGATGATCGGCTTCACGCCGAAGGCCTTCTCGACGACGTTCAGCCACGTCTGTGCCTCGGCGGCGGCCGTCGACCCGGGGACGAAGTGGCCGCTGTCGTCGTCGTAGACCTCCCAGTCGAGCATCGGGGGCAGGTCGCCCTTCTTGAATCCGCCCGCCGCGTTCACGAGCGCCACGAAGTGGTTCGCCTCGGTGGTGGGGTCGTCGCCGGGCCGGAAGAACTGGTACGGGCCGCGCACCACGCCGGCCTCGCCGGCGGCCTTCCAGTCGCGCGCGAAGTCGGGGTTGTCGGAGGTGATGCCGTCGACGGCCTGGATGGCGGCGAAGACCTTGCCGGCCTTCTTCACCGAGGCCCAGTCGGTGTCGGGCTGATCGGCGGACACGTCGATGCCTTGCAGGGTGCTCTTGCCGAGGCACACGGTCAGATCCGCGGCGTCGCTCTGCGTGTTGCCCACGTCGTCCGGGGCCTGGGGACCGCAGGCGGCGAGGGCTCCGGCGAGAACGGCGATCTGGATGCGTCGGGTCATGTGGCCTCCTGCCCGCCGCCACGTTGCAAGGGCGCGGCCAGTCGGAGGTGGGTCGCAAGCGGCCGCTCTTGCTCGCGCGGCCAGTGTTCAGTGGCCTGACAGGCGTGGCGCGTCGCGCCGGCCGGAGCGGCCGGCCACACCAGCTGTAAAGGATCTTCTCAGACCACGGTGGCGCCGTGGCCTTCGGGGTCGACGCCCGCGCGGCCCTCAGCGCTGGTACTCGGGGACCTGCTGCACGGCGCGGTGCGGCGGCGGGTGTGCGGGCGCCGCCTGCGTCGAGTCGAGCCACGGCCGGTCGTAGGTCCCGAGCAGCGTGCGCAGGCCGCCCACCCACAGGGACGCGGTGCCGTCCTCGTAGCGGCGCAGCCACCACAGGGTGGCCGACCGCACGTGGTTCGGGTCGTAGCCGCCCCAGTCGTTGGTCTCGTCGCCGAGGACGTCGTTGTAGAGATCGAACTCGGGCGTGCTCCAGTCGCTGTGGCCGCGTTGCCGCGCCGCCGCGTAGGTGCGACGCTCCGCGTCCACCCAGCCGGGGTCGGCGTCGAGCGAGCGCCAGACCGCGTAGTAGGTGCGCGCGAGCTTGCGGACCTGCTCGTCGTACACGCCCTGCGTCTTCGCCCGCAGCGCGGGGTCGTGCGCGGCCGGCACCAGCGCTCCCACCGCCCAGCGCACGAACTCGGGATCGTAGCGGCCGAAGCTCGTGGCCGAGTGGAAGTCGAGCCGCCCGTCGCGGTGCGGGCCCGAGAGGAACGGCTGCATCGGCGCCAGCGCGAGGAAGTGCTTCCACGAGAACACCGTGAGGCCCCGGCAGAAGAAGTTCCGCATCCCGCCTTCGCTGCCGTAGTCGAAATCGAGATCGCCGCCGCAGCCCGAGCCGTGGGCGGCGGCCATCGCCAGCCAGGCCGCGGCGATCGTCTGGGCCTGCATGACGGCGAGGGCGGAGAGGGAAAGACCGAGCAAGGCGGCGAGAGCGGCGCGACGAGCCATGGTGAGGAGGATTGCAGGAACCGGACTCGTGGGCAAGGCAGGGGAACGCGCGGCGCGGCGGCTACAGGGATGCGGCGCAGCCGCTTGGAGTTCACGCCGCCGTAGCGGCGTCGCCTTCCGGGATCTCCGAGAGGAAGCGGCCGCGGGCGCGCGGGCCGAAGTCGCCGCGGCCGAGGAACTGATCGAGGCGCACGAGGTAGCGGCGGGCCTCGTCGGTGCCGCGCTGGACGGCCGTCGGGAAGTCCACGCCGGGCCCGCGGTACACGAGCGACTGGTGGCGTTCGAGGACGGCGGGGCCGCCGAGCTTGGTTCCGAGGGGGCTCGCGAGCAGCCGGCTCACCAGGTAGACGCCGCGCACCCAGCCGTCCACGTCCCCCTTCGAGGGGGCCTGTCCATAGACCTCGAGCAGCGACAGGCGGGTGACCTCGTAGATCCCCCCGCCGACGCCGGCCCAGGGGATGCCGCGCCGCTTGGTGACCCGCATCCAGTCGACGAGCTCCCGGCTCCCGAGGGGCTCCCGCCCGAACTGCTGGCGCAGGTAGCACAGCGCCTGGAGCCACTCGACTCGCCGAGTCTGGGAGGCTTCGCCGCCCCGTTCCCGGCCCAGCTGCTCCCCGAGGCGCCGCGCCTGGCCGTCCAGCACCCGATCGAGCGCCACGTGCACCAGGTAGCCCGCGAGCAGGGCCTGGCCCGCGGAGCGACCGACGAGGGCGCCGCGCGCCACCAGCTCCGCCGCCTTGAAGAGGAGCGCCATCGGCCGCGGACCGTGCAGCAGGCGCGTGAAGAGCGGCGGCGGCCGTGAGGTCGCCCCGGCCAGCTCGCGGAGGCCGGCCACCGGGTTGTGAAAGCTCGGCAGATCGGGCAGCAGCACGCCGAAGCGCCCGTACTCCGCGTCCTCGGCGAGCGCGCGCGCGAGGGTCTCGGGCAGGCTTCCGGCCTCGCGCGCCAGGGACTCGAGGACCGCGAGGTGCAGCAGGGGCGAGGCCATGAAAGGCTTGCACCTTAGCACACGGGTTGGCTAGGTTGCCGCGCCATGAACGTCGAGCTCCGCGTGGCTTCGCCGCTGCAGCAGAAGGTCGACCTCCTCGGCATCCCGTGCTTCGAGGAGGACCTGGCGCGCGGGGCGAAGGGGCCGCGCCGCGCCCTGCTGGCGGCCGCAGACCGGCGCCTCGGGGGGCAGCTCCTCTCGGCCGCGCGCGAAGAGCACTTCGAGGGTGGGGCGGAGAGCACGTTCACGCTGCACACGGGCGGGAGGTTGCCGGCCGTGCGTCTCGCGCTCCTCGGGCTCGGCAAGCAGCCGCGCTTCGAGACCGAGGCGCTCCGGGTGGCCGCGGCGCAGCTCATCCGCGCGGCCGGCCGCGTGTCCGCCGCGCGGGCGGCGCTGCTGCTCCCCGGCGCCGCCGCCGGCCCGCAGGAGGCCCGCGCCGCCGCCGAAGGCGCCTTGCTCGGCGC
>DATJNL010000382.1:0-4930 GCA_035508175.1 Myxococcales bacterium
GTCGAGCAAGCGGTCTCCAGGCGACGGGTGCGCTCCATGGCCACGGTGGATCGAACCTTGTCGACCGCCAGCCCCAGGCAATCGCCTGCCGCCGCGAGCAGCGCCGGCAGGTTGCGGGCGGCGCTGCGGATCTCGCGCCGGCGCAGGGCCGACGCGACGGTTCCCCAGCCGGAGATCCCCACGACGCGGCAGTACTCCGAGGCGAAGCTGAGCGCGCTCGAATCGTCGCCCGAGAGGATGTCCATCGAGGCCCGCCGGGCGCGGTCGCTCTCGCGCCAGTAGTGGAAGACGCCGTCGCGCAGGGCCCGCGGGCCGGGCCCATCGCCGCGGAACACGTCGTAGAGGGCCTGGGAGAACAACTCGCGCGCGCGCACGAAGCGGTAGCGACGCTTCTCGTAGGAGAGGAGCGCGGCGTCGGTGGCTCCCCCGGCGCGGAGGCAATCGGCCAGGGTCTTCACGTCGTGCAGGGCGGCGGTCATTCCGGTGGCCGTGAGGGGGTGCGAGCAGCCGCCGGCGTCGCCGACGAGCACCGCCCCCGGCACCGCGCAGCTCTCGGTCGAGATCGCATGGTTCGCCGCGCCCGCGAAAGGCCCGCCCTCGAGCGCGCGCCGCAGCGCCCCGCGCAGAGGCTCCGGCAGCACCGGCACGTAGCGCTCCCGCAGCAGGGCGGCGATGGCATCCCGGCCCTGCGCCGCCTCGCTCGGCACGTCGATCACCATGCGCACGCGCCCCTTGCCGAAGGGGTAGGCCAGGATCGGCCCGGGCGCGCCCAGGAGCACGTTCCCGAAGCCGGGCTGCGGCAGGACGTCGCCGTCGAGCGCCGGCACGATCGAGTACGACAGGAGGGTCGAGCGCGTCGGGAGACCGAGCAGTCCACGCAGGCGCGAATGGCGGCCGTCGGCGCCGACGACCAGGTCGGCGCGGATCTCCTCGCCCCGGTCGGTGCGGACGCCCCTGACCCGATCGCCTCCGCGGACCACGTCCTCGGCGCGCGCCGCGACGACGTCCACGCCGCGGCGGCCCTGCACGGCGCTCCGGAACGCCGCCAGCATCTCGCCGTGCTCCAACCCGAGGCCGAAACCGGACGCACCGGAGTAGGGCAGAAGCACCGGCGGCTGGTCCGGGGACGCGAAGGCGGCGAAGCCCCGCACCGGCTCTGCTCCCCCTCGAAGCAGGCCCTCCTCGAGCCCGAAGGTCCCCGTGAGGCGGGCCCCCGGCGGGTGGATGAGCTCGCCGCGGAAGCCCCGCGGCGGTCCCTCGCGGGGCTCAAGCACCGTCACGCGCAGGCCCGCCGATGAGAGGCCGGCGGCCGCCGCCAGCCCGGCGAAGCCACCCCCCACGACCACGGCGTCGGTCACGCCGAGACCCGTCGCATCCATTCCGCCAGCGCCCAGAGCGGGAAGTAGTGGCGGTAGTTGTCGTAATTGATGAGGCAGGTGCGGTTGAAGACGCCGACCAGGGGCTCGCGTGCCCACGAGCCGTCGGCCTCCTGCTTCTCGACCAGGAAACGCGCGGCCCGTTCCTGGGCCTCGTCGCTCCCGTGGCCCGCTCGAACCAGGGTGGAGAGCACCCAGGCGGTCTGCACGGCAGTGCTCGGCGCCGCGACCCAGCGGTGCTCGCGGCACGACTCGCCGTGCTCGCCGAAGCCGCCGTCGGCCTGCTGGTGGGACAGCAGATAGGCGCAGGCGCGCTGGACGGCCGGGTCGGACGGTGGGACGCCCGCGGCGAGCAGCCCGGTCACCGAGAACCACGTCCCGTAGGTGAAGCAGACGCCCCACGACCCCTCGAAGCCGCCGTCCCGGCCCTGCTTGGCGCGCAGGAAGCGCACGCCTCGCTCGATCGCCGCGGCCACGCCGGGGGCGTGCCCGAAGCGCTCCTGCGCCCGCGCGAGCGCCTGCAGGCACGCGCTGGTGCACTCCACGTACGAGTAGTCCACCATGATGTCGCCGAAGACCTGCGAGGGGTTCAGCGCCTCGAGCCACGCGCCGCCGCGCTGCTTCTCGTAGGTGGCCCAGCCGCCGTCGTCGTTCTGCCACGAGAGGATCAGGCGCACCGAGGCCCGCAGCAGTTCCTGCGGAATCGCCGGCGCGAAGCGCCCTTCGAGGGCGAGCGCGCACTTGAAGCCCTCGGCAGTGCAGTCGGTGATGGGCCAACCGTGGACGCGGTCGGAGAACGGCCAGCCGCCGCGCGAGGGGTGACGATAGTGGCGCTCGGGCTCCGGGACGTCCTCGAGGATCTGGTTGTCCCGCAGGTAGCCGTAGGCCCGCTCGACCATGCCGGCGGGCGCGGGCAGCCCGCTCGCCACGATCGCCTGCGTGGCGAAGGCCGTGTCCCAGAGCTTGCTGTTGTTGTAGCCCTGCATCTTCGTGCCGTCGTGGCCGTCCCAGAGGTACAGGTCGCAGGCGTCGAAGGCGCGCCGGAAGTCGTCGCCGCGCGGGTCGTCGAACCAGTGCACGAACGCGTTCAGCACCTTGTTCACCGGGCCGATGTCGATGAAGTGGGTGACCTCGTCCTCGTAGCGCAGGTGCTCGAAGCACTCCGCGAGCGCGCGCCGGCGCAGCGGCGCCACGGCGAACCGCTCCATCGCGTCGAGGGTGCGCTGCGTGGCGAGGAGCGCGGCGGTGGGGGGGCGATAGCTGTCCGCGGCCAGCGCCTCGTCGCGGTGGCGCGCCCACTCGATGCTCGACCAGCGGCCGCCGTACAGCTCGTCGCGCAGCTCGATGAGCAGCGGGTCGAGCGGGACCATCGCCCGGCGGCCGTAGAGCCAGGCCATCGGGAGGTAGACCTGCCGGCAGTGGCACCAGAGCTTTCCAGGGTGCATCGGCGAGTTCCGCGGCAGGAGCCACAGCTCGGGTGGCAGCGGGTGAATCCCGCGCCAGTCGTAGAGACCCAGCAGGCACAGCGTGAACTTCCCCCAGGAGGCGGCGGCGAGCGGCGTGCCGTTCGTCTGGATCCAGCGCCGCAAGCGCACGACGCGCTCGTCGTCCCGCCGCAGCCCCAGCGTGCGCAGCCCCACGTACCAGAGCGCGCTCGTGAACATGCAGCCGCGCGGGTCCTCCGCGTGCAAGCCGACGCTCCCGTCCGGGTGCTGGCAGCTCGTGAAGTACCGGATGATCCCGTCACGGCGCGCGGGCACGCGGCCGGCGGCGTGGCAGAGCGCCAGGTACATCGGCAGGAGAAACATCGGCCCGCCGTAGTCGCCGGGCCACGCGCCGTCCTGGCCCTGGAGCCTCGCGAGGTTCTCGAGCGCCCGCGCTGCGGCTTCCCGGGCGGCCTGCGCGCGATCGGGGAGCTCGGAACCGAGCGAAATGGCGGCGTTGGATGGCACGGCGGCACCCTAGCTGCCGCAAGAAGGGCCCCCTGGTCAAGGGGCGAGCGCTCGTCACGCCCTTGTCATTGTCCGAAAGGGGGCTGGTCGTGGTAGGGATGACGCCCCATGCTCGACGCCTCGACCGAGTCCAAGCTCCTCAACGACCCCCGCGATCGCCCGTTCCTCGTGCTGATGGCCGCGTGCACGCTCGTCGTGCTCCCCTTCGCGGGAGCCCTCTACGTCCCCGGCGTCTTCCGCTGGTGGCTCGGCGTGGCCTACCTCGCGGTCGTCGGCCTCGTCTTCCTCGACCGCTTCATCCTGATGCTGCACAACACGAGCCACCGGCCGCTCTTCAAGAAGCGCTGGCGGCTCCTGAACCTGTACATCCCGTGGGTGCTCGGTCCCTTCTTCGGCGAGACCCCCGAGACTTACTTCGCGCACCACATCGGCATGCACCACCCCGAGAACAACCTCGATGACGATCTCAGCTCGACGATGCCATACCAGCGTGACCGGGCGCTCGACTTCCTCCTCTACTTCGGGCGCTTCATGGCCTTCGGGGTGCCCGAGCTCTCACGCTACTTCGAGCGCACGAACCGCCCGAAGCTGCGCAACCGGATGCTCGTTGGCGAGCTCAGCTTCTACGCGGCCGTGGCGGCCCTGCTGGTCCTGAACTGGCGGGCGACGCTCACCGTCTTCGTGATCCCCTTCTTCCTCGTGCGCTTCCTCATGATGGCCGGCAACTGGGGTCAGCACGCGTTCATCGACGGGCGGACGCCCGAGGTGGCCTTCCGCAACAGCATCACCGTGCTCGCGAAGCGGTACAACCGACGCTGCTTCAACGACGGCTATCACATCGGCCACCACCTGAACGCGACGCGACACTGGAGCGAGATGCCCGGGGACTTCGAGACCAACCGGGCCGACTATGCGCGCGAAGGCGCGCTGGTCTTCGACATCGACTTCTTCGCCGTGTGGTTCCTGCTGATGCTGAAGCGCTACCGGACCCTCGCCGCCCACCTCATGACTCTCGAAGGTGAGCGACCGAGCGAGGCCGACCTCGTGGCGCTGCTGCGCGAGCGTACGCGCGCGCTGGGACCGACCCGCTCCGCCATGGCGAACGCGGCGTAGGGCCACCGCAGGGGCAGGGCGCGGTCTCAGAGAGTGACGGTCGGCTGGACGGGCTCGCGCCGCTGCCGCGCTTCGGCCAGCTTCTCGCGCACGGCCTCCGGGTGCTCCTTCAGGTACCCCACGAGGAAGCGCTCCGCCCAAGCGGCCAGATCGGGGTTGCCCTCGTGGCGCGGGACGCAGCGCACCTCGTCCACGACGTCGAGACGCACGACCTCCGAGCGCTCCGGCGCCTCGAAGACCACGGCCGCTACCACGCCCTGCGCCTCCACCCGAAGCTCCTCGTCGATCCTCGGCACCAGCATGCGCTCCCCTTTCCTGTCGCTCGAAGGGCCGGCCTTCTACCGCAACCCGCCCCCCCTGACAACCCGATCACGGGACCTTTCGCTTCTGGGGGTCCCGGCCGGGTGACTCCCTGACGACATGGGCACTTGGCGACCTGGCACATTGGCATCGGCCTTGCTCCTTGCTTAGAATCGATGCCCATGTGTC
>DATJNL010000383.1:0-9348 GCA_035508175.1 Myxococcales bacterium
GCCCGGCGCGCTCCGCGGCAACCGAACCGTCCTTCCAGACAGACGAGAGTCGCGAAGGATACGAAGGATGCCGCGAAGCGCAGACCGAGGCCGGCCGCCCCGGTCCCCTCCTCCCCGAAAGCGGCGGTCGTGCCGGCGCCACCGACGTTCGGTGGCGAGCCAAAGACCGTCGCGCGAGGCTGGATCGTCGACCCGTTCTCCCAGGACGCCTTGCACTGACGGAGCCCCATGTTTCCCACCTTCTTGATCGTCACCCTGGCCGCCAGTCCGACCGCCCGCGCAGAGGCCAGGCAGCTTTTCGAAAAGGGCTCGGCCGCCTACTCCACCGGGCGCTACGATGTGGCCCTCGACGATTTTTCCCGGGCCTACGGGCTGGCGCCGATCCCCGGGTTCCTCTTCAACATCGGCGAGTGCCAGCGCGCTCTGCATCACTGGGGACCGGCCGCTGCCTCGTTCCGGCAGTACCTGACCGAGCACCCCAACGCGAAGAACGCCGACACGGCCCGCGGTGCGCTGGCGGATGCCGAGGCCAAAGCCGCCGCCGAGCAGCCCCAGGCTCATGCGGCTGCCGCCTCGGCACAGGCGACGCCCGCCCCAGCGGCCGTGCCATCCCCGCCACCCCCCGCCGCCGCGACCTCCGACCTCCAACCCGTGCCCAGGGCGGCCGTCACGGACACGCAGCCCGTCCGGCGTCGCAACCTGGCTCCATGGCTCCTCACCGGAGGCGGTGCCGCCGCCGTCGTCGCTGGAGCCATCCTGGGGAGCCTCGCGCTGTCGGTCGTCATGAGCGACAAGACATCGCTCCAGCCATCGCTCACGCCCGCCAACGAAGGGACGACGAACAGCATCACCTTCCACCAGGCGGAGAATGCCAACGCCTTTGCCTCAGCCTCGGTTTCATTGCTTTCGGTCGGCGCCGCCGCGGTCGCGGGCGGCCTGGCCTGGCGATTCTGGCCGCGCCCGTCGGGCAGCAACCAGGATTCGGTCCGCCCTGGCTCGGAAAGGCAATGACGACCGATCCGGGCAGCGTGGGCTAGATCGGGCGGTGGGGGCGAAGCCCCGGAAGAGAACATCTTGCTTGCTGCTCCCGCCGCACCGGTGCTAGGAATTCCGGGCGCTTCGCCTTCGATGAGGGCCTCCACCATGTCCGCCACCGCCGCCGCCCAGCCGCTCGCCTCGCCTGCCGCCGCCGGGCGCAGCTACCTCTTCTCGAAGCTCGGCTCGTTCATCGGTCTCGTGCCGCTCGGCGTGTGGACCACCATCCACCTCTGGAACAACCTCGCGGCCTTCGCCGGGGCCCGCGCCTGGAACGAGAACGTCACCCACCACCCGAACCGCATCGGCGAGCTGTTCGGCCTCAGCGCGCTGGTGCTCTTCATCCTGTGGCACACGGTGTGGGGGCTCTCGCGCATGAAGGCGAGCAGCCCGAACGGCCAGCCCTACCTCGGCAACTGGCGCTGGTGGCTGCAGCGCATCTCGGCCGTGGGCCTGCTGCTGTTCCTGGGCGCGCACCTGTACCTCGCGAAGCTCGAGCCGCTCATGAAGACCGGGCGGCCGGAGACCTTCGAGGACATCGCCGCGCACATGGCGCACCACGCGCCCACGCTCATCGTGTACATCCTCGGGATCGCCGCCATCGCCTACCACCTGGGCAACGGCCTCTGGAACTTCTCGTTCAGCTTCGGCCTCATCACCAGCCAGCGCGGCCTCAAGTGGGGAACCTGGGCCGCGGCGCTCGTCGTGATCGCGCTGCTCATCATCGGCTGGCTGGCGGTCTTCGCTCTCTGGCAGGCCGGGCAGCCCTTCCCGGTCCCCGCGGACTGACGGCCGCCCGGGGGCTTCTCGATGGAGCACGGTCCGACGACGGCGATCGCGGGCGCCGATCCGCGCCTCTACAACCCCGACCTGGCGCCGGTGCCGGCCGAGCGCCGCACCTGGAACACCTACAACTTCGCCGCGCTGTGGATCGCCATGGCGCACTGCATCCCCACGTACATGCTGGCCTCGAGCCTCATCCAGAACGGCATGAACTGGTGGCAGGCGCTCGTCACCATCGCGCTCGGCAACTGCATCGTCCTCGTCCCCATCCTGCTCAACGCGCACCCGGGCACCAAGTACGGCATCCCCTTCCCCGCCTTCGCGCGCGCCTCGTTCGGCGTCTTCGGCGCCAACGTGCCGGCGCTGCTGCGCGCGCTCGTGGCCTGCGGCTGGTTCGGCATCCAGACCTTCATCGGCGGCCACGCGGTGCACAAGCTGCTCACCGTGCTCTGGCCCGCCTGGGGCACGCTCGGCGGCGGCGCCTCCTTCGCCGGCCTGCCCTTGCCCGAGTGGATCACCTTCCTGTCGTTCTGGGCGCTCAACATGG
The DNA here is from genome assembly GCA_035508175.1 of Myxococcales bacterium. GTDB lineage: Bacteria > Myxococcota > Myxococcia > Myxococcales > JAKAPL01 > DATJNL01. The sequence continues at coordinate 2,366 of DATJNL010000383.1, forward strand.
CGATCGTCTGGAAGGGCATGGACGCGGTGCGCATCTTCGAGAACTGGGCCGCGCCGCTCGTGCTCCTCATGACCGCCGGCTTGCTCGCCTGGGCCATCTCGGCGGCGCACGGCCTCGGCCCCATCACCGCGCACCCCTCGGCCTTCCACGACTTCCACGCGTTCTGGCTCGTGTTCATCCCCTCGCTCAACGCGATGATCGCGTACTGGGCCACGCTCTCGCTGAACGTCCCGGACTTCACGCGCTACGGCAAGGACCAGCGCGCGCAGGCCATCGGCCAGGCCCTCGGGCTGCCGCCCACCATGACGGTCTTCGCCGGCATGGGCGTGCTCATCACGTCGGCGACGGCGGTGGTGTTCGGCACGCCCATCTGGGATCCGGTGGATCTGCTCGCCCGCCTGGGCAACCCCTGGATCGTCGCCCTCGGCGTGGTCGGCGTCATCATCGCGACGATCTCGGTGAACATCGCCGCCAACGTGGTCTCGCCGGCGAACGACTTCAGCAACCTCTGGCCGAGCAAGATCTCCTTCAAGCGCGGCGGGCTCATCACCGGGCTCGTCGGGATCGCCATCCTGCCGTGGAAGCTGCTCGACCCGCACGTCTACATCTTCGACTGGCTCGGCGGCTACTCGACCTTCCTCGGCCCCATCGCCGGCATCCTCATCGCGGACTACTGGGTGGCGCGCAAGACCGAGCTCGTGCCCGAGGAGCTGTACCGGTCGGTGGGCCGCTACACCTACCGCCGCGGCTTCAACCCGGCGGCGCTCATCGCGCTGGGCGCGGGCGCCGGCGTGGCCCTCATCGGCCTCGTGATCCCCGTCCTGCGTCCACTCTTCGACTACGGCTGGTTCATCGGCTTCGGCGTGGCCTTCGCCCTCTACCTTCTGCTAAGGTCGCCAGCCCATGCCCCCGAGCTCGCTGCTCCCGCATCATGAGAAAAGGCGCCACCCGCGGGCGTCGCTCGAGACCACGGTCCGGCTGAGCGCGGGTCCGGAGGGGCGCTCGTTCCAGGCCACGCTGCGTTCGGTGGACGTCTCCCTGGGCGGCATCTTCTTCCAGAGCCAGTACGCGCTGAAGCTCGGCAGCGAGCTGCACGTGGCCTTCCAGCTGCCCGAGGGCCGGCTGGTCGAGGCCGACGGCGTGGTCGTGCGCATCGAGCAGTACGACGAGCGGCTGCGCAAGGGGCGCTCGGGCTTCGCCCTGCGCTTCACCTCCTTCGAGGAGGACGGCGCGATCGCGCTCGCCTCGCTCTTCCTGGCGCCGCGGCTCAAGGAGTTCACCTCGCAGTGGCTGCGCACGCGCGACCGCGGCCGGCCGCGCTCCACGGAGATCGACCGGCTGGTGGATCTGCTCATCGCCTGGGAGCTGGAGCGCACCGCCGACGAAGAGCCCGAGCCGGTGGCCCCGCGCCTGGCCCGGCGCTAGAAAACGCCCTCAGCCGCGGTAGCGCACGATGGCCGCGAAGCTGTCGGCCTGCAGCGACGCGCCGCCCACCAGGGCGCCGTCGAGATCCGGCTGGGCCATCAGCTCCTTGATGTTCTCGGGCTTCACGCTGCCGCCGTACAGGATGCGGAGCTTCGCGGCGGGCTCCTCGCCGTGCAGCTTGCCCACCTGCGCCCGGATGGCGGCGTGGACCTCCTGCGCCTGCGCCGGCGTCGCGACCTTGCCGGTGCCGATGGCCCACACCGGCTCGTAGGCGACGACCACCCCCCGGAACTGCTCGGCGGTGAGCCCGCGCAGGGCGCCCTCGATCTGGCCGCCCACGACCTCGAGCGTCTCGTCTTCCTCGCGCTCCTGCAGGGTCTCGCCCACGCAGATGATCGGCGTCAGTCCGGCGCCGAGCGCCGCCACCGATTTCGCGTGCACGCGTTCGTCCGTCTCGTCGAAGATCTGCCTGCGCTCGCTGTGCCCCACGACGACCCAGCTGCAGCCCGCGTCCTTCAGCATCCCGGCCGAGACCTCGCCGGTGAAGGCGCCCTGCGCCTCCCAGTGGAGGTTCTGGGCGCCGAGCGCCACGTTGGATCCGGCGAGCGCCTGCGCCGCGGCCGGCAGCGCGGTGAAGGGCGGGCAGACCACGATCTCCACGTCGTGGATCATCGAGACCTTGGGCCGCAGCTCGCGCAGCATCGCGGCGGCCTCGCCCGCGGTCTTGAACATCTTCCAGTTGCCCGCGATCACCGGCTTGCGCGCCATGTCAGATCTCCAGGGCCTTCACGCCGGGCAGCTCGCGGCCCTCGAGGAACTCGAGCGACGCGCCGCCCCCGGTGGAAACGTGGGACATCTTCTCTTCGAGCCCGGACTCGGCCACGGCCGCGGCGCTGTCGCCGCCGCCCACGACCGTCGTCCCCGCGCATCGCGCGAGGGCCCGCGCGATGGCGAAGGTGCCCTCGGCGAAGGGCTTCTTCTCGAACATGCCCATGGGCCCGTTCCAGAAGACCGTCTTCGCCTTCTCGATCTCGGCGGAGAACGCGGCGACCGTCTTGGGGCCGATGTCGAGCCCCATGAGGTCGGCGGGGATGGACACGCCCGCCACCGACACGGCGTTGGCGTCGGGCGCGACGGCGGCCACGTGGTCCTGGGGCAACACCAGCCGCACGCCGAGCTTGCGCGCCTTCTCCATCACCTCGGTGGCGACGCCGAGCTTGGCCTCCTCGACGCGGCTCTTGCCCACCTGCGCGCCCGTGGCCTTGAGGAAGGTGTAGGCCATCGCGCCGCCGATGAGCAGCGCGTCGACCCGCGCCAGCAGGTTGTCGACCACCTTGATCTTGTCCGAGACCTTGGCGCCGCCGAGGATCGCGACGAACGGCTTCTGGGGGTTCTTGAGGATGCGCCCCAGGTAGTCGAGCTCCTTCTTCATGAGGAAGCCGGCGGCGCGCTCCTTCACGAGGTGGGCCATGCCCGCGGTGGAGGCGTGCGCGCGGTGGGCGGTGCCGAAGGCGTCGTTCACGTACACGTCGCAGAGCGCCGCGAGCTGCTGCGCGAAGGCGGGCGCGTTCTCTTCCTCCTCGGCGTGGAAGCGCAGGTTCTCGAGCAGGAGCACCTGCCCTTCCTTGAGGTCCATCGCCAGCTTGCGGACGCCGTCGCCGACGCAGTCGTCGGCGAGCGTCACGTCCTTGCCGAGCAGCTCGGAGAGGCGGACGCCCGCGGGCTCGAGCGAGAGCTTGGGGTCGGGCCCCTTCGGCCGGCCCAGGTGGCTCGCCACGATCACCTTGGCCCCGTGCTCCAGCGCCCAGCGCAGCGTGGGGATCGCGGCGCGGATGCGCGCGTCGTCGCGCACCTTGCCGTCGTCGTCGAGCGGCACGTTGAAGTCGACGCGGATGAAGACGCGCTTGCCCCGCAACTCGAGCTCGTCGATCCCCTTGATCATCGTCCCGAGGCCCTGGTGCGCATGCGGCGCGGCCGCTACAGCTTGCTGCCCACGTACAGCGACACGTCGACCATGCGGTTCGAGAAGCCCCACTCGTTGTCGTACCAGGCCATCACCTTGACCAGGTTGCCGTCGATCACGTGGGTGTCGTTCGAGTCGAAGATGGCCGAGTGCGGGTTGCCGTTGTAGTCGACCGACACCGTGGGCTCGTCGGCGTAGGCGAGGATGCCCTTGAGGCTCCCCTCCGAGGCCTTCTTCATGGCCGCGTTGATCTCCTCGGCGGTGGTCTTCTTGCCGAGCAGCGCGGTCAGGTCCACCAGCGACACGTTCGGCGTGGGGACGCGGATGGACAGGCCGTGGAGCTTGCCCTTGAGCTCCGGGATGACCTCGGCCACGGCCTTGGCGGCGCCGGTGGTGGTGGGGATCATCGAGAGCGCGGCGGCGCGGGCCCGGCGCAGGTCCTCGTGCGGCTGGTCGAGGATGCGCTGGTCGTTGGTGTAGCTGTGGATGGTGGTCATCAGCCCCTTCTCGATGCCGAAGGTGTCGAGGAGCACCTTGGCCACCGGCGTGAGGCAGTTCGTGGTGCACGACGCGTTCGAGAGGATGTCGTGCTTGGCCGGGTCGTACTTCGTGTGGTTGATGCCGTAGGCCAGGGTGATGTCCGGCCCCTTGGCGGGCGCGCTGATGATCACCTTGCGGGCGCCGGCGGTCTTGTGCTTCTCGGCCTGCTCGCGCGCGGTGAAGCGCCCCGAGCACTCGAGCGCCACGTCCACCTTCTTGGCCTTCCAGGGCAGCTCGGCGGGCTCGCGGATCGCGGTGACCTCGATCTCCTTGCCGTCGATGACGAGGCTCTTGTCGGTGGAGCGCACGTCGCCCTCGTAGATGCCGTGGAGCGAGTCGTACTTGAACAGGTAGGCGAGCGTGGACGGCTTGTCGATGTCGTTGATGGCGACCACGTCGAGCGGGGCCTTGCGCGCGAGGGCCGCGCGGAGGATGCAGCGGCCGATGCGGCCGAATCCGTTGATGGCGAAGCGAGCCATGGGGACCTCCTTCGGAAGTGGGCGACTTCTATGGGGCGCCCCGGGCGTTGTCAACCGACCGTGCGCCGGCCCGCGGGAGAGCGTACTGTAGGGCCGCGGCGGGCGCGGAGGGAGTCGGCGTGGCAACCGGCAAGCGGGTCCTGATCGTCGGCGGGGGCTTCGGCGGCCTGAGCGCGGCGCGCGTGCTCGCGGGCACCGAGGCCGAGGTGACGCTCCTCGACCGGCGCAACCACCACCTGTTCCAGCCGCTGCTCTACCAGGTCGCCACCGCGGCCCTGAACCCGAGCAACATCGCTACGCCCATCCGCCGCATCCTGCGCCGCGCGGCCAACGTGGAGGTGGTGCTGGGGGAGGCCGAGGCGGTCGACCTCCCCGGCCGCCGCGTCCGGCTGCGGGACGGCGAGCTGCCCTACGACCAGCTCATCGTCGCGAGCGGCGCCACCCACTCCTACTTCGGCCACCCCGAGTGGGAGCGCTTCGCCCCCGGCCTCAAGACCGTGGAGGACGCGCTGGCCATCCGCCGGCGCGTGCTGCTCGCGTACGAGGCGGCCGAGCGGGAAGCGGACGCGGCGGGGCGCAAGCCCTGGCTCACGTTCGTGATCGTCGGCGGCGGTCCCACGGGCGTCGAGCTGGCCGGCGCCCTCGCGGAGATCGCGCGCAACACCCTCGCGGCCGATTTCCGGCGCTTCGACGCGCGCGAGGCCCGCGTGATCCTGGTCGAGGCGGGGCCGCGGCTGCTGCCGGCCATGTCCGAGCCGTCGTCCGCCGCCGCGCGGCGGCAGCTCGAGGAGATCGGCGTGGAGGTGGAGGCCGGCCAGCCGGTGACGGCCATCGACGGCGGCGGCGTCTCCATCGGCCCCACGCGGGTGGAGGCGCGCACGGTGCTCTGGGCCGCGGGCGTCGCCGCCTCCCCGCTGGGCCGCAGCCTCGGCGCGCCGCTCGACCGCGCGGGCCGCGTGCGCGTGCAGCCGGATCTCTCGCTGCCGAACGCCCCCGAGGTGTTCGTGATCGGCGACCTCGCGGCGCTGGAGCAGGACGGCAAGCCGGTGCCGGGCGTGGCGCCGGCGGCGATGCAGGAGGGGCGGCACGCCGCCGAGAACGCGCTCGCGACGCTGCGCGGAAAGCCGCGGCGCCCTTTCCACTACCGCGACAAGGGCACGCTGGCCACGGTGGGCCGCGCCGCCGCCGTCGCCGACATCGCGGGGCGGCACCTGGCGGGCTTCTTCGCGTGGCTCGTGTGGCTGTTCGTGCACATCCTCGAGCTGATCGGCTTCAGGAATCGCCTGCTGGTGCTCATCGACTGGGCGTGGCTGTACCTCACGTTCGAGCGCGGGGCGCGGCTGATCACGGGGGACATCGGCCCGCTGCCCGAGGAGGAAGAGCGGCGCGCGGGCGGGGGCTAGCGGGTCTGGGTCGGGGGCTTCCCGGTGACGATGTCGACGGGGAGCGGGTTCGCGGTGGGGGTCAGGGTCGCGGTCCGGGTCGCGGTCGGGGTCGGGTTCGCGGTCGCGGTCGGGTTCGGGGTCGCGCTCGAGGTCGCTGCCACCACCACCCGCCTGGGCTCGCGCCGCTCCGTGAGCGCCCGGAGCGCGGGGCTCGCGAGCCACAGCGCGTAGAGCCCGCCCAGCGTCCAGTGCATCCAGAAGAGCGCCGCCGCCCCGCCGAGGGCGCAGAGCGCCACCGAGAAGATCAGCAGATCCCGCACGGCGCCCGCGGGGTGCAGCCGCTCGAGCGCGCGCAGCGCGAGGTGCGAGCCGTCGAGCGGAATGATGGGCAAGAGGTTCACCGCGCCCCAGCCGAGGTTCACCCACTGCAGGTCGTCGTAGACGAGCGCGGTGTGCGGGTCCATGGCCGGCCACAGGTGGGCGGCGAGGATGGCGAGGCCGCCGAAGGCGAAGCCGGCCATGGGTCCGGCCAGGCTCACGACCACGTCGGTCCGCGCCGGCACGCGCTCGCCGGGGCGCGCGAACGAGGTGAGGCCGCCGCCGCCCCACAGGAGCACGCTCGGCCGGTAGCCGAAGGCCAGCGCCACGTAGGCGTGGCCGCACTCGTGCACGATCACCGACACCAGGCACACGATCAGCCAGCTCGCCATGGGGAAGAGCGTCGGCCGCCCCAGGCCGAGCAGCAGCGTCACCAGGAAGAAGCCCGGCTGGATGCGCAGCGGGATGCCGCCCGGGAGCTTCACTCAGGGCCCGGCGTTGACGACGCCGCCGTCGACGATGTCGGCGGTGAAGGTCGTCAGGAGGAAGCCCCCGTCCCCGGCGGTGCGCGTGTCGAAGGTGGGCCCCTCCAGCGAGGTGTGGTCGGTGCCCACGAAGTCGAAGAGGCCGAAGTTCGGGTAGCTCGCCATCTGCGCGCGGATGTCGAGGAGCCCCGCCGCGAACACCGAGCCCGGCAGCGGCGTGCTGCCGGCGCAGTCGCTCTGCCCCAGCCCGAAGAACAGCGTGATGACGTCGTCGTCGGTGTCGTCGACGAGCCCCATGGCGCGGTTGGTGTGCGCGCCCGCGACGTGCTGCAGGTAGGGGAGCGCCCAGCCGCCATCGACGGCGCAGGCGGCGCCGCAGTCGGGCAGC
>DATJNL010000384.1:0-8533 GCA_035508175.1 Myxococcales bacterium
CTCCTGGGCGCGGGCGTCGACGGCCAGCTCGTCTACACGCCGAACCCGGTGAACTTCGGCAGCGTCCCGGCGGGCTCCAGCCCGTCGATGTCGGTGAGCCTGCTCAACGTCGGGACGGCGGCCGTGGAGATCAAGAGCGGCGCTTTCTTCCTCCAGGGCGGGTCGAGCAGCCCCTTCACCCTCTCGCAGATCTCGCCCGCGCTGCCGGTGTCGTTGCAGCCGGATGGCACGCCGCTCACCTTCACCGTGACCTACCCCTCGAACGGCACGGCCAACGCCAGCGACAACGTCGAGGCGGACTGGGTGCCGCTCGATGCCAGTGGCACGCCGGTCGCGGGGATCGCGCCGCGGCAGGCGCTCGATCCGGTCTCGGGCAACGGCTCGGCCAACCCGTGCACCCTGCAGATCTCGCCGCCGTCCCTGAACTTCGGCAACTCGACCGTGGGCACGCCGACGCAGAAGTCGGTCACGGTGACCAACACCGGCGGCCAGCAGTGCCAGGTGACCTCCATCGCCATCAGCGGCACGAGCGACCCCGCCTTCACGCTGGTGAACGCCTCCCAGACGAGCTTCACCCTGACCCCGGGCGCGAACCAGACCATCGCGGTGCAGTGCGACGTCCAGACGGGTGGCTCGCCGCTGCTGCGCAAGGGTACGCTCGCCCTCGCCACAACCGATCCGAACCAGCCCAACGTGGCCGTGCCGCTGACGACCTACATCCAGGGGACCGGCCCCTACCTGAACGGCTGGCCCAAGTGGCACAACGACAACACGGATCAGGGGCAGAGCAGCGCCGACACCAGCGGCAACCAGGGCACGCTGCTGTGGCAGTTCCGCGTGGGCGTGCCGCAGAGCCTCGGCGGGCTGAACGGCCTCGTGAACCCGAACCCGACGTACATGAACTCGCCCGTCGTCGACGCGTCCGGCAACGTCTACCAGCTGGGCATGGACGGGACGTTCTACGCGATCGATCCCGGCGGCAACGAGCTGTGGAACGCGAGCCTCTTGCCCCCCAACCCCGACGAGCACCCCGCCACGCCCATCATCGCCGCGGACGACACCCTCTACATCGAATCGGGCACCGACGGCACGAGCATCAACGGCGGCACGCTGTACCACATCGACGCGAAGACCGGCACGACGCTCTACTCGGCCGGCCCCCCGACGACCTGCCGCTACGACGGCCCCTGCCAGAGCGACAGCGACTGCAACGGCGGGACCTGCGACCAGAACATGGGGCAGTGCTGCTACGGCGCGGACGGCTTCGACGTGAACCCGAGCATCGGCAACTCCACGCCGAGCCTGCTCTTCGACGGCGACGACTTCGGCCAGGTGGTCACCTACAGCCTCGGGTCGGGTGGGAGCTTCACCCAGGCGAACAGCGTGATCCTCCAGTTCTTCGGCGAGCGCGTGGCGGTGGCCATCGACGCGAACGACGACAGCTACTGGTGCTGCCTCAACGTCTGCTTCGGCGTCACCGCGCCTTCGGCGGGCTTCCAGGCGATGGGGGCGTGGCCCTCGGGCGGCGCGCCCATCGGTGGCGCGGCCGGCAACGGCGACCCGACCTCGTTCACGAACTCGGACCTCGCCTACGACGCGAACCACACCCAGTGGCTCATCGCCGAAGCCGGCTCGCAGAGCGGCAGCAGCGGCCAGACGTGGGTGAGCGCGCTCGATCCCGCCAATGGCACGGCGCACTGGACCACGGCGCTGCCCTCCGGCCGCACGCCGGGCTCGCTGAACATCTCCACCGAGGAGGGCATCTTCAGCTCGGACGTGGGCAACTCGGCGCCGGCGATCTCGACGTTCCCCGGCCAGTCCAACGACGGCATCGCGTACGTGGGCAACGTGGACGGCCTGCACGCGCTCGACGTCCGCACCGGCGCGGAGGTCAGCGGCTGGCCGTTCAAGACCCCTTCGGACGTGGACTCCGCCCCCGCCATCGGCGGCGACGGGACGATCTTCTTCGGCACGGCCGACGGCACGTTCTACGCGGTGAACCCCGACGGCACGCAGCGTTACAAGTTCAGCGCGCAGGGGCGCATCAGCTCGTCCCCGGCGATCGGTCCCGACGGCACGGTGTTCTTCGTCGCGGACGACGGCCAGCTGTACGCCTTGCGATAGCGGCTCGCGACGACGCTGCGGTCCCCGCCTCCGACGGCGGTCCGCGGCTCGGTCGCCGCCGAGGTGCGGCGCGCGTCCGTGGCGTTCGTTGACATCGCCGAGGCCATCGCTTTGAATCGATGGCATCCCGATAAATTCCTGGAGGGTCGAATGAGCATGAGAGCCCCGACGGTTCTCGCCTCGCTTCTGTGCTTCGCCGCGGCGTGCTCGTCTCAACCGCCGGCACCGGACGGGGGGCGCGACGCTGGCGCCGACGCCGGGACGGGGGTAGGGGATGGCGGCTGCGTTTGCGCCGCGGGGCTCGCCTGCGTGGCCGGCAAGTGCGCGCCGATCACGTGCACCAGCGCGTCGGCCTGTCCGGCGGCGTTCACCTGTCGGGACGGCTTCTGCCAGAGCTCGCAGAGCTGCGCGCCGCCCTGCAATCCGTCGCAGGTCTGCGTGAGCGGGAGCTGCGTGGACACGAATCCCTGCGGTGCGCTGCGCCAGGTCTGCGGCAGCCCACCCGACACCTACTGCGCCGATCTGGCCGGGGATTCCTCGAACTGCGGCTCGTGCGGAAACGCCTGCCCATCCGGCCAGCAGTGCGCACGCGGGCTCTGCGCCACCAGTTGCCTCTCGACGGAGACGGCGTGCGATGCCGGCTGCTTCGAGCTCGCGACGGACCCGCAGAACTGCGGCGCTTGCGGCACGGTCTGTCCGAAGGGTGAGGTGTGCGCTGCGGAAGTGTGCGCCCCGGCATGCGTGGCCCCTTACGCTGCGACCTGCGGATCGGGCGACGAGGCCTACTGCGCGGAGCTGCAGAACGACCCCTCCAACTGCGGGAGCTGCAGCACGGCCTGCGGCGCCGGCCTCGTCTGCAGCCGCGGGCAGTGTGCGGCCACCTGCACCGGCGTCCAGAACCTTCTCTGCGGCGGCGTCTGCGTGGACGCGCAGACCGACGGCCAGAGCTGCGGCGGCTGTGGGAACCATTGCAGCGCGGGCCAGCTGTGCAGCGGCGGTCTCTGCGCGGCGACTTGCTCGCTGCCCTACACCACGTGCGGTGCGGCGCCGGCGCAGTACTGCGCGAACCTTCAGGAATCGACGACCGACTGCGGCGCCTGCGGGAACGCCTGCGCCGCCGGGCAGGTGTGTGCGGACGGACAGTGCACCGACACCTGCGGCGGGGCCAGCGGGACGCTGTGCAACGGGCTCTGCGTGCACCTCGCCACCGACAACCAGAACTGCGGGAAGTGCGGCAGCGCCTGTGCGGCCGGCCAGGTCTGCAACGGCTACGGCGTCTGCGCGTCGTCGTGCGCCGCCGGCTTCGCTCCTTGCGGGGACGGCGGCGATGCCTACTGCGCCGATCTCGGCGGCGACCACGGCGACTGCGGCGGCTGTGGGAACGCCTGCGCACCGGGCGTCTCCTGCACGGGCGGGGTCTGCCCGAGCGGGAGCGCGGACGGCGGCTGCAACTGCCCGGCCGGCTCGGTGTGCCTCGCCGGGAGCTGCTACCCGACCACGTGCACGGACGGCACGGTCTGCCCGAGCGGCCTCGTCTGCCAGCGGCAGGGCTGCGTCGAACCCTCCTGCGCGGGCGTGCTCTGCGACGGAGGCCTGGTCTGCGCGGGCGGGACCTGCCTGCCGCAGAGCTGCGAGCCGGCGGGTCCTTCTTGCCAGGCGGACCAGATCTGCGTCGACGGCGGTTGCGCGTGGGCCGCCTGCGCCGGTGTCGTCTGCCCCGCGGGGCAAGCCTGCGGCAACGGGCAGTGCTGGCCGACCTCGTGCGGAACGACCAGCTGCAACGGCGGCGTGTGCGCGCAGGGAGCTTGCAGCGTACCGGACTGCGCGGGCATCACCTGTCCGGCGGGAAGCGTCTGCCAGGACGGAGAGTGCTACGGCTCGTGCGACGCGGGCCCCTGCCCATCGGGCCAGACCTGCCAGGCCGGGCGGTGCCAGCAGGGCTGCCTCGTCGGCGGCGCGACCTACGCCTCCGGCGCGTCCGACCCTTCGAACGCCTGCCTCACCTGCCAGCCGCAGACGTCGACCAGCGCGTTCAGTGGGGCACCGGCGGGGACGCGCTGCAGCGCCGACGGCGGAAACTATTGCTTGGGTGAGGACTGCGTGTACGGGTGCGACGTCGGCGGTACGGTGGTTCTCGCCGGCGCGCCGGAGCCCGGCGTGCAGTGCCTCGCCTGCGTGCCGGCAGAGGACGCGGAAGCCTTCTCCGTGGCGCCCGCCGGAACGAGCTGCACGGGCGCGGACGGTGGCGGCTTCTGCAACTCCGGGAGCTGCCAGGCGGGTTGCTACATCGCGGGTCAGATCTACGCCTACGGCACGGCCAATCCCACCGACCCTTGCGAGAGCTGCGAGCCGGCCTCGACCACTGCGTGGACCGCCGCCCAGAACGGCGCGAGCTGTCTAGGCCCCGGCGGCCAGACCAACATCTGCGAGGGCGGGAGCTGCATCAGCCCGACGCCCTCGGAGATTCCGGGCTCGCTGTCCGGGGGCGCCGCCTGGGGAGCCCTGGCGGCGGTGGCGGCGCCCGACGGGAAGGTCTACGCCATCGGCGGGTTCAAGGAATCCAGCGGCTGTTCCGTCACGGGCGCGACCGACGTCTTTGCCTTCGACCCGACGACGAACGCATGGGCCTCGGCGCCGGGCTTGCCCACCGGCACCGCGGGCCTCGCGGCGGTGATCGGGCCCGATGGACTGATCTACGCGCTGGGCGGGACTTCCAACGGCAGCGTTCCCATCAACGACGTCGCGTCCTACGACCTGAGCGGCAACCCGTGGCAGGGCGTTCCGCCCATGCCCACGGCCCGCTCCTACCTGGCGGCGGCCACCGGGCCGGACGGGCTCATCTATGCGCTGGGCGGAGAGACGTCGTCCGGGCTGACCGGGCTGGTCCAGGCCTACGACCCCGTGGGATCGACGTGGCAGTCGGCCCTGCCCCCGTTGCCGACGCCCCGCTGGGGGCTGGCCGCCGTCACCGGACCGGACGGCAAGATCTACACGGCGGGCGGTTACGCCGACGGAGGCGTCAGCGCCGCCTTCGAGGCCTTCGACACGACCACGCAAACCTGGACCGTCTTGCCGTCCCTTCCCACCGCGCGCGCGACGCCGGCGGCGGCGGTCGGCAACGACGGGATCGTGTACGTCATCGGCGGGACGGACTGGACGCCCTGCTGCTGCGGCTGCGGGCCGTGGCTCGACACGGTCGAGGGCTACGATCCCTCGACCGGCACCTGGGTCACGGGCGTCTCCATGCCCACCGCCCGCTCCATGCTGGGCGCGGCGACCGGCGCCGATGGACGCATCTACGCCATCGAGGGCGTGACCACATACAGCGGGCCCATCTGCGGCGCGGCCAGTCTGCAGCTGACGCCGGCCGTGGAGGCCTACTCCGCCTCCGCCTTCACCTGGTGGTGAATCGGCGTCACGGCGTCTGGTTCGGGAAGATGAGCGCGACGGCGATGGTCTGGCCAGCCACATAGGGCGGCGGCGTGAAGGTCCCCGCGGCGATCGCCACCGGTGCGCCGGCCGGCTCCACCGCCAGCGCGTAGCTCGTCGGGGCGTAGGGAGCGTCGAGCGCGATGAACTCTCCCGTCTGGGGCGAGCTCGCGGTGAGGGTCGGATCGGCCTCGAGCTGTCCCGAAGGAGCGTCGTAGTAGGCCGCGAACGCGGGCGCCGGCGAGAGGCCCACCGTGTAGCCGCCGAGGAAGCTCGACGCGTCGCACGTGGCCGCACGCGCGATCCACACCAAGTGGCCAGGGCGCGGCGTCACGCCTGCCACCGAACCCGCTGCGTCGATCGGCGCGACGGCCGTGAGGTCGAGATTGACGCTCGCTCCGAACGGCGGCGGCGCGACGACGAGGTTCGGGAAGTACGTCGGCAGGGCCACCGCCGGCGCCTGGACGAGGGCGGTCCAGGTTCCCGGCGTGAGGCTGGCGTTGGCGTAGCTCGGCTCGTGCGGGGAGCCCGGCGATGGAACGATGGCGAGCGGCCCGACGCGCGCGCCGTGGGCCGAGAAGAAGGTGACCGAGCCTCCGTCGAGGAGGCCCGGATCGGCGACGGCGCCCGGGAACAGCGCGATCACGCCGCCCACGAGGAGCGGGCCCGCGTCCGCCAGCCCTCCTGCATCGCAGCTCCCGGGCGATCCGCCGAGGGGCGGCACGGGCGTGCAGAGGCCGGCGAGGCAGATGCCCGTGCTCCCGCCCGCGAGGCCGCACGCGCCGCCGGCGCCCGCGCAGGCAGCCGTGGGGACGCAGGCGTTCGCGGCCTGGTCGCAGATCCCGGCGTCGCACGCCCCCGCGCGGCAGGCGGGCCGGCAGGTTCCGTAGTCACAGGCGGTGCCCGAAGCGCACGGCAGCAGACCGCCGTCGCACAGGACCAGCGACGTCCCGTCCCCGCTGCAGGTGGGGACCCCCGTGCAGGGCACGCCTCCGCTGCTGCCGGAGCCGCCGCCGCTGCTGCCGCCTACGCCGCCTCCGGTGGTTCCGCCGCTCGAGCCGCCGGCGATCTGGCAGCTGCCGCCGTCGGCGGCCGGCAGGCAGAGGTAGCCGGACAGGCAGGGGTGGTCGCCGTCGCAGCGAAAGCCCGTGAGATCGAGCGTGCCCACGATGCAGGAGGCCACGCCGAGGGTGGCGACCGCGATGGCCGGGCCACGCCTCATCAGAACGCGAACCAGAGGCCCACGCCCGTCAGACCGAGCACCGCCCCGGAGGCGTAGAGAATGTCCGCGGCGAGGGCGTCCTGGTTCGCGGAGGACTGGAAGCCGGCGGCGTCCGTCTGCCACGTGGCCGAGTGAAACGATCGCTCGGCCGCCGCCTCCTGAAGAGCAAAGTAGAGCGCCGTGCTCGCCGCCGCGACACCCACGACCACGAGGGCGCCCGCCGCCCAGCGGCCGCGATGAGAGGCGCGGGGCGCGGGGCCGGCGACCGCGGAGGGAACGGCCTCGGTGGCGGATGACGTCGCCGCCGTGGGGGAGCGGGCCTCGGTCGGCGGGCTCCGAGGCGCGGTGGGGGCCGGCGGTGCGGGGGCGGCGACCGGAGGTTCTAGCGGCGGTGGGGCAGGGGAGGGGGGCCCGGCGTGGGGCTCCGGCACGGCGCCGACGTCGGCCCGGACGCGTTCGAAGACCGCGGTGATCTTGGGGGAGAGACCGGAGGGCAGGCGCAGGCCAGGGTCCAGCGCGAGGCCCAGCCGGAAGTTCTGCAACGTGCCCGCGTCGTCGCCCTGGATGGCGTCGACGAGGCCGAGGTAGAGGTAGGCCTCCGCGCGCCGGTGCGGGTCGGGCAGCTCGGCGGCGCGCAGCAGCTCGACCCGGGCGGAGTCGTATTCGAACTCGTGGTAGAAGCGCTTCGCGGCGTCGAGCGCGTCGGCGCGCGCGGACCCGGAGGCGGCGAGCGACAGGGCCAGCGCCACCAGCCGGACGAGATTCGGCGCGAGCCGTTGCGCCCCACGGGTCGGTTTGCGGATAATGGAAGGCATCCATGCCCACTGCGGGCTCCTCGATTCTCCAGCGCTATCGCGTCATCCGCAAGATCGCGACGGGCGGCATGGCGGAAGTCTTCCTCGCCGAGCAGACCGGGGCCGGCGGGTTCAAGAAGCGCGTGGCCCTCAAGCGCATCCTGCCCGCCTTCGCCGAGGATCCGAAGTTCGTGGCGATGTTCCTCGACGAGGCCCGCCTGGCGGCGATGTTCCACCATCCGAACCTCGTCCAGATCTACGAGCTCGGAGAGATCGACGGCCTGCTCTGCCTGGTGATGGAGTACGTCCGCGGCCTGTCCCTCGCGGAGCTCCTCAAGCGTGCCGTGGACCCGGTGCCCGTGGAAGTGGCGGCGCGAGTCGCCCTGGACGCGTGCGAGGGGCTGCACTACGCGCACGAGTTCCAGGATCCCGACACCTCCCAGCCCCTCTGCCTCGTCCACCGTGACGTCTCGCCGCAGAACATCCTGGTCTCCAAGGAAGGCATCGTGAAGGTGATGGATTTCGGGATCGCCAAGGCGGTCGGACAGGCTCACCACACCAACACCGGCACGCTGAAGGGGAAGCTCTCCTACATGCCGCCGGAGCAGCTCGAGGGGAAGGCGCTCGACCGCCGGGCCGACGTCTGGGCGATGGGCGTCGTGCTCTACCAGATGCTCACCGGGCGGAAGCCTTTCGGCAGCGGCAGCGAGGCGTCCATCATGCGCGCCATCCTGGCCGGGAAGCCCCAGCCGCTCGGCGAGCTCCGGTCCGGTCTGCCGGCGGCCGTCCGGAGCGCCGTGGAACGAGCCCTCCAGGGCGACCTCGAGAAGCGCACGCCCAGCGCGCGCGCCCTCGCGGAGGAGCTCGAGAGCTTCCTGAGCACCGGCCCGCGCGCGACGGCCGCCGAGGTGGCCGCGTGGATGCGCCCGCTGTTGCCGTTGCCCGGCGAGGCGCTGGCGGAGGG
>DATJNL010000385.1:0-7871 GCA_035508175.1 Myxococcales bacterium
AGGAAGTGAAGATCTACCGGAAGGATTACAACCGCGACAAGATCCGCGGCAAGCACATCGCGCCGCACACGCTCGAGATCGCGGCCATGTGGGGCATCCTCACGCGCCTCGAAGATCCGAAGAAGCACAACCTGACGTTGCTGCAGAAGCTGAAGCTGTACGACGGCAAGACGCTGCCGGGCTTCACGCAGGACAACATCAAGGAGCTGCGCAAGGAGACGATGCGCGAGGGCCTCGACGGCATCTCGCCGCGCTACATCCAGGACAAGATCTCGAACGCGCTCGTCTCGGACAAGGGCGACGGCTGCGTGAACCCCTTCATGGTCCTGAACGAGCTGGAGAGCGGGCTGCGCCACCACTCGCTGATCTCGGGCGAGGAGCAGCGCAAGCGCATCCGCGACCTGCTCTCCACCGTGAAGCAGGAGTACGAGGACGTCGTGAAGAACGAGGTCCAGCGCGCGATCTCGGCCGACGAGGACGCCATCGGCAAGCTCTGCGGCAACTACATCGACAACATCAAGGCCTACACGCAGAAGGAGAAGGTCCGCAACAAGTACACCGGCCAGTACGAGGAGCCCGACGAGCGGCTGATGCGCGCCATCGAGGAGAAGATCGACATCCCCGAGAGCCGCAAGGACGACTTCCGGCGCGAGATCATGAACTACATCGGCGCGCTCGCGGTGGAGGGCAAGACCTTCAACTACCGGACCAACGAGCGGCTCCACAAGGCGCTCGAGCTCAAGCTCTTCGAGGATCAGAAAGACTCGATCAAGCTCAAGAGCCTGGTGTCGTCGGTGGTCGACAAGGACACGCAGGAGAAGATCGACGTGGTGAAGCAGCGCATGGTGAAGAACTACGGCTACTGCGAGATCTGCTCCACGGACGTCCTCAACTTCGTGGCCTCGATCTTCGCGCGCGGGGATGCGAAGGACTAGCGCCCGGGAGACTTCTTGAGTCTCAAGATCAAGCAGGACCACGCGCGCTTCAAGGCCATCGTCCGTGGACGCATCAAGCAGAACCTGCGCAAGTTCATCCAGCGCGGGGAGATGCTCGGCAAGCGGGGCCAGGAGACGGTCACCATCCCCGTCCCCACCATCGACATCCCCCACTTCAAGTACGGCCACAAGGAGCAGGGCGGCGTCGGCCAGGGAGACGGCGACGTCGGCAGCCCCCTCTCCCCGGGCGCCGTCGAGCCCGGCAGCGGCGAGGCCGGACAGGGCGAAGGCGACCACGTCCTGGAAGTGGACGTCTCGCTCGAGGAGCTCGCGGCCATCCTCGGCGAGGAGCTCGAGCTGCCCCGCATCCAGCCCAAGGGCCGCGACCGCGTCGTCGCCCAGAAGACGCGCTACACCGGCGTCAACACCAGCGGCCCCGAGAGCCTGCGGCACTTCAAGCGCACCTACAAGCAGGCGCTGCGCCGGCAGATCGCGAGCGGCACCTACAACGCCAAGGCGCCGGTGATCGTGCCCACGCGCGAGGACCGGCGCTACCGCAGCTGGAAGCTCACGCCCCTGCCCGAGAACAACGCGGTCATCCTGTACATGATGGACGTCTCCGGCTCCATGGGAGACGAGCAGAAGGAGATCGTCCGCATCGAGTCCTTCTGGATCGACACGTGGCTGCGGTCGCAGTACCGCGGCCTCGAGTGCCGCTACATCATCCACGACGCCGTGGCGCGCGAGGTGGACCGGGAGACCTTCTTCCACACGCGCGAGAGCGGCGGCACCATGATCAGCTCCGCCTACAAGCTCTGCCAGGAGATCATCGACGGCGACTACAGCCCGTCGAACTGGAACATCTACCCCTTCCACTTCTCGGACGGCGACAACTGGTCCGCCGACGACACGCGGCTCTGCCTCGACATCCTCAAGACCCAGATGCTGCCGGCGGTGAACCTCTTCTGCTACGGGCAGGTCGAGAGCCCCTACGGCAGCGGGCAGTTCATCAAGGATCTGCGCGAAGGCTTCGACGCCGAGGCCAAGCTGTCGCTCTCGGAGATCGCCGACAAGGAGGCCATCTACGGCTCCATCAAGGAGTTCCTCGGAAAGGGCAAGTAGTGGCCAAGGACCTGCCGCCGCACCTGCAAGACCTCCGCGAGGAGATCGAAGGCTACGCCCGCGGCTTCGGCCTCGACTTCTTCGACGTCGTCTTCGAGGTGCTCTCGTACGACGAGATCAACATGGTCGCCGCCTACGGCGGCTTCCCGAACCGCTACCCCCACTGGCGGTTCGGCATGGAGTACGAGCAGCTCGCGAAGGGCTACGAGTACGGCCTCTCGAAGATCTACGAGATGGTCATCAACAACAACCCGACCTACGCGTACTTGCTGGAGGCCAACGCCGACGTCGATCAGAAGCTCGTGATGGCGCACGTGTTCGGCCACGGCGACTTCTTCAAGAACAACTTCATGTTCCAGCACACCCACCGCAAGATGATGGACGAGATGGCGAACCACGCGACGCGGGTGCGCCGGCACATCGACCGCCTGGGGGTCGAGGAGGTCGAGGGGTTCATCGACCGCTGCCTCTCGCTCGAGAATCTCATCGACTATCACTCGCCCTTCATCCAGCGAAAGCCGAAGACCCGCGAGGAGCTTCCGGCGGAGGAGCCCCAGGTGCGCGGCCTGAAGGCCGACCGCGAGTACATGCGGGGCTTCATCAACCCCAAGGAGTACCTGGAGGCGGAGCAGAAGAAGCTCGACGACGAGAAGCAGCGGCAGAAGCGCTTCCCCGAGCACCCCGAGCGGGACGTGCTGCTGTTCCTCCTCGACCACGCGCCGCTCGAGCGCTGGGAGCACGACGTGCTCTCGCTGATGCGCGACGAGGCCTATTACTTCGCGCCCCAGGGCCAGACGAAGATCATGAACGAAGGCTGGGCGTCCTTCTGGCACTCGACGATCATGACTCAGAAGGCGCTGCGCGACTCCGAGATCATCGACTACGCCGACCACCACTCGGGCACCCTGGGCACCCGGCCGGGGGTCCTCAACCCCTACAAGCTGGGCATCGAGCTCTACCGCGACATCGAAGATCGCTGGAACAAGGGGCGCTTCGGGAAGGAATACGACGAGTGCGACGACCTCAAGACCCGAAGGGCCTGGGACCGCAAGCTCGGGCTCGGACGCCAGAAGCTCTTCGAGGTCCGCCGCCACTACAACGACGTCACGTTCATCGACGAGTTCCTCACCGCCGAGTTCGCGATGGAGCAGAAGCTGTTCACCTACGGCTGGAGCGAGAAGCGCAACCAGTGGGAGATCCTCGAGCGCGAGTTCCGCAAGGTGAAGGACAAGCTGCTGCACCAGCTCACCAACTTCGGCCAGCCCATCATCGAGGTGGTGGACGGCAACTTCGAGAACCGCGGCGAGCTGCTGCTGGCCCACCGCCACGACGGCACCGATCTGAAGCTGGACCACGCCCGCGAGACCCTGCAGAACCTCGCCTCCCTCTGGCGGCGGCCCGTCAACGTCGTGACCCGCATCGACGGCAAGGGCGTGATCCTCTCGTTCGACGGGCGCGAGCACTCCGAGCGAAAAGTCGACCTCTGACACGGCGGTCCGATGTCCTTCCGCGGAAAGCTCACGCTCGCATTCCTGGTGGTGAGCCTCGTCGGGGCCGGCCTGACCGGCGCCGCGCTCATCTACGGCAGCTACCAGGCACAGATGGAGCAGATCGCCGAGAAGGAGCTGCTGCTCGCGCAGAACCGCGCGCACCAGCTCCAGGACGACCTCGCCCTCGTGCAGGCCGAGCTGGTGCGCCTCTCGGCGCTGGCGGAGGTGGATCTCGCCGACAACGATCTGGAGCCGGAGAAGCGGGTGCTCCGCTACGCCCGCAAGGACTCGAGCCTGTTCCGGATGCAGATCCAGCTCTTCGACGATCGCGGCAACTGCCTCTGGCTCGAGCCGGCCGATCCGACCCTGCTGGGACGAAACGAGGGCGCGCGCGCCTGGTTCGAGCGCGTCCGCGACACGGGCAAACCCTTCGTGGACGTGTCCAGCGCCGTCGACGGGATCGAGGCCGTCCGCGTGGCCGTCCCCATCCTGAGGCACGAGCGCTTCTCAGGAGCCCTCGTGGGTCTCCTCCCGACGAGCGACCAGGACCGCTTCAGGGAAGCGCTCCACGTCGACCTCGCGCCTTCCGGCAGCGCGGCCATCATCGATGCCCACCAGCACGTGCTCTTCTCGCTCGGCAATGCCGCCGGGCTCGGCGCCATCTGGGCCAGCGACTCGGTGCGACACGGGCTCGCGGGCCGAACCGGCCGCGAGTGGCACACCGAGCGCGGCGGGCGCAGCTGGCTGTACGCCTACGCGCCGATCCCGGTGGCCGGCTGGACCGTCGTGCTTCGCCAGGCCCGCGACGAGCTCGACGACGATCTGGAGCGCGAGCTGCGGGTGCTCAGCGCGCTGATGCTGCTGGGCGTGGCGCTGGCCGTCTTCGCCGGCTGGACGCTGGCCCGCTTCGTCACCCAGCCGCTCCTCAGCCTGAATGAACGCGCCCAGCGGATCGCCGAGGGCGACTTCGGCACGATGCCGCTGCCGTTCCGCCGGCGCGACGGCGACGAGATCGAGGCGCTCGAGCGCGCCTTCTACCGGATGGATCAGGCCATCTCGGCGAGAGACCGGGAGATTCGCGGGCTCGCGGCCACGCTCGAGGCCAAGGTCGACGAGCGCACCGCCGAGCTGAGGCGCACCCAGACGGAGCTCCTGGTGAGCAACCGCGCGGCGGCCATGGGCAAGACGGCGGCCGCGATCGCGCACGAGCTCAAGAACGCCCTCAATGGCCTGGGCGTCGCCGTGGATCTGCTCGCCGCCGGCAACGCCCCGCCCGACAAGGTGCAGGCCGTGCGGGCCCAGGTGCGCGAGGAGGTCGCTCGCTTGCGGGACATCTGCGACAACCTGAACCTCTTCGCCGGCGAGCCCCGCCTGCACTACACGCAGACGGACGTCCACGACCTGATCCACCGGACGCTCGCGGTGATCGAGCCCAGCCTGAAGGCAGGCCAGGTCGAGGTCTCACTCGACCTCGCGGGCGACCTGCGGGGAGAGCCTGCGCCCTTCTCGATTCCTTGCGACGCCCAGAAACTCCAGTCCACGCTCATCAATCTGTGCAAGAATGCCGTCGAGGCCATGGCGCCCGCCGCTTTCGGCGAGGGCCTGGACGAGGAGCCCGCGCCGCGCCGGCGCCTGCTGACCCTGCGCACGCGGTTCTCCGGAGACGAAGCCGTGATCGAAGTCCAGGACAGCGGCGCAGGTCTGGCACCCGGGACGGAGGATCGGCTCTTCGAGCCGTTCTTCACGACGAAACGGACGGGCACCGGTCTCGGACTCGCCATCGCCCGCCGGGTCATCGAGGCCCACGGCGGCAAGCTCACGGCGCGGTCGCTGCGCCAGGGGACCGTGTTCCGGATCGCCCTGCCGGCGCGCGTGCATCTGGAGATCCTGCCCGGGAGGGCCTTCTCATGAAGGCCCGCGTGCTGATCGTGGACGACGAAAAGACCTTTCGCGTCGTCGCCGAGGCCGCCCTGATCGCGGAGGGCTACGACGTGGTCTCGGCCGCGAGCGGCCGCGAGGCCCTCGAGCGCTTCCGCGAGCAGGCGGCCGACCTCGTCATCCTCGACCGCAATCTCCCCGACACGGACGGCCTGGCGCTGCTCACCCGTTTCCGTGAGGCCGAGGACGGGGCGCCGCTCGTCATCATGGCCACCGCCTACGCGGAGGTGGATCACGCCGTGCAGGCCCTCAAGCTCGGGGCGCACGATTACCTCACGAAGCCCCTCCAGCTGCCGGAGCTGGTCCACAAGGTCTCGGTCGCGCTGCAGGCCAGGCGGCTCGAGCGTCGGCTCGGCGCCCTGCAGAGCCTGGGGGCCACCAAGCTGGCGCGGGAGGTGCACCTGGGCGACAGCCCGGCCATGAAGCGCGTGAGCGAGCTCGTCGATGCGGTCGCGCAGAGCCCCGACACGACCGTCCTCATCGAGGGGGAGAGCGGTACGGGCAAGCAGGTGGTGGCCAATCTCATCCACCACCGCACGCCGCGCCGCGCCCAGGAGCCGTTCGTCGAGCTCAACGCCGCTTCCCTGCCGGAGCAGTTCGTCGAGAGCGAGCTCTTCGGTCACGAGCGCGGCGCCTTCACGGACGCCAAGACGCAGAAGCGCGGCCTCCTCGAGCTGGCCGATCAAGGGTCCCTGTTCCTCGACGAGATCGGCGAGCTGCCGCAAACCATCCAGGCGAAGCTCCTCAAGGTGCTCGAGACGAGCACGTTTCGCCGGCTGGGCGGGACGGCCGACATCCGCGTCGACGTGCGGTTCATCGCCGCGACCAACCGCGACCTCGCCCGCGCCGTCCAGGAGGGGGTCTTCCGGACCGACCTGTTCCACCGGCTGGACGTGTTCCGCGTCCGACTCCCACCCCTGCGCGAGAGGCCCGAGGACATCCTCCCGCTGGCGGCGGCCTTCACCCAGGAGTTCGCGGAGCGGATGGGCAAGCGCATCTCGGGGCTGGCGCCCGACGCCGAAGCGCGGCTCCGCGCGTACCCGTACCCAGGCAACGTCCGCGAGCTCAGGAACGTCATCGAGCGGGCCGTCATCCTGGAGGCGGGCGAGCGCCTCTCCGCGGCGTCCGTGCTCTTGAACACCCCCCCTTCCCCCGGTGCCGGCGCCGAAGGGGCCGCGGGAACCACCGGGCCGGGGTCGTTCCAGGAGATGGTCGGCCGCCTGGGCCGGCCTCCCACGCTCGAGGAGATGGAGCGGGACTACCTCGCGCGAATCCTCGAGTACGCCGGTGGTAACAAGTCGCAGGTCTCGCGGCTCACGGGCCTCTCCTACCCCACGGTCGCGCGCAAGGTCGCCGAGTACGGCCTCGAGAAGGCGAAGTCCTGACTCGTCACGGGCGCCGCGGGCCCAGGTGGCCCGCGATCTGCTCGAGCAGGCGGGGGAAGTTCAGCGGCTTCTCGAAGACCGCCGCCACCTCCTCGCCCGGCGCGAGCGCTCCGACTCCGGCGGCGGCGTCGATGGCGCCGGAGATCACGAAGACCGGCAGATCGCGCAGCCGGTCCTCTTTGCGGATGCGCTTGAGCAGCAGCCGGCCGTCGAGGTCGGGCATGTGGAGGTCGAGCAGCACCAGGGCGGGCCGGGCGCGGCCGAGCGCCGCCAGCGCCTCCCGACCTCCGGCAGCGACCTCCACGGGATAGCCTTCGTTCTGGAGCACGAGCTGCAGCGCGGCCCGACAATCGGCATCGTCCTCGACCAGCAGGATGACGCCGTTGCCTCGCTCGGCCGCGAAGTCGCCCGGTGTGCGCAGCGCCGCGGCTCCGGCAAAGAGGGGTAGATCGAGCGACACCCGCGTGCCGCGCCCCGCTCCGCTCTCGAGGTGGGCCCTGCCGCCGTGCCGCTCCACGATCTGCCGGACCACCGACAGCCCGAGGCCCACCCCGATGCGCCCGCCCCGCGGTGACACGTCCAGCTCCAGGTAGCGATCGAACGCGTGCTGGACCTCCTCCGGCCGCATGCCGGGCCCGTCGTCCTGGACGGTCACCCGGGCCACGGCCCCGGACGTCTCCACGCGCACCTGCACGCGCCCGCCCTTCCGGTTGTAGCGGATGGCGTTGTCGAGGACGTTGAGCAGCGCGTCGGCCAGCCGATCGCGGTTGCCCTTCACGAAGGCCGAGTCCCCGGGCGCCACCGCGATCGCCACCCCCTGCTCGGCCGACAGCGGGGCGAGCTCGGCCAGCGCTTCCTTGATCAACGCCTTGAGTCCGATGGGCTTGGGATCCAGATCCATGCGCCCGGCGGACAGGCGGCTCGTGAGCACCAGATCGTGGATCAGCCGCTGGAGACGATCGGTGGCGCGCGCGCAGGCGTCGAGGATCTCGCGCTGCTTC
>DATJNL010000386.1:0-2150 GCA_035508175.1 Myxococcales bacterium
GCGCTTGCGGCCGGGCGTCGCGAGTCCGAGCTCGGCAACCTTCTGCCGCAGGGTGTTGCGGTGCAGGCCCAGCTGGCGGGCGGCCTCGCTCTTGTGGCCGTGGCAACGATCGAGCACGAGCCGCAGGAGCCCGCGCTCGACCTCGCGCATCACCAGCGCGTGGAGGCCGGCGACGGACTCCTCGCCCAGGCGATCGAGCAAGGCCTCGAGGCGGTCGCGGACCAGCTGCTCCATGGAGCGCTGCGAGAGGTCCTCGGAGTCGAGGAGGGCCGCGTCGCAGAGGGCGGCCGAGGCCGCGAGGCGGCGCGCCTCTCCCGGGGTGCGGCAGTACCGCAGCGCGAACCCGGCCCGTTCGAGCCGCGCGGCGTGGGGAGGAGCGCCTCCCTCGGAGGCGAGCAGGAGCGCGAGGGGGGGCTCGGCGGCAGCGGGGCGAGGCGAGGAGGTTGGCGGCATGGGAGGGCTGTCCTTAGAAAGACGGCGGCGGTGAGTCAAGTCGGCTCTTGGACGAAAATCTCGGGCGGCCCCTTGACTCGCGCGGCGCCGCTCGCGGAGTCTCGCGCCGCCGTGGAATCCGAAGCGACTCCCGCCGAAGCAGCGACCATACTCGTCGTCGACGACGATCGCTCGAACCTCGAGTCGATCGAACGGATCTTCGCCAAGGAGGGCTACCGCGTCCGCGTCGCAGACGACGGCGCGGCGGCCCTGGAGATCGTGCGGGAGGATCCGCCGGCGGTGGTCGTGACGGATCTCGCCATGCCGGGGCTCGACGGGGTGGCGCTGCTCAAGGCGATCAAGGCCGTGGACCCGCAGGTCGAGGTCGTCCTGATGACCGCCTACGGGACGGTGGAGGGCGCCGTCGCGGCGATGAAGGAGGGGGCCTACGATTTCATCACGAAGCCGCTCAAGCGCCACTCGGTGCTGCGCAGCGTCCGCAAGGCGCTCGAGAAGCAGGCGCTCGTGCAGGAGAACCGTGCGCTGCGGGCGCGCCTCGCCGGCCTCTCGGCGCCGGGCGGCCTCGTGGGCCAGAGCCCCGTCTTCCGTGCGACGCTGGACCTGGTGCGGCAAGCCGCGGCGTCGCACGCCACGGTGCTCCTGACCGGCGAGAGCGGCACCGGCAAGGAGCTCGTCGCCCGCGCGCTGCACGAGCTGTCGCCGGTCGCGGAGGGGCCCTTCGTGGCGGTGAACTGCGCGGCCATTCCGGAGACCATCCTCGAGGCCGAGCTCTTCGGTTTCGAGCGCGGCGCCTTCACCGGCGCGATCGCCCGCAAGGAGGGGCGCTTCGAGCGGGCGCACCACGGGACGCTCTTCCTCGACGAGGTGGGCGAGATGTCGCCGGCGGTGCAGGTGAAGCTCCTGCGGGTCGTGCAGGAGGGCGAGATCGAGCGCCTCGGCGGCAGCGGGCCGATCCCGGTCGACGTGCGACTCGTCGCGGCCACGAATCGGGACCTCAAGAAGGAGGTCGCCGAGGGGCGCTTCCGCAGCGACCTCTATTACCGCCTCGACGTCGTCGCCATCGCCCTGCCGCCGCTGCGCGAACGGCCCGAGGACATTCCGCTGCTCGCGGCCCACTTCCTGCGCCAGTACTGCCAGAAGAACGGCAAGCAACGGGAGGGCTTCACGCCGGAGGCCGAACGGGCGCTCGAGGGCTACGGCTGGCCGGGGAACGTGCGCGAGCTGGAGAATGCGATCGAGCGCGCGGTGGTCCTCTCGCGCGGGCCGCTGATCGACGTGGAGGACCTGCCGAACCTCTCGCCGCCGGAGGGGCCCTCGGGCGGAGCAGCGGGCCCGAGCGGAGCCGCCGGTCTCGGCGGGCGCACGCTGACCGTGCCCCTGGGTACGCCGCTCGAGGAGATCGAGCGGCGCGTGATCCGCGAGACGCTCCGGCAGACGCGCGGCGACAAGACGCTGGCGGCGCAGCTCCTCGGTATCGCAACCCGCACGATCTACCGCAAGATCGATCGCGACGACTAACCTGCCAATTTGGCAGGCAGCACCCGCGCCACCTCGGGGCCTTTGCCAAATTGTCGGCCGCGGACCGAATTGGCCGCCGACCGCTGGGCCGTGCGGAATGCCGAATCGCGCGGAACCGTTCGAGTTCGCGGCCTGTAGAGTCGGCAGACTTACTGGCACGTCGCTTGCTTGATGACCTC
>DATJNL010000387.1:0-4605 GCA_035508175.1 Myxococcales bacterium
TCTCTCACTGATCGCCTTCAGGAAGAGACTCAGCTCGTCGAGTCTCTCACTGATCGCCTTCAGGAAGAGACTCAGCCCGTCGAGTCTCTCACTGATCGCCTTCAGGAAGAGACTCGGCCCGTCGAGTCTCTCACTGATCGCCTTCAGGAAGAGACTCAGCCCGTCGAGTCTCTCACTGATCGACGTCAGGAAGAGATCGATGGCCGTCGTGAAGGGTCTGAACTGGTTGAGTTTCTTCGCGATCCGCGTCACCAAGGGTCAGGAGGGCCGAACACGACCGCCTCGCCAGTCCTCGACGACCCCTCGTATGCCCCACCAGCCCTTTCGAAGCCCGCTTGCAGCGGCCTCGAGCCCCCCTCCTGTTTTCAAGGCTTTGACGTTGGCGCGGGCGCTGCATCTGGATCACGCATGCTCCCTCGGAAGCCGGCGGCAAGGCTGGCGGGTGGAATGGTCGGCCTCTTCGGCGCCGCGGCGCTCCTCTCGGGCTGCGCGGTCCTGACGTGGGGCAGAAAAACCAGGGGCCCCGCCGTGGTGGACACGGTGGTGGCGACCCTCGCCGCCGCGGGCACGGTGAGCGTCGGCGCCGAGTGCGTCCGCACGCCGCTGGGCGATTGCCGCGTCGTGGGCACGACGCAAGCGACGGCCGCCGTGCTGCTTGCGCTCGCCGGGGCGGCGGTAGCGTTCACGGTGTCGGCGGTCGTGGGCTTCGAGGGCTCGAGGTGGAAGCCGCCCGAGGGCAGGTCTGGCCGCTTCTGCCTCCTGGACTCCGATTGCCCGGCAGCCAGGCGGTGCGCGTTCCAGGGAAGTGGAAGGCTGATCCGGGGCGGCACCTGCGAGTCCTTGTGATCCCGCCACCGGCTCCGTGATCAAGCGCCGCCTCGTCGCTCGTGACGCGCATGCTCGGCCGAAGCTCCTACTGCATCGACGGCGCCCAGCTCGAGGCCCTCCCGCTCGCCGATCATCGATTGAGCTTCCATCGGTCCGGCGTTATCGTGCCGCACCCAACCAGGAGAAGACCGATGAAGCGAACGGCTCGTGCGGTGTGGAAGGGCAGTCTGAAGGAGGGCGCCGGCACCTTCGAAGTCGGCAGCGGCGCCATCAAGGATCTGAAATACAGCTTCAAGACGCGGTTCGAGGGCGCCCCGGGCACGAACCCGGAAGAGCTCGTCGGCGCCGCTCACGCGAGCTGCTTCAGCATGGCCCTCGGCGCCCAGCTCGGCGAGCGGGGCATCACGCCGGAGAGCGTCGAGACGACCTGCGAGATCACCTTCGAGAACCTCACGTTGACCCGGAGCGCGCTCTCGACCACGGTGACCGCCAGAGGGGCCGACCGCGCCAAGATCGAGGAGGCCGCCGCGGCCGCCAAGGCCGGCTGTCCGATCTCGAAGGTCCTCAAGCTGGACGTGTCGCTCGACCTGAAAGTGATCGGCTGACGGTAGCGGTCAGCTGACGTGGATTCTCCGGGCGCCCGCATCACGGGCGCTCGACGGGCGCGGCGAGAACGCCCGGCGGCGTTTGCTTTGTCCAGCGCGTGAGCCTAGTGTCGGACGCAGGGGAGGCTCGAAGATCTTCTCATGCGTCTCCGGAGCTCAATCGGCCTGCTCGGCGCGCTGGCGCTGGCCGGCTGCCCGTCACCAGCGCCCCCTCCCTGCACGGCGGGTACGAGCGTCGGCTGCGCGTGCACCGGCGGGCTGTCGGGAGTGCAGCGCTGCCAGCCGAGCGGAACCCTGGGGGCCTGCGTGTGCGCCGGGGCCGGCACGTCGAGCAGCGCGAGCACGAGCGGTTCCACCACGTCCGGCACGGCTTCGGGCACCACGGGTGGAACCAGCTCGCCCGGCTCCACGTCGGGGACCGGCTCTTCCGCGTCCGGCACGGCCTCGGGCACGACGGGTGGAGCCGGCTCGTCCGCCTCGACGACGGGGACCACCTCCGGCGGAGCCCCTTCCACCTCGGGCGGTTCCTCCGGCTCCGGCTCGTCGGGCAGCGGCTCCGGCGGCACCACGACGGGCGCGGCGGTGATTCCGGATGCAGGCTCCGTGTGCGACATCTACGCGGCGACGGGCACGCCCTGCGTGGCGGCACACAGCATGGTGCGGGCGCTCTACGCCGCCTACGACGGTCCGCTGTACCAGGTGCAGCGGTCCGACGACGGAGGCACGTTCGACGTGCCCCTGCTGTCCGACGCGGGCTACGTCAACGCGGCTGCGCAGGACGCGTTCTGCGCGGGAACGACGTGCTACGTTTCGACGATCTACGATCAGTCGCCGCAGGGAAACGACCTGGTCAGCGTGGACAATCCGGTGCCGGCGAGCGCGCTACCGATCCGCATCGCGGGCCTGCCAGCCTACGGGCTCTACATCTCCCCCGGCATGGGGTTCTCCGACCGCGGCGCGACCGGGACGGCCACGGGGTCCCAGGCCGAGGGGATCTACATGGTCAGCTCCAGCGCCATCTACGGCGGCTTCTGCTGCTTCGATTATGGGAACGCGGAGCGCGCCGAAAGGAACGACTGGGCCGGCGCGATGCACTCCATCTACTGGGGCGTGGGTTGCTGGCACGAGGGCTGTCCGAGCGGCACGGGTCCCTGGATCGCCTACGACCTGGAGGAAGGGTGGTACTACTCGGACCAGCAGAGCGACACGAACCCGAACGACACGGGCGTCAGCTACCCCTTCGTGAGCCTGTTCAGCAGCACCGACGGTGCCCAGACCATCAACCGCAAGACGGGCGACGCGCAGTCGGGCAGCCTCACCACCTGGTTCTCCGGCGGTTTGCCCCAGAGTGGCGGCTACATACCGCTGAAACTGGAGGGCGGCATCATCCTGGGAACCGGCGGGGACAACTCGCACGGGAACAGCGGCCTGTTCTTCGAGGGCGCCATGACGATCGGCCAGCCGGCCGACGCCGTCGACGATGCGATTCAGGAAAACATCGTCAACGCAGGCTATGCCTCGATTCCTTCCTGCGATCCCTCGCCGGCGGCGCTCTACAGCCAGCCGCTCGGTGGGCCTTGCGCCACGAGCGCGGACTGCGCGACCGGGCTGACGTGCCTGTCGCCCGTCGCGGCATTCTCGAGCACGGAGACCCCTGCGAGCCAGACGAGCTCTCTGGGCGTCGCGACGAACCTTTGCACGGTCAGCTGCGCCGACGGAGGCTCCTGTCCATCGGGCTCGATCTGCCTCGACGGCGCCCAGGTGCCCGCGGACGGGGGGGCCGCGCTGCGCACCTTCCCCATCTGCATTCCCACCTGCGGCGGCGACGCGGGCTGTGAGCTCGGAAACCGCGCACAAGCCTGCGTGGTCATCGACAGCGGCGTGAGCATCTGCGAGGCCATGGAGGCGGAGAGCGCGGACGCCGGCGTCGCCTGCGCCGCGCCCAGCTGCACGACCGCGTGTCCGGCGGGCTTCCAGATCGTCGATTTCGAGTGCCAGGGGTCCCCCTACTGCGGAAAGTGAGCGGCGGGCTTTCCGCGAGGTGATTGAATCCGCTTCGCCCACCGGCGTCCAAGTGCCCATGAAAATGAATCACCACGGCGATGCGGCGCAGAAGGCGAAACGCCCAACGACCGGGACGAGCCTCCTGGTTGCAACGAGCTGCTTGCTCGCAGCGCTTTGCACCTGCGCAGCCCAGGCACGGGCGGATGGCCCACTCGAGGACACGGTCACGTTGCGCAACGGCGCCATCTATTCGGGCCAGATCGTGGAGAAGGTTCCCGGCGACCACGAGACGCTGAAGCTGGCGACCGGAAGGATCCAGCGCATCGCCTGGTCGGACATCGTGCAGCTACCGCCGCGGCAGCCCTCGACCCTCGGTGGCACGTTCCCTTCGTTTCAGTCGATCGAGATGCTTGCAGTTCCGCCCGCTGAGCGGGTGCTCGTGAGGCTCGATTCGGACAATCCGCACGCCACCCTCGAGCAGCTCACTGGCCAGCAGGTCGTCTACGAAGGCCACGGCGCCACGGGCGTGGTCGATTTCTCCAACACGGTCTGCACGGCCCCTTGCGGTCTCGACCTGGGCCGCACCCTCATGGGCCAGCCCCTCAGCTACCGCGTCGGTGGAGACGGCGTGGCGACGTCAGACTGGTTCAGTCTGCCCGACTCGCCTGGTCAGCTCGAGCTGCACGCCAAGACCGGCTCGGCCGCAGGAAAGACCTGGGGGCAGGTGCTGACCTGGGCGGGCGCCGGGGTTGCCGGACTCGGTGGCGCCGCCCTTCTGGCTGGAGAGGCCTCCCGGATCACTCCACCGGCCCCTCCTGCCGGCTGCCCGACTTGCTCGGAGCCGAACAACGACGCCAGCAACGCCTTCATCGCCGCCGGCGTCGGAATGCTGATCGGCGGAGCCGTCATGCTCGCCGCCGGCATCCCGCTCTGGGTTCTCAACAGAACGACGGTCACGGTCGAGGGCGGCGACAGGCTCGCCGAAGACGACTCCGAGGGAAGTTCTCCGTCGACCGTCCGCTGGACGCCCGCAGGCTTCGCCTTCTAGATGGCTGGAGAGGCGGCTCAGGGCAGGCAGACGTCGAGCGCCCCGCCGTCCGCCAGGGGGAGTGGTTGGCAGCTGTCCGGGGAAGCGCACGACGCTTCCGAGGTACAGGTCGTCACGCAG
>DATJNL010000388.1:0-14327 GCA_035508175.1 Myxococcales bacterium
CGGATAGGGGCGCAGCAAGGGCAGCAGGAGCTCGGGCCCGGCGGTCGAGTCGAGCCAGACGTCCTCGGCCTCGCGCGCGAGGATGACCGGCATGCGATCGTGAAGCTTCGCGACGAGCGCGTTGGCCTCGGTGGTGACGATCGTGCAGCTCTTGAGCCAGGGCGCGTCGAGGGCCGCGGCGGGATCGCGCCAGCCGTCCCAGAGTCCCGCCATGGCGAAGGGCTCGCCCGAGGCGAGCTGGATCCGGAAGGGCCGCTTGCCGCCCTCGCCGGGAGTCCACTCGAAGAAGGAATCGGCCACGACCAGGCAGCGGCGCCGCTCGAACGGCTCGCGAAAGAGCCGGCTCGAAGCGACCGTCTCGGCGCGCGCGTTGATGGGGTGGGGACCGGCCTTCAGCGATTTCGCGTCGCGGGGGATGAGTCCCCAGCGCACGTTGCCGAGGATGCGCCGGCCGCCCTGCGCGACCACGACCGGCACCTCGGTCTGCGGCGCCACGTTGTAGAGCGCCCGCGTCGGCTCCCGCACCTCGTCCACCCGGAAGCGCCGGCGCAGGGCCTCGGAGTCCGGGGGCGTCGTGTAGCGACCGCACACGTCAGGGAATCCTTGCCTGCTCGAGCCCAAAGTGGCGCACCTCGCCATGCTAACCCACCGCGGCCACCGTTGACCCCCGAACGGCAGTCCGCTACATCCGTGGCCGTGCTGGCTCGCGTCTACGTCACCCTCAAGCCCGGCGTGCTCGACCCGCAGGGCAAGGCGATCCGCTCCTCGCTGGCGACGCTGGGCTTCGCCGACGTCGCCGACGTCCGCCTCGGCAAGTACCTCGAGGTCACCCTGGGAGAGAGCGACCCGGCCAAGGCTCGCGCCGCGGTCGAGGCAATGTGCCAGAAGCTCCTCGCGAACCCGGTGATCGAGAGCTACCGGGTGGAGCTGCCGTGAGCGCCGTCGGGGTGGTGGTCTTCCCCGGCGCGAACTGCGACCACGACGCCTACCACGTGATGAAGCACGTGCTCGGGCGCGAGGCGCGCTTCCTCTGGCACAAGGAGACGCGGCTCGCCGGCATCGACCGCGTGATCCTGCCGGGCGGCTTCTCCTACGGGGACTACCTGCGCTGCGGGGCCATCGCGCGCTTCTCGCCCATCATGGGGGCGGTCGCGGAGTTCGCGGAGGCGGGCGGCCCCGTGCTCGGCATCTGCAACGGCTTCCAGACCCTGTGCGAGGCCGGCCTCCTGCCCGGGGCGCTGGCGCGCAACGCCTCGCTGAAGTTCATCTGCCAGGACGTGCGCGTGCGCGTCGAGACCGACGCCTCGGCGCTGACGGGAGGCGTGGCGCGCGGCACGGTGCTGCGGATCCCCATCGCCCACGCGGAGGGAAGCTACACCTTCGACGAGGCGGGCCTCGAGGCGCTGGAGCGAGGCGGGCAGGTGCTGCTGCGCTACTGCGATGCTCAGGGTGAGATCACGGAGGCCGCGAACCCGAACGGCTCGCGGCACGGCATCGCGGGCGTGCGCAACGCCGCCGGCAACGTCGTCGGGCTGATGCCGCACCCGGAGCGGGCGAGCGAGGCGATGCTCGGAAACGAGGACGGGCGGGTGCTGCTGGAGGCGTTCGCGCGGGCATGAGGCCGTTCGCCCTCATCGTGGCGTTGCTGGGAGCCGGCGCCGCGCGCGCCGTACCGATCGATCGCACGCTCGAGCTGTCGCTAGGCGATCCGCACTTCGTGCGGCAGAGCTACGTCGAGGCCTTCGAGGTGGACCCGCCGGACCTGTGCCAGGCCGAGCAGATGCCCACCCTCGAGATCCTGCTCACGCCCAAGCGCGCGGGTGAGGGGCTCCTCTACCTGTACGAGGACGGCCGGCTCGAGGTGGTGCGCTTGGTGGTGAGCGATCCCAAGACCCCCGCCGTCGAGCCAGCGGCCAGTGACAAGGCGAAGCTCGACGCCCTGTGGAAGGCGGCGCGCGCGGTATGTCCCCAGGTCGAGGACCGCGTGGTCGACGGTGAGCACTTCCTGCACGCGCAGATTCCGGACGGGCTTTGCCGCGCCGCGATGGTGGGGCTGCTCGCGGTGAACCCCTATCCAGCCGATCACCTGCGGCTCGTCTTCGGCATTCCTGCGCTGCAAGCGCAGCTCGGCGCGATGCAGGACCAGCTGCGCGTGGCCGGCATCGAGGGCCTCACCCTCACCTACGCCGGCGCCACGCTGGTGATGAAGGGCCAGGCGACCGCCGAGCTGCGCCACCGCGCGCTCAAGGCGATGTGGCCGGTGACCGTGGGCCGGCTGAACGTCGAGGACGACACCGGGGATTGGGGCAAGTAGATGGACGCCGCGACCGTCGCGCGCCATGGCATGAGCCCGGACGAGTACGCCCTCGCCGTGAAGGCCCTGGGACGCGAGCCGAACCTCGTCGAGCTGGGCGTGTTCTCGGTGATGTGGTCGGAGCACTGCTCGTACAAGTCGTCGCGGCGCCTGCTGAAGGGGCTGCCGACCACCGGGCCGCGCGTGTTGCAGGGGCCGGGCGAGAACGCCGGCGTGGTGGACCTGGGGGACGGCCTGGCCGTGGCCTTCAAGATGGAGAGCCACAACCACCCGAGCTACATCGAGCCCTACCAGGGCGCGGCCACCGGGGTCGGCGGCATCCTGCGCGACGTGTTCACCATGGGGGCGCGCCCCATCGCGTCGCTGAACCTGCTGCGCTTCGGCGAGCCATCGCACCCGCGCACGGGCTACCTGCTGGGCGGAGTGGTGGCCGGCATCGGGGGCTACGGCAACGCGATCGGCGTCCCCACGGTCGGCGGCGAGATTGCCTTCGACGCGTCGTTCAACGGCAACTGCCTCGTGAACGCGTTCACCGCCGGAGTCCTGCCGAGCGGCCGCATCTTCAGAGGCAGCGCGGTCGGAGTTGGAAACCCGGTGCTGTACGTGGGGGCGCGAACCGGCCGCGACGGGATCCACGGCGCCACCATGGCCTCGGCGGAGTTCGGCGAAGGCTCCGAGGAAAAGCGACCGACCGTGCAGGTGGGCGACCCGTTCACCGAGAAGCTCCTGCTCGAGGCCTGCCTCGAGCTCATGCAGAGCGACGCGGTGGTGGGCATCCAGGACATGGGTGCGGCCGGGCTCACGTCTTCCTCGGTGGAGATGGCCGGGCGCGCGGGCAACGGCCTGCGCCTGCACCTCGACCGCATCCCGATGCGCGAGAGCGGCATGACGCCGTACGAGCTGCTGCTCTCCGAGTCGCAGGAGCGCATGCTGCTCGTGGCGGCGCGCGGGCGTGAGGGCGACGTCCTCTCGATCTTCCGCAAGTGGGACCTCGAGGCG
Source organism: Myxococcales bacterium (assembly GCA_035508175.1). Classification (GTDB taxonomy): domain Bacteria; phylum Myxococcota; class Myxococcia; order Myxococcales; family JAKAPL01; genus DATJNL01. The sequence continues at coordinate 3,314 of DATJNL010000388.1, forward strand.
GCCGTGGTGGGCGAAGTGACCGACACGGGTCGGCTCGAGGCCCTCTGGAACGGCACGGTCGCCGCGGACGTCCCCATCGCGCCGCTCACCGAGGGCGCTCCGAGCTACGAGCGGCCGCGGGCGCGGCCGAAGGATCTCGAGCAGCGCTGGCAGCTCGATCCGACCACCCTGCCCTCCGCCCCCGTCGCAGAGCGCCTGCTGCAGCTCCTGCGTCGCCCGACCATCGCCAGCAAGGAGTGGGCCTACCGGCAGTACGATCACCAGGTCAGGCTGGGCGGCGTGGTCCTGCCGGGCGGCGACGCGGCCGTCGTGCGCATCGAGGGTGGAACGAAGGGCCTCGGTCTCTCGGCGGACTGCAACTCGCGCTTCTGCCAGCTCGACCCGTACGAAGGCGCGCGCCTCGCCGTCGCCGAGTGCTGCCGCAACCTCGCCGCGGTGGGCGCCGAGCCGATCGGGCTCACCGACTGCCTGAACTTCGGCAGTCCAGAGAAGCCCGAGATCATGTGGCAGCTCGCCGAGGCCATCCGCGGCATCGGGGACGCCTGCCGTGCCCTCGACGTCCCGGTAGTCTCGGGGAACGTGAGCCTTTACAACGAGACGGACGGCAAGGCGATTCAGCCCACGCCGGCGGTGGCGGTGGTGGGCTTGGTGGAGGACTGCGGCCGCACCACGACTTCGTGGTTCCGTCGAAGCGGCGACAAGGTCGCCTTGCTGGGCGAGGCGTGGCGCGGAGCGCCGGAGCTGGGTGGGAGCGAGCTCCTCGCCGCCGGGGGCCAGCTCGCCGGCCGGCCGCCTCGGCTGGACACGGATCTCGAGAAGTCGGTCCAGCGGGCCTGCCGCGCGATGATTCGCGCGCGCCTGCTGAGCTCGGCCCACGACTGCTCGGAGGGTGGCCTCGGGGTGGCGCTCGCCGAGTGCTGCATGATGGGGCCCGAGGAGCTCCGGCTGGGGGCCAGCGTGAAGCTGGTCGTTCCGGGCCGGGCCGACCTCGCTCTGTTCTCCGAGGAGCCGTCGCGGATCGTGATCTCGTTTGCGCCGAACGTCGAGGCGCAAGTGCGCGCAGCCGCGAAGGAAGCGGGCGCGCCGCTGGACATCCTCGGGGACGTAGGCGGCGACGAGCTCGCGATCGAAGGGGTAGGGAGAGTGCCGGTGACGACGCTGTCCGAGGCGTGGCGCGGCGGGCTGCCGGCCGTTCTCGGCTGACGAGATCAGGCGCCGTCGCCAGGGCCGGCGTCGGACGCCCCGGCGTCTTCAGCGCCCGCGTCCACCGGGCCGGCGTCTTCGAAGCCCGCGTCGGCCGGTCCGGCATCGACCGACCCACCGTCGACGGGCCCCGCATCGGGTCCGGCGTCGGATGGAGCCGCGGCACACTGGTCGTTCTCGCGATCGCAGATCCGTCCGGCGCCGCACTCCGGCGATGCGGTGCAAGCCACGCACTGTCCGTAGCTCGCGTTCGACACGTCCGTCTCGCAGTGCGATCCACCCGCGGCCGCCTGGCACTGTGCATCCCCCAGACAAGCGACGCAGCTACCCAGCGCATCGCAGAGCGGATTCGGCGGCAGGCAGGCGCAGGGAGGTCCCCCGTCCGGCCCGCCATCGACGCCGCCGTCGGAACCCCCATCGCCTAGCCCGCCGTCCCCGTGCCCTCCGTCCAGGCCCGCGTCGAACCCGCCGTCGTAGGGACCGCCGGTCGTGCCGCCCCCGCTGCTGCTGGCTCCACCGACGCCCCCGCTCGTGGCACCGCCAGAGCTCCCCGCCGATGCGCCGGTGCCGGTGCTGCCGCCCCCATCGCCCGCCGAGCCCGACGAACAGCCCGCCCAGATCAGCGCGGCGGCGACCAGGAACTCGCGACGCAATGCCATGACTCAGTGGAAGGCGTACAAGTTACCGTCGTCCGAAGTGACGTAGACGGCGCCGCCAGGACCGATGGCCGGCGACGAGCTGATGGGCCCGCCGGTCGTGTACTTGAAGCGTAGAGAGCCATCCGGATTCACCGCATCGAACGAACCGTCTTCCGCGCCGAAGAACACGGTCCCATCGCCACCGATTGCGGGAGACGAGCTCACGTTGGCCGAGGCAAAGGTCCACGCCGCTGCCCCCGTGGCGCCGTTGAGCGCGTGCAGGCCGTCCCCGTGCCCGACGTACACGGTTCCATCGAGCGCGATCGCGGGCGCTCCGTTTCCCGCGTCCGAGGGCAAGCCCAGGAACGTGGACGGGAGGGAGACCGTCGGCAGCGTCACTGTCCAGGCGACGGCACCCGTGGCCGGATCGAGCGCCACGACGTTCCCGAGCACGGTATACGGCGGCCCGAAGAAGTTCGGTGCATCCTCCCAGGCCGAGTAGGCGATCAAGTTTCCCGTCGTGTGGAGATCGAGCGCGACGTCGGAGAGAACAGCCGTCAGGGCGCTGGCATCGGTGGCGTTGGACGCGGCGGTGACGCCAGCGGCCGGCCAGGCGGCCACCGCTTTGAAGCCGGACGAGACAGGCTGGATGGCGAAGAACTGGCCGTTGTTGCCCCAGTAGCTGGTGCCGTCCGCGGCGAGCGCAATTCCGAAGCGCTCCGACTCCATGGTCAGCGGCAACGCGACGCCCGCGCTGGCCGTCGCGGTCGTCGTGCTGACCTCGAATGCGATGGCCGAGTAGGGATCGGTGCCGCCGACGTTGGGGCCGTCGTCGTCCCCCTCGAGGAGAAAGCCGTCGGGTGAGATCGCGGGCACGGCGTCGAAGCCGTCCGTGCCATAAGTCAGCGCGAAGAGGACCGCCCCCGAAGAACTGATGCGATACAGGTTCTCCAGGCCGGTCTGATCGGATCCCGAAGCCACCAGCAAGGACCCATCGGACAGGAGGGTCGGGGTCGAGGGATGAGGGTCCCCGGACGCATCGGAGAGCTGCACGGTCCAAAGCGTCGTCCCCGTGGGGCTCACCGCGTAGAGCAGGCCCGTCATGTTCATCTGGTAGACGTTGCCGTCGCCATCCACGACAGGCGAATTGATGTAGGTGCTGGCCCCGCTCAGGCCGCTGGGCGCACCGATGTTCACCTTCCACGCCACCGTTCCCGCCAGCGCCGAGGTGTCGGCCGTGGAACGACCCGTGTCCTGCGGATCGGCGTGCCACTTCGGCCAGCCCGCTGTCGCCAGCTCGATGCCACCGAAGCTACCGCCGGTGGAGGCAGAGCCACCGCTGGAGCCCCCGCCGCTGGACCCGCTCGAGCCGAGGCCGCCGCTCGATCCGCTCGAACTGGTCCCGCTGCCCACGCCACCGCTGCTCCCGTTGCCGCCGGAGGTCCCGGCCGTTCCGCTGCCGGTGCCGCTGGAGCTCGACGCGGTCGTGCTGCCGCCGGACCCGCTGCCGGCAGAGGCCGTGCTGCCGCCGCTCGACGTTCCGTGGCCCGTCGAGCCGCCGCTGGTGCTCGAACCGGTCGCGTGGCCCGTCGAACCGCCGCTGGCACTGCCGTGGCCGGTCGAGCCCGCGACGGCGCCGGACGAACCGGTGGTCGAACTCCCAGCGCTCGCCTCGCCGGTCGATCCGGCGCTGGCGCTCGAGCCGGTCGTCCCCGCGGAACCCGAGCCGTTGCCGCCCACGAACACGCACGCCGTCCCCTCGCAGACGAAACCGCTGCAGCAGTCGGTGCTCGTCTGACAGCTCTGGTTCGCGCTGTGGCACAGCCCGCCGGTCGTCCCGGTTCCACCGGTGCTGCCCCCACACGCTGCCAGCGCCAGCACCGAACCGACCGCGACGAATCGAGCATTCATGGGCGCCCTCTGGAAAGGGCGCCACCCTACACAACCGCCCGCCTGGGCGCCAGGCCGCTACTGGATCGCGTAGACGTTGCCGTCATCGGACGTGAAGGCAACGAACGTGGGTCCGCCGTTCACCTGCACGATCGCGGGCGACGAGCTGATGGTGCCGCCGCTCGTGACCTTGAAGCGCAGCGTGCCGGTCGACGTGACGGCGTAGAAGCTGCCGTCGTCCACGCCGAAGAAGATCGTCCCGTCGCCGCCGATGGCCGGAGACGAGCTGACGTTCGCGGAGCTGAAGAGCCACTTCTCGGCACCGGTGGCGCCGTCGATGGCATAGAGGCCGTTCGCGTTGCCGACGTAGACCGTGCCGTCAGGGGCGATCGCGGGCGCGGCGTTGCCGCAGTCCGAGGCGAGGCCCTGCCAGCCGGACGGCAGGGCCGTCCGCGGCAGCGTGAACGTCCACTTCGTGGCGCCCGTGGTGGGATCCAGCGCGACCAGGTTACCGCCCACCGTGAAGTTGCCGGCGTTGTTCATGTCCTCGGAGGCCGAGTACGCGTACAGGTTGTTGTTCGTGACCGTGTCCAGGGCCAGGTCGGAAACCACGGCGATGGTGGTGTTGGTGACCCCGCTGGCGTTGTTGTCCGTGAAGAGGGTCACGCCCCCGTTCGGCCAGCCCGGCATGATGCTGAAGCCGGCCGACGGCGCGGTGACGCCGAAGAACTGGCCGTTGTTGCCCCAGTAGGTCGAGCCGTCGCTGTTGACCACGCTGCCGAACCGCTCCGCCTCGGCCGTGAGCGGGAAGTTCACACCCGCAAGCTGCGTCACGCTGTTGCCACTCGCCTGGAACGCGATCGCCGAATACGGATCGCCGCCGCCGCTGCCGTCGTCGTCGGCCAGAAACAGGGTGTCGTCCGGCGCAAGCGCCGGGCAGGAGTCGAAGCCGTCTTCCCCATAAGGCTCGGAGAAGACGACCGCGCCGACCGAGCTCAGGTAGTAGAGATTCGGCGGGTTTCCGTCCGATCCCGAGGCCACGAACATCGACCCGTCCGCCAGGATGGCGGGCGTGGAGGGGTGCGTGTCACCCGCGGGGCTCGAGAGCTGCTGGGTCCAGATCGGGGTGCCCGTGTCGCTCAGGGCGTACAGCTTGCCCTTGATGTTCATCTGATAGACGTTCCCCGAGCCGTCGATCACGGGTGAGTTGATGTACGTCGTCGGCCCGGAAAGGATCCCGCCGCTGGGCGTCCCGATGCTGTACTTCCACATGATGGTGCCCTGCATGCCCGAGGTATCGGCGGTCGAGTAGCCCGTGTTGAAGTTGTCGATGTGCCATTTGGGCCAGCCTCCCGCGTACTGCGTCTGGGTGCTGATGTTGGCCGACAGCGGGACCACGGGGCTGCCGTTGTTGGGGTCGTCCGAGTTGAACGTGACACTGCCCTTGCGGAGCAGCGGGGCGTTTCCCGAGGTGGGCGCGAAGGTCACGCCCACCTGCGCGCTGGCGTTGGTTTGCACCGTGAACGACGTGGCCTGGCCCGCGGCCAGCGCGAAGTACGGGTCCGTTCCGGCGCCCAGCGCCAGGTTCGAGATGTGACAGACGGTGCTCCCCAGGTTCGAGAGCGTGATGGACTGAGAAGCGGAGGTACCCGGCGCCACGTTGCCGAAGGAGACCGCCGTCGGCGAGATGACCAGGGAGCACGGGTTCAGCTGCTGGTTGCCCGAGAGCTTGTCCTGGTACTGCCGGCTCGGGACCGTGTTGTCGGCCACCGTCCAGTTGGCGATCAGCTCGTCCGAGTCCCCGTTGGTCGAGCCCGTGGTGTTGTACGTCACCGTGAAGGTGAAGCTCGCGAGTGGATTGAGCGTGTCCGGGAAGGCCGGGAGCCCGGAGAGCGCGAACACGTTCGTCCCGCTGTACGTGCCCATGCTGTTGACCATCAGAGGCTCGGTGCCGGTGTTGGTGCAGGTCACCTGCATCGTCGGCGCCGCGGTCCCCGAGGGCACCGTGCCGAAGTTGATCGGGTTCGGGGTGCAGACGAGCTGGCCGTCGACGCCGACGCCGGTCAGGTTGATGGTCTGCGGGCAGCTGCCCCCGCACACATCATAGGGAAGGTTCGCGGTCGACGGACCCATCGCCGCCGGCTGGTAGGAGACGTTGACATTGACCGACTGGCCAGGCTGAAGCGTCTGGGTCGATTCGCCGGTCTCGCCGAAATCGGTCGCGTTGGGGCCGGTGATCGCGGAGAAGCTGATGGTGACGGGCGACTGCCCGCAGTTCTGGAGCTGCAGGGCCTGCGTCGACGGCTTGCCCAGCACCTGCACGTTACCGAAGTCGATCGTCGTGGGGTGTGCGCACAGCTCGATATCGAGGCCGTTGCCGGTGAGAGGCACCTGCACGTCGACCGGATCGCCGTCCGTATGGATGATGAGCACGCCGCTGCGCGTCCCGCCCTGCGAAGGCGTGAACTGAAGCGTGGCGGTCAAGGTCTGGCCAATTTGCTCCGAAGCCGCAAACTTCTGGATGATCTTGAAGTCCGAAGCGTTGCCGCCGTCGAGCACCTCCCCGCCGATGTTCAGCGTGTCGCCGCCGACGTTCTTGAGCGTGAGCTTGGCCGACTTCGACTGGCCCACCAGTACTTCCCCAAAGTCGACGGGCGACGGCGCGGGCTGGCCCTCGCCGACCACGTTGCACAGAGTCCCCGTACATTCGGTTCCGCCATCGGGGCTGCCGGGCGGCGCCCGCTTGCAGCACGCGGATCCGGCGAGAAGCGCGAGCGAGGTGAGCGCGACCGTGGTGGGTGAAAGCATCCTGGGGCGTGTCGTCGTCATCGCTTCTGTGCCTCACTTCTCGCCCGGTGGATTTTCGGGGTGCAGTACGATCAGCGATCGCCCCTGCGCGCGCAAGGGAGCAAACCTGCCACATGTGCGTGAAATGTAGGTGTTTTCACGCCTTGACGTCGAGTGAAGGCCCGGGAGGCCTTGACCGAAGCGCCCAGGAATCGATAATCCGCGCCTCGCTCCAGGAGGAAGCCCATGTCGTCACGTCTCTGGTCCGTCGTCGCGCTCGCCGCGCTCGCCGGCGCCTGCTGCAAGAAGAACGGTGGCGGCAACACGAGCAACGGCGGCCTCGAAAACATCGACGGCGTCCCCTCGGCCACACCGAATCCGCTCGACTTCGGCACGGTCGATACGGGCACGATCACCAAGCTCGGCCTCACGCTCGCCAACGCGGGCACGGCGCCGCTGTTGGTCCAGAGCGCCGCGATCAGCGGCGACACCAGCTTCACGATCGCGCCCATTCCGAGCCAGACGTTGCAGCCCGGCGCCAGCTTCACGGTGCCCGTGACGTTCTCGCCGCAGACGGACGGCCAGCACGCGGGGACGCTCACCTTCACGAGCAACTCCTCGGAGGACCCGAGCTACAAGGTGCCGCTCACCGGGATCGCCTTCGCCTACAAGGTGGAGGTCAGTCCGGCCGAGCTCGACTTCGGCGAGATCCAGGTGAAGACCACGTCGCCGGCTCAGACGATCCAGGTCACCAACGACGCCTCGGAGCAAGAGAGCATCACCGTCGGCCCGATCACGGGCGCCAATGCGGCCGACTTCCAGTTCACCTCCAGCGGAACGGCGACGACGGCCTCCAATGCGTCATTCCAGGTGAGCGTCACCTACACGCCCAGCACGACCGGGCCCGAGCAGGCCACGCTGCCCATCTCCGCCTGCAAGGGCTGCGCGGCCGTGAACGTGGCGCTGACCGGTACCGGCATCGATACGCAGATCGTTCTCATCGACAACGACAGCGGCAACGCCTTCCAGTCGTTCGGGTCGATCCCGCAAGGCACCACCGCCGTCGCACACGTCATCGCGAACGCGGTCGCCCTCCCCTCGAACGCCCAGACGCCGCTGGCGGCGACTCTTCTGCCCTGCACGGGCCAGCCGGCGGGCCCGTGCCTCGCCAGCAACGGGACGAGCACCAACGCCACCAACGGCTTCACGGTGACGCCCACCGATCAGAACTGGAACCCGAGCACGACCGCCTGGCCGACGACGCTGACGCCGGGGGCGCAGGCCACGTCGGTCGCCTATTTCATCGTGAGCTACACGCCGCCTGCCGGCGCCACGAACGAAAACGACGTGGTGGACGTCGACTACCAGGTGGTCGCCGCGCCGCCGAAGACCGCGCAGTTCCCCGTGTCCGCGGGCGCGGCCGGCAGCCCCTGCCAGCAGGTCGTCGCCTCGCCGCCGGCGGTGGCGTTTGGAACCGTGCTCTCGGGAAGCACGGCGACCCAGGTGGTGACGCTCACGAACAACGGGCCGGAGCTCTGCCAGCTCAGCAACATCGGCATCAATCCCAACGACCCGTTCGGCGAGTTCGCCCTGCAGGGCGGCACGATCGCGCAGCTCAGCCTCTCGCCCGGGCAGAGCCAGCCGCTCACGGTGACCTTCACGCCTGCGACCGGCACTCCGCCGCTCCTGCGCACGGCCGACCTCTCGATGACCACCGACGACACGACCGTTCCCACGATCAGCGTGCCGCTCTCGGGGACGCTGCAGAACCAGGCCTACGCCTCGAGCGCCTGGCCCAAGTGGCACCACGACAACGGCAACACCGGCCTGAGCGGCGCGGATACGAGCGGCGACGTGGGCTCTCTCGTGTGGAAGGTCAACATCGGCGCGCCGAGCGGCCCTTCCGGTCTCACCGCGAGCTACATCCACTCGCCCGTGATCGGCCTGGACCCGAACACGAAGGACGACATCGTCTACATGCTCGGATACAACAACTGGAAGCCCCCACCGAAGTGGGGACAGCCGGGCAGCGGCAACGGCCTCTTCTGGGCGATCGACGGTCCCTCGGGGAGCACCATCTTCTCGACGCCCATGACCGGCCCGGAGGCCTCGGCCCAGGAGTCCACGCCGACCATCGTCGCCGACGGGACGATCTTCCTCATGACCGGCGGTGAGCAGGGGACCTACCCGCAGTTCTACCACATCGGCACGGACGGCTCGATCCTCTGGTCGGGTGTCCAGGCCATCGGCGGCCAGGTCTTCTCCTGTCCGTTCACGGCCACGCCCTCCGCCACCGCCAACTGCAGCACGGCGAGCACGAACCCCGAGGTCAACGACGGCTTCGACACCTGCCCGGGCTTCGACAGCAACGGGTTCTTGTACCTGTTCGACGACGACCAGCCCGGCTGCGACACCTACAGCTCGGCGGCTGGCGGAGCCGGCGGGGCGCCAACGCTCATTTGGTCGGCGACCGCTTCCCAGCCGGTCTCGGGCGGCAAGCCGGCGGCTCACGTCGAATCCTTCTCGGCCGCGCTCACCGACACGAGCGAGAGCGTCTTCTCCTGGGGCGGCTACGTGCTCGCCTTCGGTCCTTCCACGAGCGGCACGGCGCCGCCGGAGCTCTGGAACGTCACCACCGGCAACGGGGCGATGCAGGTCGGCTGGACCACGCTGTCGACGGGCGGCTGCGAGAACACCAGCAAGGGGTCGCCGGCCATCGCGGGCGACGACGCCGTGGTGGCGTTCGGCGGCTTCACGACCTCCTGCGGCCAGGCCATGGGTGGCATCGTGGGCATCAACCTCTCCACTGGAAACCAGGACTGGGGCTATCAGCTTCCGAACGCCGCGCCGCCGGCGGCGCCCTGGGTCTACACGGACTACGGCCACCAGGAGATGATGCTCGCCTACTCGTCGCCGGCGACGCTGCCCGACGGCAGCCTGGCCATGGGCTGGCTCGACGGCCTCTACGTCTTCGAGCCGCCGGCGCCCAACAGCTCCGGGCAGCAACTGGGGCAGGCGACGATCCGCGCCGGCTTCCCGGTCGCCACCGGGCTCATCCTGTCCTCACCCGCCATCGGCAACGACGGCACGATCTTCGTGGGTTCGACCGACGGCAACTTCTACGCCATCAACGGCACCACGGGTGCCATCAAGTACAAGTACAACGTGGGGGCGCCCATCAACTCCTCGCCGGCCATCGGCAGCGACGGCACGGTGTACTTCGCCGCCGACGACGGCAACCTCTACGCCCTGCGCTGATCATTTCGGCGCCTTGCGCACGGTCCCGTCGCCCGAGCAGGTCCAGTAGACGCTCGTCGCGTCCACGGCGATGCCCGTGGGCGCGGCCTGATTCACCGCGATGATCGAGGGCAGCCCGCCGCCGATCGGCACCTTCATCACGGCGCCCGACCCGGCGCCTCCGTCGCCCTGATCGGTCCAGTACACGCTGGTCGCATCCACGGCGACGCCGGTGGGCATGCCCTGGTCGATCGCGAGGAGCGTCACCGCCCCGCCGTCGAGCGGCACGGCGGAGACGTAGCCGCCGTCGCCGACACCCACGCTCGTCCAGTAGACGTTCACCGAGTCGATGGCGATGCCCTCGGGAAAGCCTTCATCTTGCGCCAGCGTCACCGGTGTCCCGCCCGCCAACCCGAGCCTCATGATGCTGCCCGCGGCCGAACCCTGGTAGCCGCGGTCGGTCCAGTAGACGCTCTTGGCGTCGACGGCGACGTCGTAGGAGTAGTCCTGGCCGGCCGCCAGGGGCGAGAGGCCGGGCCCGCGAGTCTCGACGCGCTCGATGCCGACGAAGTCGGTCCAGAAGACGGCCCCTGAGCCGACCGCGATGTCTTGAACGCTGTACGGGTCGGAGGCGAGGAGCGTCGCCTGTCCGCCGCCCAGCGGAACGCTGGAGACGTCGCCGAGGTAGACGTCGGAGAAGTACACGGCGTTCTCGTCGAACGCGACCGCATTGGGACCACCGGGGTCGTTCACCAGATCGACGATCGGCCCCCCGGCGATGGGCGCGGAGCGAATCCAGCCGTCGGTGAAGTTCGCCCAGTACACGGACGTCCCGTCGACGGCCACGGCGCATGGGCCACCCTGTCCGGAGGCCAGCACGACGATCGCGCCGGCATCCACTGCGGGGGACGGTGGCGGCGGAGGCCCTCCCGAACAACCCACGGCGCCCAGCAGGAGCACGCCGCACCGCCGCATCGGCATCATCTGTCCGCGGCAGCCGGGCGGCGCGGCGCCTCGCCCACGGTCCGCGGTGTCAGCGGGAAGTCGTAGGCCTCCGGGTAACCTGCCGTCGCGAACAGGCACGGCCAGCAGAAGAGCGAGTCCAGGATGAAGCGGGCATAGTCCGGCCGGCTCGCGGCGATCTCCGTGGTGAGGGGTGCATAGCCCTCCCGGTACAGCGTGACGAGGTGCCGCGTCGACGTCCAGGTGGAGCCCTCGGTGAAGACCGCGGGCGTGTAACCGATGGGCCGGCCGTCGAC
>DATJNL010000389.1:0-12463 GCA_035508175.1 Myxococcales bacterium
CAAGCGCGGCCAAGGCAGCGAGCGACGGCGCACCCCCGAAGGCCGGCAAGAAGGCCGCGCCCCGCAAGGCGGCCGGCGCCGGCTACCTGGTGGTCGTCGAGTCGCCGTCCAAGGCGAAGACCATCAAGAAGTACCTGGGGCGGAACTACACCGTGAAGGCCTCGGTGGGCCACGTGAAGGACCTGCCCAAGAGCAAGCTGGGCGTGGACCCCGAGCACGGCTTCAAGACCGAGTTCGTGGTGAAGGAGAAGAAGGACAAGGTGCTCGCCGAGATCAAGAAGGCGGCGCAGGCCTCGTCGGCCACCTTCCTCGCGACCGACCCCGACCGCGAGGGCGAGGCCATCGCCTACGACATCGCCGAGGAGATGGGCAAGGGCGTGAAGATCCAGCGCGTGCTCTTCAACGAGATCACCAAGAAGGCCGTGCAGGAGGCCATCCAGCACCCGCTCGAGCTCGACCTCAAGAAGAACGACAGCCAGCGCGCGCGGCGCATCCTCGACCGGCTCGTGGGCTACCAGATCTCGCCCATCCTCTGGGACAAGGTGCGCCGCGGCCTCTCCGCCGGGCGGGTCCAGAGCGTCGCCGTGCGCCTGGTCGTCGAGCGCGAGCGCGAGATCGGCGCCTTCGTGCCGGTGGAGTACTGGACGCTCGACGCCGAGCTCGCGGCGAAGCTGCCGCCGGCGTTCACCGCGCGCCTCACCAAGCTCGACGGGCAGAAGGCCGAGGTGAAGGACGAGGCCACCGCCAAGGGGCTCGTCGCGGAGCTCGAGAAGGCCAGCTGGACCGTCGCCAAGGTCGACCGCCGCGAGCGCAAGCGCAACCCCCCGGCGCCGTTCATCACGAGCAAGCTGCAGCAGGAGGCGTCGAACCGGCTGCACTTCACGCCCAAGAAGACGATGACGCTGGCGCAGAAGCTCTACGAGGGCGTGGAGCTGGGCGAGGAGGGCTCGCTCGGCCTCATCACCTACATGCGAACCGACTCGACGCGCCTCTCCGCCGAGGCCGTGGCCGAGGTGCGCGCCCTCATCGAGAAGCAATACGGCAAGGAGTCCCTGCCGGCCGAGCCCAACGTCTTCAAGAGCAAGAAGGCCGCGCAGGACGCGCACGAGGCCATCCGCCCGACGTCGCTCGAGTGGCCGCCGGAGCGCGTGCAGCCGTTCGTGGAACCCGACGTGTTCCGCCTCTACGAGCTGATCTGGCGCCGCTTCGTGGCGTGCCAGATGGCGCCCGCGGTGTACGACCAGACGTCCATCGACATCGCCGCCGGGCGCGCCACCTTCCGCGCCACCGGCACCATCCTCAAGTTCGCGGGCTACCTGGCGGTGTACGGCCAGCAGCCGGACGAGGCGGAGGAGAAGCCGGCGGACGGCGAGAAGGAGGACTCGGGCGCGGAGAGCACCAAGGAGCTGCCGCCGGTCGAGGCGGGCGAGAGCCTCACGCTCCAGAAGCTCCTCCCGGAGCAGCACTTCACCCAGCCGCCGCCGCGCTTCACCGAGGCCTCGCTGGTGAAGGAGCTCGAGGAGAAGGGCATCGGCCGGCCGTCCACGTACGCGAGCATCCTCTCCACCATCGAGAAGGAGTACGTGGAGAAGATCGAGAACCGGCTGCGCCCCACCGAGGTGGGCACGCTCGTGACCGACCTGCTCGTGAGCGCGTTCCCGCGCGTCATCGACGTGGCGTTCACCGCGGGCATGGAGGAGCAGCTCGACGAGATCGCCGAGGGCAACCTCACCAAGCTCAAGATGCTCGACGGCTTCTACGAGCCGTTCAAGGGCGAGCTGGCGCGCGCGAAGGAGCAGATGCGAAACGTGAAGCGCGAGGAGATCCAGACCGACTTGAAGTGCGAGAAGTGCGGCAAGCCGATGGTGATCAAGTGGGGGCGGCGCGGCAGCTTCCTCGCGTGCTCGGGCTACCCCGAGTGCAAGAACACCATGGACTACCGCAAGGACGAGGACGGCCAGATCGTCGCGGTGCCGCAGGCGGTGCTCACCACCAACGAGGTGTGCGACAAGTGCGGCGCGCCGATGGTGGTCAAGACCGGCCGCTTCGGCCGCTTCCTCGCCTGCAGTCGCTACCCGGACTGCAAGGGGACCCGGCCGTTCACCATCGGCGTGGCCTGCCCGGAGTGCAAGGTGGGGCAGCTCACCGAGCGGCGCAGCAAGCGCGGCAAGCCGTTCTACGGCTGCAATCGCTATCCCGAGTGCAAGTTTGCCGCGTGGGACAAGCCCGTGGCCGAGACCTGCCCCGACTGCGGGAGCCCCTACCTCCTGGAAAAGTTCACCAAGCGCGACGGCGTGGTGCTCGCCTGCCCCAACTCGGGCAAGGCCGGCACGTGCACCTACCGCCGCGTGGTAGGCGAGCGATCCGAGGCACCCGCGGCGCCCCAGCCGCCGCCCTTCTAGAGCCTCCTGCAGGGAGCGGCGCAAGGGCGCGGGAACGCTCGGCCTTTCCCTTGACACTTTTTTCGCTAGAATGGTACAGATCTCGCTGCCCGGGCGCCGGGTGCGCCCGTCCCTCCACGGGAAAGGACATCCAAGATGGGATCCCTGCTGGATCACGTGAGCGAGTTCTTCAAAGAGGGCGGGCCGTTCATGTACATCAACCTGCTCTCCTCGGCCGCGGCGATCGCGATCATCCTCGACCGGTCCATCCGGCTGGTGTTCGTGTACTCGATCAATGGCGCACCCTTCATGGAGCAGGTCACCAAGCTCGTGATGACCGGCAACATCGACCGCGCCGTCAAGCTCTGCGGCGCGGCGCCCAACGCGGCCCTGGCCCGGGTCATCCGCGCCGGCCTCTCCCGCGCCAACCGCGGTGAGATCGAGGTGGCGCGCGCGGTGGAAGAATCGATCCTCGAGGTCACGCCCACCTTGCAGAAGCGCATCCAGGCGCTGTGGTCGCTCGCGAACATCGCCACGCTGCTCGGCCTCATCGGCACCATCACCGGCCTCATCGCGGCCTTCCGGAGCTTGGGAGCCGTCGCCGCCGAGCAGAAGAACCTGGTGCTCTCGAAGGGCATCTCGGAGGCCATGAACAACACGGCGTTCGGTCTCGGCATCGCGGTGACCTGCATCGTGGCCCACCTCTTCCTCACCGCCAAGGCGAAGCACATGATCGAGGAGATCGAGCTCTACGCGCTGAAGCTCGAGAACCTCCTGTCCCGCCGCACCGAGGGCGCCGAGGCGCAGTCGGCGTAAGCGAAGCCCGGGCGCTCCGACATGGCCTTCTACGCCAGCCGCCGCAAGCTCCACCCCCGCGAGGAGGACGAGGCCGGCGAGCTGAACATCGTCCCCTACCTCGACATCATGATGAACCTGATCATGTTCATGCTCCTGACCATGACCGCGCTCATCACGCTTGGCGTGCTCAACGTGACCGCGCCCAGCTACGGCTCGGCGAGCGGCGCCGGCGGCGACAAGGGCAACGACCTGATCCTCACGGTGGCCATCTCGCACAAGGGCTTCTTCGTGGCGGCGACCGGGGGCGTGCTCGGCGACCAGACCGGCTCGGCAGATTCCCCCACCTGCCCCTTGAAGGCGGCCGACTTCGACTACGACTGCCTCACGCAGAAGATGATTGCCATCAAGAGGCAGTTCCCGAGCAACACCAAGGTCATCCTCACCGCCGACGCCGACCTGCCCTACCACGACCTCGTGAAGACGATGGACGCGGTGCGCGAGTACAGCGCCCCGGACGGGAAGCACCCGCTCTTCTTCGACGTCTCGTTGTCGGCCGGCGTGGGCTGAGAGGGTCCCGGCATGGCGAACCAGCAGATCGAGGGGCCCACCCAGGACGAGCTGAAGCGGATCGAGTTCAAGCGCGGGATCCGCAAGGTCCGCCGCAAGATCCGCGAGCGGCAGGGCGAGATCAAGGAGCTCAACATCACGGCGATGATGGACATGATGACCATCATCCTCGTGTTCCTGCTCAAGAGCTGGTCGTCGTCGAACACCACCGTGGAAGTGAACACCACGATGACGCCGCCCACGTCCACGACGCAGCTGCACCCCGACGACACGCTCACCATCACCGTGAGCCAGAAGGCGATCCTGGTGGGCGACAAGGTGGTCGCCGAGCTCGAGGGCACCCCCACGGCCGCCGGCTGCCCGGGCCCGCTCTGCGCGGTGGGCGTGAAGATTCCGAAGGACATCAAGGACCAGGGCAGCGACGACAGCTACCTGATCACGCCGCTGTACGACCGCCTGCAGAAGGAGGTCGACAAGCTGGAGTACATCGCCAAGTACAACCCCCGCGCCCCCTTCAACGGCCGCGTGACCATCATCGCCGACCGGTGGGTGCCCTACCGGTTGCTCACGGAAGTGCTGTACACGGCGGGCAAGGCGAAGCTCGACCAGTACCGCTTCCTGGTGCTCACCAAGGAGAACAGCGGCAGCTGACCGGCCGCCGCGCCCGTCGAGCCCGCAGAAGCCAGCTCCTCTCCCCCGGAGGGGGGGAGGCCGAGTGAGGGGGCCTCTCCTCGAGGCTGCTTCTACAAGGTCCCGGGTTGCGCGACCACGCCGCGGCCGCGGCGCTTCTCCTCCATCGTGGCGCAGTCGGTGCAGCGCGTCGCGAAGGGCAGCGCCTGCAGCCGCTCGAACGAGATCTCGGCGCCGCACTCGTCGCAGCTGCCGTACTCGCCCGCGTCCATCCGTCCGAGGGCCGCGTCGATCGCCTGCACCTCGCGCCGCTGGCCGTCGGTGAGGCGGTGCAGCGTGTACTCGGTGAGCGCCGTCTGCGCGGTCTCCTCGAACTCGGGGTCCTTGGGCGCGTCCATCAGCTGACCGATCTCGCGGTTCGTGCTCTGGTGGGTCTCCACCAGCCGCCGGCGGCGCACCAGGAGCTGCTGGCGAAGCTCGGCTTGCTGGATCTCTGTCGGCATGTGCGCCTCCCTGTCTCCGGCGAATCGGCGGTGAATCTATGTGCGCGTGTGCCGGGCGACAGCTGCCGCTAGGCCGCCCGCCCCCAAGCCCGGCGCGGCGGCGGCTTGACCTGGCGCGCCCGATCGGCGAGCTTCGCGAGCCGTGCCCGACGTGCGCGTCCTCGGTGCCGGCCTCGCCGGCTGCGAAGCCGCGGTGCAGCTCGCCCGCGCCGGCGCCTCGGTCGAGCTGTGGGAGATGCGGCCGCTGCGCCGCTCGCCCGCCCACCGGACGGACGACCTGTGCGAGCTCGTCTGCTCGAACTCCCTGCGCAGCGACAACCCCGAGAACGCGGTGGGCCTGCTCAAGGAGGAGCTGCGAGGCCTCGGCTCGCCGGTGCTGTCAGCGGCGGACGCGGCCAGGGTCCCCGCGGGCGACGCGCTGGCGGTGGATCGCGCGGCCTTCGCCGCCGAGGTGGCGCGGCGCCTCGAAGCCGAGCCCTCGCTGCGCCTGGTGCGCCGCGAGGCCGAAGCCCTGCCCGACGGCGACGCGCTCTCCGTGATCGCCACCGGTCCGCTCACCAGCGAGCCGCTCGCGCAGGCCATCGCCACCGCGACGGGTCGGGGCTCGCTCCACTTCTACGACGCGATCGCGCCCATCGTGTCGGCGGATTCGGTCGACCTCTCCATCGCCTTCGCCCAGAGCCGCTACGGCAAGGGCGGCGGCGACGATTACCTGAACCTGCCGCTCGATCGAGGGGAATACCTCGCCTTCGTGCAGGCCTTGCGAGCCGGCGAGAAGGTCGTGCCCCACGACTTCGAGGAGGCGCGCTACTTCGAGGGCTGCCTGCCCATCGAGGTGATGGCCGAGCGCGGCGACGAGGTGCTCGCCCACGGGCCCATGAAGCCGGTCGGCCTCGTCGATCCGCGCACCGGCAAGCGCCCGCACGCGGTGGTGCAGCTCCGCATGGAAGACCGCGCCGGGACGGCCTACAACCTCGTCGGATTCCAGACGCGCCTCACCTGGCCCGAGCAGAAGCGGATCTTCAAGACGCTGCCCGGCCTCGCCCACGCGGAGATCCTGAGGCTCGGCCAGGTGCACCGCAACACGTTCCTCGACGCGCCCACCGTGCTCGCGCGAGACCTCTCGCTGCGGAGCCGGCCCGCGGTCTTCTTCGCGGGACAGATCACCGGCGTCGAGGGCTACGTCGAGTCGTGCGCCTGCGGCCTGCTGGCCGCACGCGCCGTGACCGCCCGCCTCGCGGAGCGCCCCTTCCGCCCGCCGCCCGCCACCACCGCGCTCGGCGCCCTGCTCCGTCACGTGACCGGTGAAGCGCACCCGGAGGGCTACGACTACCAGCCGAGCAACGTGACCTTCGGCCTCTTCCCGCCGCTCGACGGTCGCGTTCCCAAGAGCGAGCGGCGCCGCGCGGTGCTCGAGCGGGCGCGCCGGGACTTCGCGGCCTGGCAGGCGGGAACCGCGACGCGCGTACCCTCGGAGGCGACGGCCGTCGCATGAAGCGCTTCGCCCTGCTTGCCCTCGCGCTGGCAGCGTGCGCGCAGCCCTCGGCCACCGCGGGCGCGCCCCACGTCGGCGTGCGACTCGTCGAGGGCGCCGGGCAGGACCTCACGCCGGCCCCCGCCGGCGGCGCGGCCACCTACCTGCGCGAGCCGCACCACCCGGAGGGCCCGCTCATGCCCCCGGACGCCTTCCTCGGCGAGCTGACGCTCGTCGGCGAGGATGGCAAGCCCCGCGCGCTCGGCGCCGGCGCGACGAACCTCGCCGGCTCGGTGCTCTTCTCCCCCGACGGCCAGTGGCTCGCGTACCTGACCCACTTCGACTTCAGCACGCACACCGGGCAGCTCTCGCTGGTCTCGGTCGCCGGCGGCGAGCCCCGGGCGCTCGCCCCTGGCGTGTCGTTCTTCGGTTTCTCGCCGGACGGCAAGAACCTCGCCTACGTCGCCGCGGGCCGCCTGTCGCTCCTGGCGCTCGCGGGCGGCGAGCCGGCGACCGTGGCCGACGGCGTGGCCACCTTCGAATTCTCCGCGGACGGACGCGCCGTCCTCTACCGCACCCGCTCCAGCGACGGCGCGGCTCTCGTGCTCGCGCCGGTGGCCGCCGGCGGAAAGGCGCCGACCCCGGTCGCCCGCCACGTCGCCGACTACCAGTTCGATCGCAAGGGCCAGGCGATCGCATACACGCTCGAGACTCCCGATCGCCTGCCCGAGCTCCACCTCTGGAAGGGCGGAGCGGAGCGGCTCATCGCCACGGCGGCGCCCAGCTTCGCCTTCTCCTCGGACGGAAGGTACCTGGCCTTCGTGGCGGGCGTGAGCGCGTCGTACCTCGAGGGCGACACCTACGTCGTGGCCGTCGACGGCGGCGCGCCGCAGCGCATCGGCAAGCGCGCGGGCACCTACGTCTTCTCCCCCGACGGCTCCCAGCTCGCCTTTCTGCACGAGTACTACGACCGGTCGCGCACCGGGAAGCTGGCCGTGTGGAACCCGGGGCGCGGCACCGTCGAGGTGGCCCCGTTCGTGCGCCTCTTCGGCTGGTCGCACCGCGGCGGCGCGCTCGCGTGGCTGCAGACGGTCACGCGGCCGCTGTACACGGAGCAGCTCCACCTCGCCCCCGCCGCGGCGCCGGCCGCCGGCCGCTTCATCGGCCAGGCCATCTACAGCTTCGACTTCTCGCCCGACGACAAGGAGCTCCTCTTCAAGACCGCGTGCGTCTCCGGCGGCCAGGCGTGCGACCTCATGGAGGTCCCCACGGACGCCGCTGCGGCCAAGGTCACGCACGGACCCGACGGCGGCCTGCTGCCCGAGAAGGCGGTGCGCGTCGCCGCCGGGCTGTCCGACTACGACTTCTCTCCCGATGGCCACTGGCTCTGGCTCACCTTCACGAACCCCACCGGCCACACCGTCGACGTCGCGGTGATCCCCAACGGCGAGTGGAGCTTGCCCCGTTACGTCGACCGTGGCGCCGAGCCGCACCCCCGCTGGCTGGCCGGCGGCAAGGTCGCCTACCTGGTGAACACGCCGAAGCGCCCGGGCCTCTACGAGGCCGACCCCGCGCAGGTGCCCGCCGCCCTCTCGCACCGCTGAGACGTCCGCAACGGCTGCACGGGTGACCGGCCGACCGCGCAAACGCTGCCGGTCGTGCCGCTTCCTTGCGCGCCTCTTTCCGCCATCTGTTGCCGGGCATGCCCCTTGCTACCGTACGTGGAGCAGGAGGCACACATGCCAGAGACCAACCAGTTGAACCCGAAGGACACGGCCCGCGATCTGAAGCAGCACCTCGCGGAGGCCCTGAAGACCGTCGCCGCCCTGCGCCGCGAGGTGGCCGGTGAGATCGACCACCTCAAGGACAGCCTGGGCAAGAGCGCGCAGGCCACCAAGACCCTCCGCGACGAGGCGCGGGTCGAGGTGCGGCTCGCCGGCATGGAAGCCAAGCAGAGCTGGGAGAAGATCGCCCAGCAGGTCGGCGACGCCGAGCGCAACGCGCGTCACGAGATGAGCCAGGCGGCCGCGAAGGCGCTGGACGAGGCTGCCGACCGGATGCGCGGCTTCCTCAAGACCCTGCGCGACGGGGAGAAGTCGGCCTCGCCGCCGGAGGGCAAGTGAAGCGGCTCGCCCTTCTCGCCGCGCTCGCGCCCCTCCTCGGCGCGGGCGCGGTGGCGCAGGAGGCCCAGACGCCCGAGGCGCCCGCGCGCGTGACCCCCAAGCGCCCCCAGCTGCACCTCGAGGCCCCCGGCAACCTGCCCCTCGCGGCGCGCGACGCGCTCGCGCTGCGCATGGCCAACCACGCGAGCGACCTCGAGTGGCTCCTGGCCGCGACGCTCACGCTCAACCACGAGCTGGCGGAGCAATCCGCGATGGAGATCGCCAACACGCCGCGCTTCGGCCGCCCGCTGCCCGGCGACCTGCAATCGCTCAACGCGCTGCTGCCCAAGCGCTTCTTCGAGCTGCAGGACCAGCTGGCCCAGCGCGCCCGTGCGGTCGCCCAGGCGGCCCGCACGCACGACGACCGCGCCCTCGCGCACGCCATGGGCCGCATGACCGAGACCTGCGTGCAGTGCCACTCGGTGTACCTGCACGGCAAGAGCTCAGAGCCCCCGGGCGCCGCCGACGACGCCACGCCGGCCGGGACGCAGTAGACTGCCGGGCTCCATGCCCGGAAGCCACTGGCCCCCTCCCCCGCCGGCCGCAGCGCCGGAAAAGATCCTCACCGGTCCCCGCCCCCGCGGCAGCGAGCTGTGGAGCGCGACCCGCATCTTCGCCGAGGTGCTCGAGGGCTTCCGCGGCCTGCACTTCGTCGGCCCGTGCGTCACGGTGTTCGGGTCGGCGCGCTTCACCGAGGCCACGCCCGAGTACCGGCTGGCGCGCGAGGTGGGCGCCGAGCTGGGCCGCGCCGGCTTCACCGTGATGACCGGCGGTGGCCCCGGCATCATGGAAGCGGCGAACCGTGGCGCGCGCGACGTGGGCGGGCGCTCCATCGGCTGCAACATCCGATTGCCGAAGGAGCAGCAGCCGAACCCCTACCTCGACCGCTGGTTCGAGTTCGACCACTTCTTCGTCCGCAAGCTCATGCTCGTGAAGTACTCGTACGCCTTCATCGTGATGCCCGGCGGCTTCGGCACGCTCGACGAGACGTTCGAGACGCTCACGTTGATCCAGACGCGCAAGATCAAGGACTTCCCGCTGGTGTTCATGGGCACGAGCTTCTGGGGGCCGCTCATCCAGTTCCTGCGCGGCACGCCCATCGCGCGCGGCACGCTCGACGAGGCCGAGCTCTCGCTCTTCCAGCTCACCGACTCGCCGCAGGAGGCCGTCGCCGGCATCCGCGAGCGCGCCATGGCGCAGTTCGGCCTCTCCTACGGCCCGCGCGCAAAGCCCCGCTGGTACCTGGGAGAGATCGGCGCGCTGAGAAACTGGCGCGGCGGCGGGGCGGGAGTACGCTGAGCGGGTGCCCGAGCTGCTGGCGGCCTTCCTGGAGCACCTCGAGATCGAGCGCGGGGTCTCGAAGGAGACCCTGCGCAGCTACGAGCTCGACGTGTCACAGTACCTCGCCTTTCTCGAGGACGAGCGCATCGCCTTCGCGGCCGCCGACCGGGCCACGGTGCGGCGCTTCCTGGCCGCGATGTCGGCGAGCTGCGGCGCCGCGTCGCTCGCCCGCAAGCTCTCGGCGCTGAACACGTTCTACCGCCACTGCCTCGAGACCGGCCGCGCCGAGAAGAACCCGGTGGCCCGGCTGCAGCGGCCCAAGGTGCCGCGTCGGCTGCCCGACATGCTGCGGGTCGAGGACGTGACCGCCATCCTCGCGGCGCTCGACGGCACGAAGCCCTTCGAGCTGCGCGACCGCGCCGCCGCCGAGCTGCTCTACTCGAGCGGCCTGCGCGTCTCCGAGCTCGTGGGCCTGAACCTGGGCGGCGTCGACCTCGCCGGCGGCACGGTGCGCGTCGTGGGCAAGGGCGACAAGGAGCGCATCGTGCCGGTGGGCGGACCTGCGCTCGCCGCCGTGCGCCGCTGGCTGGAGGCGCGCGCGACCCTGCCCCGCGCCGCCGGCAACCCCGCGCTCCTCGTGGGCCCCTCGGGGAAGCGCTTCTCCGACCGGCAGATGCGCACCGTGCTCCGCAAGGCCGCGCTGAAGGCCGGCCTCGGCCGCCGCGCCTATCCCCACCTCTTGCGCCACTGCTTCGCCACCCACCTGCTCGAAGGCGGCGCCGACCTACGCTCCATCCAGGAGATGCTCGGCCACGCCTCGCTGTCCACCACGCAACGGTACACCCAGGTGGACCTGCGCCAGCTCTTCGCGGTCTACGACCGAGCGCATCCGAAGGCGAGGGGCTAGACTCGGCGGGTGTCCGGGCGCCTGGAAAGCGACGCCGGCGCGCTGATTCCGGCGCGTCCGACCCTGGCGTCGCTGCGCCGCGCAGCGGCGAGCTGCCACGCATGTCCGCTGTGGGAGCGCGGCACCCAGACGGTCTTCGGTGAGGGCGCCGCCGACGCCAGGCTCGTGCTGGTGGGCGAGCAGCCCGGGGACCGGGAGGACCAGACGGGCCGCCCCTTCGTGGGGCCGGCGGGCCAGCTCCTCGACGACGCGCTCCGGGAGGCGGGCATCGACCGCCACGCCGCGTACGTCACCAATGCGGTCAAGCACTTCAAGTGGGTCCCGCGCGGCAAGCGCCGCATCCACGAGAAGCCCGATCGCGCCGAGCTGCGCGCCTGCCGCCCCTGGCTGGACGCCGAGCTCGCGCTGCTCCACCCCCGGGTGCTCGTGCTCCTCGGGGCGACGGCGGCACAGTCTCTGCTCGGCGCCGCGTTCCGCGTCACCGCCGAGCGTGGCAAGCTGCTCTCCGGCACGGGCCTCGCGCCCGCCGTGATGGCCACCGTGCACCCCTCCTCGGTGCTCCGCTCGCCCACGCCCGAGGCCCGGCACCTCGCACGCGCCCGCTTCGTCGAGGACCTGCGCCACGTCGCGCCGCTCGTGTGCTAGGCTCCGCCCTCGATGGAATCCGCGCACGGCACCACCATCCTCTGCGTCCGCCGCGATGGCCGCACGGTCATCGGGGGCGACGGCCAGGTCACGCTCGACAAGACCGTGATGAAGGCCACCGCGCGCAAGGTACGACGACTCGGCGAGGGCAAGATCGTCGCGGGCTTCGCCGGCTCCACCGCGGACGCCTTCACGCTGTTCGAGCGCTTCGACCAGAAGCTCAAGGCGCACGCCCAGAACCTGTCGCGCGCCGCGGTCGAGCTGGCGAAGGACTGGCGCACCGACCGCTTCCTGCGCCGCCTCGAGGCGCTCCTCGTGGTCGCCGACAAGGAGCGCGTGCTGGTGCTCTCGGGCGCGGGCGACGTCATCGAGCCGGACGGCGGCGCCGCCGCGGTGGGCTCCGGCGGGCCGTACGCGCTCGCCGCCGCGCGGGCGTTGCTCGAGCACACGAAGCTCGACGCGCGGGCGATCGCCGAGGCCGGCTTGCGCATCGCCTCCGAGATCTGCATCTACACCAACGCGAACCTCACGTTCGAAGAGGTGTGACCCGTGGCCGAGCCTCTCAGAGCCGACAGCCTCACCCCGCGGCAGATCGTCGCCGAGCTGGACCGCTACATCGTGGGGCAGAAGGCGGCGAAGCGCGCCGTGGCCATCGCGCTGCGCAACCGCTGGCGGCGCCAGCGCGTCGAGCCGGCTCTTCGCGACGAGATCGCGCCGAAGAACATCATCCTCATCGGGCCCACGGGAGTCGGCAAGACCGAGATCGCGCGCCGCCTCGCGAAGCTCGCGCAGGCGCCGTTCGTGAAGGTGGAGGCCAGCAAGTACACCGAGGTCGGCTACGTGGGCCGGGACGTGGATTCCATGATCCGCGACCTGGCCGCGGTCTCGGTGCAGCTGGTGCGGGACGAGGAGATGGCGGCCGTGCAGCCGCGCGCGCGGGAGCTGGCCGAGGAGCGGCTGCTCGATGCCCTCTTCCCCTCGCCCTCGGGCCCGGGCTTCTCGGTCACGCCCGGCCCCGCCAGCGAGAGCCGCGAGAAGATGCGCGCCATGCTCCACGCAGGCACGCTCGACGACCGCGAGGTCGAGCTCGACCTCCCCGAGCGCGCGCAGAGTCC
>DATJNL010000390.1:0-7743 GCA_035508175.1 Myxococcales bacterium
CGGCGCTGCTAGCATGCCGGGTGCTCGAGGAGGGATCTCATGGCCGACCCCCGAAAACTCGCCCCGCTCGCGCTCGCAGTCCTCGCCGCGTGCTGTCCGGCCGGCGGGCAGTTCATCGGCACCTGGCAGATCGGCACCGACACGAACGCCTTCACTTGCGCTGGCGTGTCCGGCAGCAACGCCATCACGGGCGACATCACCTTGGCGTCCGGTACGAACGGCGACATCGTCAGCACCGATCCCGACGGCTGTAACCTGAGCTGGACGGTGAACGGCAACACCCTCACCCTCGTCGCGGGGCAGAGCTGCGGAGAGACCGCGAACGGCGTCACCTCGTCCGTCAATTTCTCGAGCGGCAGCGTCACCTCTACCGGCGCGGCGACGCTCAGCGGCACGCTCGCCGGTTCGGGGACCTTCAACATCGTGGCGTGCACCTTCTCCGACACCTTCAGCGCGACGAAGGTGGCGAACTAGCCCTTCGACAGGGAGCCGTCGATCGTCGCGCTTCCGGCCGGGCACGCCAACGGTGCGCCGGCGGAGCTGATGGCGCTCACGGTGCCATCGAGGTGGACGCTCATGTTGCTCCCGTCGTCCGTCTCCAGCGTGCCCGTCCACGAGGCCGTCACGGCCACCTGCGATCCGCTCGCCGCGTCGGCGAAGGTCACCGTGCACACCGGCGTCCCCTGCAGCACGGCTGGACCGCCCTCGAGGTTCCACTGGAAGACGCAGCCGCCCGTGTCGGTCGTGGTCAGGTCGACGCCCTTCCCGGTCGCGACGGTCAAGCTGCCGGCGAGCTGCGACTGGAAGGATCCCGTGGGCGGGGCGCACTGCACCGCGAGGAAGACCGAGCTGTAGCTCCACGTTCCCGTGTACAGGTTCGTACCCCCTCCCCCGCAGGCGGCGAGGGCGGTGAGCGGGAGCCAGGCGTTGCGCATGGACGTCTTGTATCGCGCCCCTCGGACGCGCGCCAACCCTTCCGCGTGCTACAATGCCTCCATGTCCGAGGCGAACACGCTCCTCGTCATCGCCGACATCAGCGGTTATACGCAGTTCATGAAACGCACGGCGCTGTCGCATGCCCAGGACGTGGTGGCGCGCCTCCTCGAAGCCGTCATCGATTCGGCGAGCCCTGCGTTCAAGGTCGCAAAGCTGGAGGGCGACGCCGTGTTCCTCTACGCGCCCAGCGCCGGCGAGATGGGCGATCTGGCCGCGCGGCTCGGCGGCATGCGCCGTTCGTTCGGCGTGCGGCAGCAGCGCTTCTCCATCAACCGGGTGTGCGAGTGCGAGGGTTGCGTCGGCGCGGCCGGCCTCAAGCTCAAGTTCGTCTCGCACATCGGCGAGGTCGCGTTCCAGAAGGTGAAGCGCTACCAGGAACTCGCGGGCTTCGACGTCATCGTCGTGCACCGACTCCTCAAGAACAAGGTGCCCCTCTCGGAGTACGTCCTCATGACCGAGGCGGTGGCGCGGCACCTCACGCCCGACCTAGCCTCGCGCGCGAAGGCGCACGTCGAGGACCTCGAGGGCGTCGGTCCCACCGAGCTCCGCTACCTCGATATCGCCGATGTCACCGACCTCGCGCTCCCCGCGGCCACCTCGTCGACCTGGGGTAAGATCCGTACGACCGTCGGCACGTTGATGCGCACCTGGCCGGTGATGCTCGGTCTCAGGCGCCCGGCCGACGATTTCAGCCACGTCCACCTCGCCCCGGCCGGGACTGCGGCCGACGTAGCCTGAGCGGCGACCGCCATGCGCGCGCTCTTGCTCGTCGCCGCGATCGCCCTGGCCGCCTGCGGCGGAGGGGCCGGCCAGACCGGGAGCAGCGGTGGAGAACCCGCCGGCACCACGGGCGGTGGACACTCGGCGAGCACGGGATCGGTCGGCAGCACCGGGAGCAACGCCTCCGGCACGGCCGCCGGCGGTACGGGGAGAGCCTCCTCGACCGGCGGGCGTGGCACGGCCGCTTCAACGGGCGGGCCCGCCGCGTCCTCCGGCGGGGGCTCCAGCACCGGGGGCACTTCCAGCGGCGCCGGGTCGAGCAACGCCGGCGGCTCCTCGGGCGGCGCTGCCCTCTGGGTCACCGGCTACTACACGGGCTGGGACTCTGCCAGCTACCCAGTGAGTGCGGTCGACTTCGCGGCGCTCACGCACGTGGTCGTCGGCCCCGTTCTCGCGAACTCCGACGGCAGCCTCGACACCACGTTCAGCCTCGGCAACGCCGGCCCGGCCTGGGCGATCTCGGCCGTGGAGGCGGCGCACGCCGCGGGCGACGTGGCGCTCCTCTGGGTAGGCGGCTCCGACTCCGAGAGCGGCTTCCTCGGCGCGACGTCGAGCGCGAACCTGTTCACATTCGTCGCAAACCTGCAGTCCGCGATGGCCCAGTTCGGCGCCGACGGCCTCGACCTCGACTGGGAACCGCTCGCCGCGGCCGACGAGGCCAGCTTCACCGCGCTGCTGCAGGCGCTGCGCACGGCCGCGCCGGGCGCCGTGCTCACCATGCCCGTGGGTGCGCTCAACATGAACCTCGACACCGTCGATTCGTTCTACCCATCGGTCGCGGCGATCGTCGATCAGATGAACGTGATGACCTACGGTATGGCCGGCGCCTGGCAAGGGTGGCAGAGCTGGCACAGCTCGCCCATGTCGGGCGAGACTGGCAGCACTCCCGAGTCGATCGATACGAGCGTGCCCGCCTACCTCGCCGCGGGCGTGCCCGCCGCGAAGCTCGGCCTCGGCGTCGGCTTCTTCGGCCTCTGCTACACGCCGCCCGTGACCGGGCCGAAGCAGGACCTCGGCGCTTCGACGGTCGCGGCCTCCGATGGCGTGATGAGCTACACGAACATCATGGCCAATTACTATCCCTCGATGACGTACACCTTCGACCCGTCGTCGCAGGTGCCGTACCTGAGCGCCTCTTCTCCCGTCGGCCCTTCTGGCTGCAGCTACGTCACGTACGACGACGCGAGCTCCGTCGCGGCCAAGGCGCAGTACGCGAAGGCGAACGGCCTGGGTGGCACGATCATCTGGGAGCTCGCCGAAGGCTACGTCCCCGGGGGCGCGAGCGGCGGCAATGCGCTGCTTGAGGCGCTGCGCACGGCGTTCCGTCAATAGGCTCAGCTTGCCTTGCGCCGACCCTTCGCCTGCTTGCGCTCCGCCCGCCGCCGGATCCAGGCCGGGATGGGCCGGCAGCCGCAGACTTTCGCGTGCGCCAGGTGCCAGGCTACCTGCTCGTCCTCCTTGGCATAGAGGGGCAGCGGATGTTTCTCGTGCCAGGCGGTGTTCACGCGGAGAAGATAACGCGGGAAGCCCCCGGTGGCCAGATGTGGCACGCCGGCTGGTGCGCCCTCACGGGGGGTGGCCGGCTGCTTCAGTTGCAGTGTTCGGAACCGAGCGCCGTGTTGCACGACCCGCTGCAGCAGTCGCTGTTCTGGAAGCAAAAGTAGTTGCCGCTCTGGATGCAGCAGCGGCCGCTCTGGCAGAGGTTCTGGATGCCGTTGTTGTAGCAGCAATCGGTGGCCTGGCTGCAGGCGGCGCCAATGGCTGCGCAGGTGCACGTGCTGCCCACGCATTGCCCTTCGCAGCAGTCGGCCGTCGTGTCGCACGTCGTCTCGGAGCAGCACACGCCCTTGGCTTGCCCGCAGTAGGTGGCGCAGCAGCTGTTGCTGCCGCTCGGGTTGCAGCTCGTGCCGTTCGGGTAGCAGCAGAGGCCTCCGATGCAGCTGCCGTTGCAGCACTCCGAGCTGGCGGTGCAGCTCGCCCCAGGGCCGCCGCAGCAGACGCCGGCGTTGCTGCAGCTGTCGCCGGCGGCGCAGCTCCCGTTGCAGCTCCCGCCACAGCCGTCGGCCGCGACGCCGCAGAGGCCGGTGCAGTCCGGCGTGCAGCACTTTCCTTGGTTGCACTCCTGCCCCGCCGCGCAGCCGGCGAGGCCGCTGCAGAAGCCGCCGCAGCCGTCGGACGAACCGTTGCAGACGCCGGCGCAGTGCGGCGTGCAGCAGCGCTCGGCGTCGCACTCCTGTCCGCCTGCGCAGCCCATGAGGCCCGAGCAGAAGCCGCCGCAGCCGTCCGGCGCGTTGCCGCAGAGCCCGCTACACGTCGGGGTGCACCCGCCGCTCGACCCGCCAGCGCCGGTCGTGCCCGCGCCCCCGGTGGTCGTACCGCCGGCGCCGGTCGCGCCCACGCCCCCCGTGGCCACGCTGCCGCCCGTCGAGGCACCGCCGTTCGAGTCACCGATGCCTCCGCCCGTGGTGCTCGACCCCTGGTCGCCGCCACTGCTGCCATGGTCGCCGCTGGTTCCCGTCCCCGCGGTCGAGCCTCCACCCGTCGTGCCGACGCCCACGCCTCCGCCGCTGCCCGAGCCCGCGGCGCTGCCGAGCGCGACGCACTCGCCGCGGACGCAGACCTCCGAGGGGTCGCAGACCGGGCAGCCGTCGCTGGTCCCCGTCGTGCCGCCGTTCCCGCTCGTGCCACCGTTGCCCGCGCTCGGCGTTGAGGAGCAGGCCGCGAGCGCGAACGCGAACGAGAGGAAGGAGCGCCGCACGACCCGACGGAGTATATCAGCAGCGAGCTGGATCCCGAGCCGGAAGAATCAAGGAGGCAGCGCGACGACCCGCACGGCGGCGTTCTGCGTGTCGGTGACGAAAACTTGAGGCCGAATACCGCGAGCCCCGACGGCTGGCCGAATCGAGCCTGGCCGGCGGACCCGTCGACGAAGCCGGCATCCAGCGCTCAGTCTCGCGTAGGCGAACCCGTGCCGAAGCCGCTCAGGCAGGTGACGGGGCGAAGGGACGAGAAGCACCGGCGCCGAGGATACATGGCGCTCCCTTGACCCGTCGAGCGGCGGACGCTACGACGCTCGGCATGGAACCCCTCCTCTCGGTGCGGCGCGGCGCGGTGCTCGAGCTGCGCATGAACAACCCGAAGCGGCGCAACGGGCTCACGGTGGAGATCGCGGACGCACTCGTGGCGGCCTTCGAGGGCGCCGCGCGCGACGCCGCGATCCGCGCCGTGCTCCTCGGGGGCGTGGAGGGGCACTTCTCCTCCGGGGCGGACCTCTCCGCGGCCCTCTCTGGAGAGGCCGACCCGTCTGCGGAGGGACGGCGGCGCGTCGGGCAGACGCACCTCGTTGAGCGTTTCCACCCTGCACTGCGCGCCATCTGGCATTGCAGCAAGCCGGTGGTGGCCGAGCTCGCGGGCGCCTCGGTGGGCTTTGGCATGTCGATCGCGCTCGCCTGCGACGTGCGCGTGATGGCGGAAGACGCCTACCTCGGGTGCGGCTTCCTGAAGATCGGCCTCTTCCCCGACGGCGGGGCGCTGTGGCAGCTCGACCGGCTGGTGGGGCTCGCGCGCGCCCTGGAGCTGGTGCTCGATCCGGAGAGGCGGCTCACGGCGGCCGAAGCGCAGGCGTGGGGCCTCGCGGCGAAGGTCGTGGCGCCTGCGCTGCTCGCGGGCGAGGCGCTAGCGGTGGCCGAGCGGCTCGCGGCCGGACCGCCGCTCGTCATCGAGGAGGCCAAGCGGCAGCTACGCGATCCGTCGCCCTCGTTCGGCGCGGCGCTCGAGCGAGAGGTCGCGCCCGTGAAGGACTGCCTCGCGAGCGACGACGCCGCCGAGGGGCTCTTCGCGTTCTTCGAGAAGCGCGCGCCGAAGTTCAAGGGCGGCTAGGGGTGTCCAAGCCCGGCCTCGCGCGCCTCGAGGCCCGCGGGCCCGAAGCGGACGGCGACCCGCCAGGGACGGGACGGCGCGCGTCGCGCGATCTGGGCGAGCGCCTCGAGCGCGGAGGCTTCGAAGACGCCGGTGGCGGCGGCGCGCGCGCCGAGGTGGCGGCGCAGGGCGCGGACGGCGAAGACGAGCTCGCCGAGGTCGAGCGGGAAGGTCCCCTCGCGCCAGTCGGCGCCGGCGAGCGCGCGGGCCCAGCTCTCGAAGGACACGGCGCGTTCGGCGCCGTCGTCGGGCGCTTCGCGGAGGTGGCGGCGCGCCCAGGCGCCGAAGGCCTGGGCCAGCGGCCGGGCACCGCTCTCGAAGCGGGCACGGAGCTCGGGGGACCCGGAGAACTCGGCCAGGCGCTCACGATCGGGGCAGAGGAGAGGCCGCGTGAGCGGCCAGTCCCGATCGAGCGCCTCGGCGAGCACCGCCAGCCGGAGGTCCTGATCGGCGCGGGTGCCGGCGGGATCGGGGGAGGGACCGCGGTGGGCGTAGAGGCGCTCGAAGACGGACCAGGGGTCTGACGCGGGCCGCCAGTCGGGCGGCGGAGGGGGCCCGCGGGCGTGTTCGGGGGCGCTTGCGTCCCGCGCCTCAGGCGGGGCAGAAAGCAAGGGGCGCAGCCGTTCGAGGGTTCGCTGCGCCACCTCGTCGGGGTGGCCGTCGCCCTCGAAGGTGACGGCGCAGAGCGCGCGGCAGCGTGGGAGCAGGTCGGACAGCAGCTCGAAGAGCTCCTCCCGCACGGGCTGCCCGTGGTCGTCGGCGTAGGCCCGGCCCGTCACCGTTCCCCCGGCGAGGTGGATCTCGCGCACGGCGTCGAGCGGGAAGCCGTCGAGGCCGGCGCGAAGCGGCAGGGCGGCCGCGAGCTGGAACGCGAGCAGATGGCCGAGGTCGAGGATCAGCTCGCAGCCGCTCTGCGCGTGCAGCGCGGCCATGAAGTCGAGCACGTGCAGGGGGCCGGAGCGCTCCAGCACGACCGGGTTCTCGAGCAGCAGCGGCCGGTCGAGCGCGTCCTGCACATGCGCGGCGTGCGCGGCGCAGTCGGCGAGCCCGCGCGTGTCGAGGGGCGGCGGAAGGTAGAGGTACCCGGGGAAGCTGGCGCCCGCGGCGTGCCACCAGGCAACGTCGTTGCCGACCCAGGGCGAGCCGACCGCGCGTGCGTGCGCGGCCAGCGCGCCGAGCGTCTCGTCGCTCTCGAGGGCAGGGCCGTAGAGGTTCAGGTGGACGGGGTGGAAGAGGACGGGCAGGCCGCTTCCCCGCAGCGCTTCGAAGCGCGGGGCCGCGCGCGCGGCTTCGGCCAGGTCGAGCGGCGCGCTGTACTCGACGAAATCGAGCAGGTCCGGCCGAACGGCGTGGACCGCCAGCGGATCCGGGAGGTCGCGGGCCCCGAGATTCGTCGCGAGACCGAGCCCCAGGTACGGCAGCACGGGTCAGCGGGGTGGGAGCTTGCCGCCGCCGCCCGAGCCGCCGGTCATGCTCGCGATGGTCACGCGGGAGAACGAGAGCAGGTGCAGGGCCAGGAGCGGGAGCCAGGCCAGTGCGACCCACTGCACCCACAGGCGGTCGGGGGTGAGGCTCCGGTTCAGCCAGGCGGCCACTGCCACGCCGCCCACGAAGATCGTGAAGTGCAGCGTGAGCAGCTGGCGCTGCAGGTCACGGGTGAGGAACCCCTTCGAAGGCTTGCTCCGGGCCATGGCGGACGCGGAGATTACGCGGCCGGGGGCGTCCGCCGCAAGGGCCCTTTCCGTTGACCCCCGCGGGCATTTCGCGCTACTCACCGGTGTTTCCCCGTAGGCTCCGACGTCGCGCCCGAGCGAGGCCATGCAGCAGAACGCCCAAAAGATCCCCATCAACATCGAAGACGAGATGCGCCGGTCGTATCTCGACTACTCGATGTCCGTCATCATCGGGCGCGCGCTGCCCGACGTGCGCGACGGCCTCAAGCCGGTGCACCGCCGCATCCTCTACGGCATGCACCTCGCCGGGAACACCCACTCGAAGGCGTACAAGAAGAGCGCGCGTATCGTCGGCGACGTGATGGGCAAGTTCCAC
>DATJNL010000391.1:0-24478 GCA_035508175.1 Myxococcales bacterium
ATCTGGGACGGTGCCCTGGGTGATGATGGCAGCGAGGTCGCTGTCGCTGAAGCCCCCCGTCTGCTCCGGGGTGTGCGCGACGTCCTTGAAGGGACCGTCGGCGGTCGCGCCATGGCAATACGTGCAGGCGATGTACGACCCACCGTCATTCTGAGGGCCGAAGATCGAGCGCAGCCCCGCGTCGGGCGGCGGCAGCGGGGCCAGGTTGTAGCGAGCGTAACCGGCGTCCCAGTCGTCGGGGGTGTTGGCGGTGATGGTGAGCGGCGCGGTACCGCACAGGCCGCCAGCGGAGGGGAGGATGTTGACCGTGCCCGAGGCCTTGGTCGTGACGACCACGCCGCCGATGCTCGGGTCGGGTGTGAGCGCGACCATCGAGGGGTCCGACGCGTACCAGGAAACGACGCCGGAGGAGACGCCGTCGACGATGGCGGGAATCTGGAACGTGTGCACCCCGTCGTAGGCCGAATACATCGGGTTGAAGTAGACCTCGAGCGCCGGGCTCGGGCAGCTCGTGATCGCGCCGGAGTCCGGCGAACCTCCGCTCGAGCATCCAGCGGCGAACGCGGCGGCGATCAGTCCGGCCAGGCAGGCATTCTTCATCTCGAAACCCTCCGTGAGCTTGCGGGCGGCCGGATGTATCCAATCGAGCGGTCGGCCGTCAAGGCATCAAATGTAGGTGTATGTGGCTGAATGTACGGCACTTTTACGCCAACTCCGCTTTGACTTCGCGCGTCGCCTTCGAGTACGTTGCCGCCGCTTTTTCGACAGGAGAGGTCTCGATGAACCGCCGCCTGTGTCTCGCCGCCGTCGCCGCGTTTGCCACCGCCTGTAGCTCATCGTCCGGCAACCCACCCGCGAACCAGTGCGGCGACGTGACGTGCCCCACGGGCTGCGACATCTCGACCGACTGCAAGAGCTGCACGCCCGAGAGTCCCAGCGCCGGCCTCGGTACGTCGTGCAATTCCGATCTCGACTGCTGTACCGGGAGCTGCCTGAGCGGGGTCTGCACGGCGAGCACCCTTTCCACAGGCGGCTGCACCGGGAGCGGCTCGGCGCAGGTCGGCCAGGCGTGCGGCTGCGACAGCGATTGCTCGAGCCAGTACTGCGTGGGCGCCGACGCCGGCGTGTCCGGCAGCTGCGCCTGCAACGACGGCGACGGCAACCCGCCCTGGCCGTGCGCGGCTCAGAGCGATTGCTGCAGCGGCGCGGTCTGTACCAACAGCCAGTGCCTCCCGGCCGGCGGCGGCAGCACGGGAGGGACGACCGGCGGCGGCGGCACGACCGGGGGCGTCACCTGCCAGGTGGCCTCCGCGCCGAGCCAGGCGATGGACGCGGCGTGCGGCACGGGCGAGGTCTGCAACAACCTGACCGGCCAGTGCCAGGCGAACTGCACGACGCAGTCGACGGTCTGCAGCACCGGCTTCACCTGCGCCACCAACGGCCACTGCACCCCTACCGGCGGCAGCACGGGTGGCCCCAGCACCACCGGCGGCGCCAGCACGGGCGGCAGCACCACGGGCGGCAGCACCACGGGCGGCGTCAGCAGCTCGTCGGGGACGAGCACCGGCGCCGGGACGACCGGCGGCAGCAGCTCGGGCGGCGGCACCACCGGAGGCAGCACGACCGGAGGTGGGAGCACTGGCGGCGTGTCCTCCTCCTCCAGCGGCGGGACCGCCAGCAACGTGGGCGCGTCGTGCAGCAGCGGCTCCGACTGCACCAGCGGCTACTGCTACGATGACAGCTGCTCTTGCAACTGCGGCGGCGGAAGCTATCCTTGCGCGAGCGACGCGGACTGCTGCGTCGGCGCCAGCTTCTGCAAGACTCCCACGACGGGCTGCGTCAGCGGCTTCTGCCAGTAGGCGCTCAGCGCCGCCCGACCATCTCCTCGGGCTTCACCCAGGCGTCGAACTGCTCGCCGGTGACGAGGCCGAGCTCGAGGGCCGTCTCCCGCAGGGAGCGGCCGCTCTTGTGCGCGGTCTTGGCGATCTTCGCCGCGTTGTCGTAGCCGATGTGGGGGTTCAGCGCCGTCACCAGCATCAGCGTGTCCCGCAGGTACTGGGCGAGCCGCGGCCGGTTCGGCTCGATGCCGACCACGCAGTGCTCGCGGAAGCTGTCGGCGCCGTCGGCGATGAGCCGGGCGGAGTGCAGGAAGTCGTGCGCGATGAGGGGCTTGAAGACGTTCAGCTCGAAGTTGCCCATGGCACCGCCCAGGTTGATGGCGACGTCGTTGCCCATCACCTGGCAGCACAGCATCGTGACCGCCTCGCTCTGCGTGGGGTTGACCTTGCCCGGCATGATGGAGCTGCCCGGCTCGTTCTCGGGGATGGTGATCTCGCCCAGGCCGCAGCGGGGGCCGCTCGCCAGCCAGCGAACGTCGTTGGCGATCTTCATCAGCGACGCCGCCACGGTCTTGAGCGCGCCGTGGGCGTTCACGAGCGCGTCGTGGGCCGCGAGCGCCTCGAACTTGTTCGGCGCGGTCACGAACGGCAGCCCCGTCTGTTTCGCGAGCTCCTTCGCCACGCGCACCGCGAACTCCGGGTGGGCGTTCAGCCCCGTGCCCACCGCGGTACCCCCGAGCGCCAGCTCGGCGAGGTGCGGGATCGCCGCCTCGAGGTGGGCGATGCCGTGGTCGAGCTGCGACACCCAGCCGGAGATTTCCTGACCCAGCGTGATCGGGGTCGCGTCCTGCAGGTGGGTGCGGCCAACCTTCACGATTTCCATGAAGGCCTTCGACTTCGCGGCCAGCGCCTCGCGCAGCGCGCGCAGCGACGGGATCACGCGCTTCGCGACGGCCTCGACGGCGGCCACGCTCATGGCCGTGGGGAAGACGTCGTTCGACGACTGCCCCTTGTTCACGTCGTCGTTGGGGTGGACCTTGCGCGCCTCGCCGCGCTCGCCGCCGAGCAGCTCGCTGGCCCGGTTCGCGAGCACCTCGTTCATGTTCATGTTGCTCTGCGTGCCCGAGCCGGTCTGCCAGACGACCAGGGGAAACTCGGCGGGGTGCTTCCCGGCGATGACCTCGTCGGCGGCCTCGAGGATGGCCTTGCCCTTCTTGGCGTCGAGGACGCCCAGGTCGAGGTTCACCTGCGCCGCCGCTCGCTTCACCACCGCGAGCGCACGGATGAGCTCGGGCGGCAGGCGATCGCCGGCAATCTTGAAGTGCTGGAGCGAGCGCTGGGTCTGCGCGCCCCACAGGTGGTCGGCGGGCACCTCGATCTCGCCGAAGGTATCGCGTTCGATGCGGACGTTCCCGGGCATGGCGGTTCTCCCTGAAGCGGTGACGACGCTCTTCTACTCGCGCGCCGAGGGAAATCAACCCTTCTACTGGAGCGGCGCCGACACCACCATGCCGCCCTGGTCGCCGGGGCTCCCGTAAAGCACCCAGTAGAGGTTCGTGCCGTCCGTGGCGACCCACTGCGGGTTGATCTGCCCGCCGCAGAACGTGGTGGGCGCGGCCGCGCCGGCCTTCGGGACCGACAGGACCAGCCCTTCGTCGAAGTCGAAGAGGTACAGGTTCGTCGCGTCCTGCGCCGACGGCACGCCGAGCGTGTTCTGCACGAGCGGCGTGGGCTGGGCCGAGCCGTCGAGTGGCACGGACCAGATGGTCTCGGGCAGGCCGCCGTCCTGGAAGAGCTCGCGCGTCCAGAAGTAGGCGTTGGTCTGATCCAGCTCCAGGCCCGCCGTGAAGTCGAAGCCCGCGGCCAGCGTCGTGGTCGGGCCGCCGGCCGAGGACATCGCCTCCACGGTGTTCGAGCCGGCGGCGTCCTGCCCCTCGAAATACAGCTCGCCGCCTTGGACTGCGAGGCCGCCGCCCTGCCCCACGCTCGTCTCCAGCCCACCCGAGGCGAGCTGGGTCGCGGGGCCGGTGCCGCCGATGGGGATGGCCCAGATCGACGGCCCGGCGTCCCCGGTGCCGGTCGTCTGATCGCCCTCGTTGCTCCAGTAGACGTTCTGCGAATCGACGGCGACGTTGAAGGGGAACGGCTGGCCACCCGCGAGCTGCGTGACCGGCCCGCCGCCGATGGGCACCTGGTTCACCGTGCCGGACTGCGCCGGGCATCCCGAGGCGCCGCAGTCGGAGGCGAAGGTCGTGAAGTAGACGGCGTGCGCGTCGAGCGCCAGCGGGCCGGCCGAATCGAGACCGGTCGCGAGCGCCGTGATGGGACCTCCGCCCTTGGGCATCTGGTAGACGGCCCCGTCCTGGAACGAGTTCGCGCCGCTGCCGAAGTTCGACCAGTACACGTTCTGCGCATCGACCGCGATGAACGACGGCCGGGCCTGCAAGGTGGCGAGCACGGTGCAAGTGCAGCCGCAACAGACCTGGGGGATGCCGCTCGGCGCGCAGCCCAGCTGGATCTTCACGACCTGGTTCGTGCCCTCGTCGACCGTGAAGAGGTCGCCCGACGAGTCGGGTGCCACGTCCACGCCGAGAACGCTCGACGTCCCGTCGATCCCGCCGCTGCCGTCGATGCCACCGTCGCCGCCCCCCGCGACCACCACCACGTAGCCGGACGGGTCGATGCGGCGGATGCGGCCGTCGCCGACGTCGGCCACGTAGACGTTCCCCGCCCCATCGGCGGCGAGGCCGAACAGGGCAGAGCTCCACAGGGAGCTCGGGGCGGGACCGTCCTCAAAGCCCTCGTTCGGCGAGCCGGCGAGGACCGACACCGCGCCGCCGGCCCCGATGGCAAAGACCTGCGTTCCGTCCGTGGCGTAGACGTGCCCGCTCGAGTCCACGGCGACGCCGTTCGGCCCGCCGCCTCCCGGAAGCATGGCGAGCGTCGAGACGTCGCCCGACGGGTCGACGACCCGGATGGCGCCGTTGCCGGTGTCGGCCACGTAGCAGTTGCCCACCGAGTCCACGGCCACCTGGGTCGGTATCTGGAACTCCGCGGTGCCGTTGGGCCCTCCCGTGCCGTCCGCGAAGCCAGGCTGGCCGTTGCCCGCGAGGGTCGCCACGGTCCCGGCGCTGACGGTCCGGATGCGATCGTTGGCCTGATCGGCGACGTACACGGTACCCCGGGCGTCGACGGCCACGCCGACCGGATAGGCAAAGAGGGCGGTGGCGGCGGGACCATCGAGGAAGCCCGCGTCGCTGCCGCCCGCGAGGGTGGTCACGTTGCCCGATGGGTCGACCTCGCGGATGGCCGCGTTCTCGCTGTCCCCCACGTAGACGTTGCCCTGACCGTCCACGGCGATGCCCTGCGGGTGCCGGAACTCCCCGGGCGTGCCCTCCTGGTAGCCGTAGGTCCCGTCGCCGGCGACGATCGTGACCTGCGAGCCGTCGCAGCCAAGCACCGACGTGCAACCTCCGAGGACGTAGCCGGTGGCGCCGGTCGATCCGCCCGTGCTGGTGCCGCCCCCGCTCGTGGTGCCCCCGCTGGAGGCTCCGGCGCTGCTGGAGCCCCCGGTGGTCGCCGCCACCCCCGTGCTGCCGCCACCGCCGCTGGCCGAGACGCCCCCACCCGTGGAGGCGCCGCTGGACGAGGCCGCCCCGCCGGTCCCCGAGGCACCGCCGCTGCCGCTTGCCGCACCACTGGAAGATCCCGTCGCCGCGCCCGAGGTGGGGCCGCCGGACGAGCTGACCCCGCCGCCGGTGGGTTGCGTCACGACGCCCTGGACCGGGCAGTTGCACGCGGTCGCTGCGCCGAGGACGAGGGCCAGCAGGGATGTCCGGTGCGGCATGGCGGCTTCGCGTAGCACGCGGCCAAGACGGCCGCAACGCCGGCCGGGTCGAGAGAACCGCTGCTCAGCCTTGCTTCTTCGGCTCTTCCTTCGCCTTCGTCATCTCTTCCAGGTAGCTGCGCGACACGCGGATGGGGTCCAGCTTCAGCTCCCTCGCGAGCGATTGCAGGAAGCCCCGCAGGTAGACGAGCGCCGGCAGATCCTTGTAGCGCTCCTTCTCGATGTTCTCGAGATGCCAGTGGCCGATCTTGGTCTTGCCTTCGAGATCCTTGAGGGAGAGGCCGTGGGCTTCGCGCACGCGGCGCAGCGCCTCGCCGGTCACCGGGCCGTCGGGCGCGAGCTCGGCCTCGGCCTTGCGAACGGGCTTCGTCGGCTCGACGACTTCCGGCGCGGTCGGCTTCGGCTCCGAAACGGCCGGCGGCCCAGCAGGCGCTTCGCTCTTCTCCGCCTTCGCCTCGACGGCCGGCGTCTCGGGGGGTGCGTCGGGCTTCGCGGCCTCCACGGCGGTCTCCTTGGGTTCGTCGGTCACAGCAGGCCCTCCTCCCGTGTGCTGCGCCTGAACCTGTTCACCGGCCTCGCTCCGGCCCGGCTCGGAAGGCCGGCCCAGGGCGCGGTACGCCAGCTCGATTCGCTCGAGCATGGCCCGCGCCTCGGACGGATCCACGAGCGCATACGTGGCCAGCGAATCGGGGCCGAGCTGCCGCTTCGCGCGCTCGTAGGCCGCCCGCAGCTCGTCCTCGCTGCAGCCCGGCTTCACCTCGAGCACGTCGTGCGGGTCTTGACGTTCGGAATCGATCACCCAGGCACCCCTCCGACGGCTGCGGCGACCGGCTGCTCCAGCCGCAGGAGACTGTCGACGATTCCCCCCACCGCGGCGGCCGTGGGACCGCCGGGGTACTGCACGAGCAGCGCCTGGCGCGCCCGCACCGAGCGCCAGACGTCGTCGTCGTAACCGATGCAGCCCAGGTAGTCCATCTCGAGGCCGAAGTACTTGCGCCAGGCCACGACCACCGCCTGGCCCACCTCCCGGTCGCCCGCCGTGCGCGTCATGTTGACGATGAGCCTGGGGCGGAACTTCCCCATTTCCCGCTCCAGTAGCGTTCCCAGCGCGGGATCCCGCTCCCGCACCGCGGCGAGGAGCGCGCGCGGCCCCTGCAGGGTGCCCGCCGGGGCGCGGCCGACGGCCGCCAGCGCGTCGCCCAGGCCATAGAGCGACTCCACCGTGCGCAGCCGCCGGTAGAAGGCCGCCTTCAGGAAGCGGTAGGCGTTCTCCACGGAGGTCGGCTCCGGAATGAGCGTGAGGATGCCGTGGTCCGCGACCAGGAAGAAGTCGAGCACGTTGAAGCTGGTGCCGCTGCCGATGTCGAGGATCGCGTAGTCGGCCTCCAGCCCTTGCACCGCCCGCAGGAGCTTGAGCTTCTGCTGGTGCTTCGGGTTCGCGATGTCGAGCTGGTCCGTGGCTCCCGACACGAGGGACAGGTTCGGGACGCTCGAGGGAACGATGATCTCCTCGATACGGGCGACGCGGCGCTCGATGAAGTCGCCCAGCCCCGACTTCGGCTGCTCGAGGCCGAGGCAGGTGTGGAGGTTCGCGCCGCCGAGGTCGGCGTCCACGAGCACCACGCGGTGACCGCGGCGCGCGAGCTCGATCCCAAGCGAGGCCGAGACGAGACTCTTGCCGATGCCCCCCTTCCCGCCGCCGACGCCGACGACGCGCGCCGCCTGCCGCCCTCCCTTCCCGGGCGACCGGGCGAGCCGCGGGCGCGGGGGGGCCGGGGCTTCCGAGCTCTCTTCGCTCGCGTCCAGGGATCACTCCTCGAGGAGCTCGGTGTTCCAGTAGCTGGCGTCGGCGAGGTCGAGGAACGGGCCCCACTCGCGGTAGGCCGGACGGCGGCTGCCGAGCCGGTGGAACGGGCTCCACTGCGGCCGCACCGGCTTGCGCAGCAGGCGCATCCCCGCCTCGTCGGGCGTGCGCCCGCCCTTGCGGAGGTTGCAGGCCACGCAGGAGCAGACGACGTTCTCCCAGGTGGTGGTGCCGCCCCGCGAGCGCGGCGTGACGTGGTCGAGGTTGAGCTCCGAGCGGCCGAACTGCTTGCCGCAGTACTGGCAGCGGTTCTGATCGCGCGCGTAGATGTTGAAGCGCGAGAAGCGGACACGCGCGCGCGGGAGGTGCTCGCAGGCCACGAGCACGATGACCCGCGGGATGCGGATCGACCGGCTCACGGTGTGCACCGAATCGGCGTGCGCCTCGGCCGAGAGCGCGGCCCAGCTGTCGAAGTCGAAGAGACGGTACTCGCGGTCGATGGCGCGCGCGAGCCCCTGGTACAGGAGCGCGAACGCCCGGCGGACCGAGGTGACGTGGATGGGCTGGTAGAGCCGGTTCAGGACCAGCACGCTCGAATCAAGCATGGCCGGCCTCTCCCGCCTCGGCGATCCGGGCGGTCTCGAAGGCCTCGGCCACGCGCTCGGCCAGCTCGAGCAGCTCGTCCTCCCTGATCGTGCGGACGTCCAGCAGCAACCGGTCGTCGGCGATCCGGCCCACCACCGGGAGCGCGCCTCGCCGCAGCCGCGCCGCCAGATCGAACAGGTCGTCCGGCTCGAGCGCCACCGCCCACGACGGAGGCTCGGCCAGCGGCAGGGCTCCGCCGCCCACCTGGCCGCGGGTCTCGACGAGCTCGCTGGGGA
The DNA here is from genome assembly GCA_035508175.1 of Myxococcales bacterium. GTDB lineage: Bacteria > Myxococcota > Myxococcia > Myxococcales > JAKAPL01 > DATJNL01. The sequence continues at coordinate 8,371 of DATJNL010000391.1, forward strand.
CGCCGCGCGCGGCAAGCGCCTCACGCAGCGCCTCGGCGCGGCGCCTGAGCGCCGCCGGCTGCGCCGCGAGCATGGCCACGGCCGGGATCTCGCGGGCCCGCCCGTCCCGGTAGAGCCGCAGAGTCGCCTCGAGGGCGGCGGCGGTGAGCTTGTCGAGGCGCAGGGCGCGTTGCAGCGGGTGGCGGCGCATCCGTTCGATCGGCTCGCGCCGGCCGACGGCGATGCCCGCCTGCGGGCCACCCAGCAGCTTGTCTCCGGAGAACGTCACCACCGCGGCCCCGTCGCGGACCGCGTCGGCGGCGGTGCGCTCGCGGGGCAGATCGAAAGCCGCCAGGTCGGCCACGCAACCGGATCCCAGGTCGTCGAAGAGCGGCACGCCGCGCGCGGCGCCCAGGCGGGCGAGCTCCGCCGGCGAGGCCTCCTCGCAGAAGCCGATCATGGCGAAGTTGGAGCGGTGGACCTTCACGAGCAGCGCCGTCCGCTCCGTGAGAGCACCCTCGTAGTCCGCGAGCCGCGTCTTGTTGGTGGTGCCCACCTCGACCAGCTTCACGCCGCTCTGCCGCATGACGTCCGGGATCCGGAAGCCGCCCCCGATCTCGACGAGCTCCCCCCGGCTGACCACGACCTCGGCGCCGGCTGCGAGGGCCGTCAACGCCAGCAGCACGGCGGCCGCGTTGTTGTTCACGACCAGCGCCGCCTCGGCACCGGTGAGCTCGCACAGGAGCGCTTCCAGCTCCGCGCCGCGTGCGCCGCGCTCGCCCGCCGAGAGATCGAATTCGAGGTTGGTGTACCGCTCGGCCACCTCGCGCAGGCGCTCCACGGCCGCCGCCGCCAGCGGGGCTCGCCCCAGGTTCGTGTGGAGCACGACTCCGGTGGCGTTCACGACCCGCCGCAGGGCCGGCCTGGCCTCCTCGGCGAGCGCCTCCTCCAGAGCGGTCTGGCCCACGGCCGCGATGCGCTCCTCGCCCGAGAGCAACCGGGCCCGCGCGTCGGCGACGGCGCGCCGGGCGACGCGGCCGGCGAGGACGGGCCCCACGCGCTCCGCGAGGCGCTGGCCGCCGTCCGATGAAAGGACCTCGTCGACCGAGGGCAGCTGCCTGAGAAGGCGATTTTTTTCTGAGTCCTCCACGACTTGGCCGACTATAGCACGCTCGTCAGTGCAGGCCAGAACGGCAGGCTCTAGAACGCGGCGGCGAGCCGTTCGTCGAACCTAGAAAGCCGTTCCGGGCCGCTCCCGTACAGATAACGGTAGGTGGCGTACGTTGCCAGCACGCGCTTCACGTAACCCCGCGTCTCGGCGATGGGGATCTCCTCGACGAAGGCATCGAGCGATTCCCTGCCGTGCTGGTCGAGCCAGCGGTCGACCGCCCCCTCGCCCGCGTTGTAGGCCGCCAGGGCGAGCGCCGGGTTGCGGCCGTAGCGGCGGAGCAGGTCCGAGACGTAGGCACAGCCGATGCGGATGTTGAGGCTCGGGTCGCCCAGCGTCGTGAGGGTCACGCGCGGCAGCCCCAGCCGGCGCGCGATGCGGTTCGCCGTGGAGGGCATGAGCTGGGTGAGGCCCACCGCGCCGGCGCCCGAGATGACGGTCGGATCGAGCGCGCTCTCCTCCCGCATCAGCGCTTGCATGAGATCCGCCGGCACGCCGGCCCCTTGCGCCCAGCGCTCGATGTCGGGCCGGAACGCCAGGGGATAGGCGATGCGCCAGAGAAGCGCCTGCTCTTTGGAGGTGGCGCCGGCCTCGGGCAAGGCCAGCGTGGACTTGGCGATGGCGTGGGCGAGCTGGTGGTCTCCGGCCCGGTCGAGGCAGAGGGCCAGCAGCAGGAGCGGCTCCGCGGTGCCGGTCGGGCCGGACAGGAGCTTGCGATCGACGGACTCGAGCTCCTGCATGGCCGCGTTCGGGAAGCCGAGGCGCAGCAACTCCACGCCCGCCCGAAAATTGACGTCGGCGATGAGCGTGCCGGCGTGCAGCGCGAGATCGGTGGGATCGGTGACCAACGGGGGCGGCGCCACCCGCGCCGACGGCAGTCGCCCCAGCGCCAGGGCACCGTAGTAGGTGAAGGGCTCCTCTCGCGCCAGGTCGGCGAGGCGCGTCAACCCGTTCGCGCGCGCCTTGACGTCGGCCTCGCTCGCCAGGGTCTCGGCGAGCCAGTAGCGGGCCCGCAGCAGGGGCTCCATGCGCATGGCGCTGTGCTCGCTCTGGAGGCGGTCCACGATGGCCTCGAGCGAAGAGACCCCCGCCGAAGCCTTCCCCGCCGCGCGGGCGAGCCAGAAGAGACGAAAGAGCGCTTCCACCGTGAAGTCGCCGTGCGGATAGGTGGCGACCAGACGTTCGAGAGTGGCCGTGGCCTTGGCGGCGTCGTCCAGCCTCGTGCCCTGCAGGTCCGCCTCGTAGAACAGCGCGTCGTCGGCGAACGAGCTCCGCGGGTACTCCTTCGCCAGCTGCTCGTACACCTGCACGCCGAGCTCGGGCTGGACGATCGACGCGCTCGAGCCCAGGACGTACAGCGCTCGCGCCCGCAGCTCGGGATAGGCGCGGCACCGGTCGACCACGGGCCGCAGCGCGGCGATGGCCTCGCCGTGCTTGCGCTCCATCCGGAGCACCTTCCCGAGGTCGAAGCGGAGCCGGCACGCGAGCTCCGAGGGCGCGGCGCCAAAGGACACGTGCGCGGCCTCGGCCGCGAACGCGGCTTGGGCAGCGGCGAGGCGGTGAGCCGCGAGCAGGATCTCCGCGCTCTCGGTCAGCTGGAGCGCCGTCGGAGGGATGAAGTGCGCGAGGCCCCTCGCGAGGGCTTCGCCGCGCGTGCGCGCATCGGCGGCGGCGCGATAGACCGGATGCTCGAGCCAGACGGCGCGGTAGTCGCGAGCAGCGTCCCGACGGCGGCCGAGACGCTCTTCCAGGTCGGCGCTCGCCCACAACGCCTCCGCACCGAAGTCGCGTCCGTTGCCCGAGACGGGTGGCGCGAGCTTCGTCAGGGGCGCGAGCGCGGCTAGCGCGCCCGAACCTTCGCCGGCCGCCGCCAGCGCACGTGCCTGACCGAGCAGGGCCTCGCGGTAGAGCGGCGACTCGGGGGCGACCCGCGCGTAGGCGTCGGCCGCCGCCTTCGGATGGTTCGACTCCTCGAGTGCTACCGCGGCGGAGAACTGACAGCGATCGCGCAGGTCCGGGTACACGGTGACGAGCGCCAGGAACTCGCGCGCCGCCTCCTCGCCGATCCCCACGCGCATGAGCGCGAGGGCGCGCAGGTAGCGCGCCGGGGCGGCGAGCTCGGGGTGCAGGAGCACGTCGGACGCCGCGCGGCGGATCCGCTCGAGCGCCTGCGGGTAGAGCCCCTGGTCGAACGCCGCCTTGGCCTCGGCGAGCGGCCCGACGTCGAAGTAAGGCGCCAGCTTGTCGAGGGCGAAGCGGTCGTCGACCCACGGCGAGCGCCGCACCGGGAAGGCGGCGTCGGCGGAGAGCCGGAACAGCTTGGGGGGGGCCGCGCCACCGTCCGGTACGGCGCCGCGCGGCACGGCAGCCGTGGCCAGCATCCCCAGGATGACGGCGACAGGACCGGCCCGACTCATGTCCGCCATTCTGGCGATTCCGCCGCACAAGTCAAAACGCTCGCCCCGCGATACGGTACCGCTCGTGACGCCCCGTCCCGCCACGCTCGCCTTGGCCGCTTGCCAGGAGGAGGACGCGTGGCTGGATTGACAGCATTTCTCTCCGGTTGATAATGAATGAATGATTCATTCACTAACCATCACCACCCGTGCCGCGCGCTGCGAAGGCCAGCCCAGCCCCGACTGACCGTCGTCAGGCTATCCTGACGGGCGCGCGCGAGGTCTTTGCTCGCAAGGGCATGGCAGCCACGATGGCCGACGTGGCCGTCGCGGCCCACGTGAGCCAAGGGCTCGCCTACCGCTATTTCAAGGACAAAGATGCCATCGTCCACGCCTTGGTCTCCGAGGCGCTCGAAGCCGGTCGAGCGGACGTCCGGCGCATCACTGCCATGGAGGGCTCTCCTGGCACGCGCCTGGAGCTGCTGGTGACTGGCATGGTCGACGGCCGCCGGATGCATCCGGACCTATTTGCGCTCCTGCACCAGCTCGGCGATGGCTCCTTGCCCCGAAGCATCCGCGAGCTCGTGCGAAGGCAGGGGGAGTTCTTCCGACAGGCGCTGCGGCAGCTGATCACGGACGGGCAGTCGACGGGCGAGGTTGCGGGGGGCGATCCGGACCAGCTGGTCATGGCTCTTCTTGCGTGCCTGGAGGGGCTCTCCGACTTGACCGTGCGCGAGCCGGAGGCGGTCGGCCCCCATTTTCCGGATGTCGAGATCCTTCTGCGGATGTTCAGGCCGCCGGCCCTCACGAGGTTCAGGTCAGGGCACCGGCGCGGAAAGAGCTGATGTCCACGCAAGACACGCTGGCTCGGTGGCACGCGCAGATGGAGGCCGGGGAGCGTCGAGACTGGGATGCCGTGATGGCCCACTTCGATCCGGATTGCGAATGGTGGTTGGTGACGTCGGGCAAGCGGTTTCGCGGAGCGCTTGAGATCCGGCTCTTCCTCGAAAGCGGACTGGGCGCCGCCGATCGGGACAAGCCGGAGATTCGAGGCGAGTTCGCCTCGGGCGATTGGGGCCTCTTCGAATACACAAGTCGTGGCATCATCAACAAAGGCGTGAACCGATTCAGCGCGGTGACGAACCCGAAAGCCGTACGGCGATCACCTTCGGCCACTGACGTCAGCCGCGTAGTGCGAAGTCTCGTGATGGGCTTCGTGATGCGGCTGGCGCGGATCTTTCTCATCGGGAGGCGCTTTGAGATTCCCGTGTGCTTCATCTACCACCTCAACGAGCGCGGCCTGATCGACCGCGTCAACGAGTACGTCGGGAAGAAATCGTTCGCGCGAGGAGGGCAGAGCACGCCGTGAGGGAAAGCTCAGCCTCGCGTGGACATGACCGTCGAGCAGGCTACCTTTTCACTGCGAGCACCTCTCGCCAAGTGCCGGCGCAGCCATTTCCTGGCCTCCGAGGTTTGATCAGCCGTGAGGCCACGAAGCTCACCAATCCCGATTTGGACCCTCCGAGCTGCACTTGCCCCTCGACATCCAACCCCATGTCATGCTTAGGTTTCCCGCGCATTTTGCGGGAATAGCTCAGTTGGTAGAGCATCAGCTTCCCAAGCTGAGGGTCGCCGGTTCGAACCCGGTTTCCCGCTCAATGATGTCGGAAGGTTAGTGCAGCGCAACGCGGAAGGCGCGGCCAAGCCTCTCCATTGCGACCTACTCAAGCCGTGGGACCGGGGAGGGGCCAGCGAGTCCTACCGGAGCGGGGACGCTCGCAGCCCGACGACCGTCTCCGGATCGCCCAAACGAACGCGCGGTGCTTCTTCGCGAACGACGTGGTGACGCTTCCAGCTGCTGTGGGGGCGCCCAGGCTCGGTCACGGGCATGTCGTGCGGCAGGTCGACCTGTACCGCAGGCGCCACGATCAGGGGCGGTGCGGGCGGGTCGAAAGCCCCCTGGACCCGGAAGGCACCCAGGCAGAGCGCCGCACACGCGACGAACGCGAGGAGCATGTACAGCGCGACCGACCGCCTGCTCCACGCGCGGCGGGCGACCGCCAGCGTGGGCTGCAACCATTCGACGTACGCTGGCGCCGCACGAATCACCCGGTCATCGGCGCTGGCAAGGGTGCCCGCGGCCGGGCGGTTGTGCCTCGGCCCGTGCCGATTCCCGCCGTGCCGGCGATGGCGGTCGCGATGAGCCGACCGCGCCTCGAACATCCGCCTGACCGCTCGCATGGCGTCGTCGCAGGTCAGCCCGAGCGACCGCCCGGCCTCCACCGCCGCCGCGAGAGCTGCGAGGAGGGGCTCGGCGGCCGTGGGGCAGGTGGTCACGTGAGCGCCGCCCGAGACGCCGCAGCGCGTGCAGTAGTACAGGTGCGGGGTATCGCCGTGCAGCCGGCGTCGTGCCTCGCGCTCCACCCTTCCCTCCGGCTCCGTCGGCTCTTCGTACGTGGTCATGGGGCAGCGAGTGTACCACGAGCCCCTGCCGGCCCTTCCGGCCGCTTGTTGGCCAGGCCGGCGCATAGTATGGACGGCCCTCCACGGACTCCGGAGACCCCCCATGAAGCTCGAAGGAAACACGGTTCTGATCACGGGCGGCACGAGCGGTATCGGCCTGGTCACCGCGAAGGAGCTCCTCGCGCGGGGCAACACGGTGATCGTCACCGGCCGCGACCAGAAGAAGCTCGACGCGGCCAAGCAGCAGCTCCCGAAGCTCACCGTGATCCAGAGCGACGCCGGGAACGAGCAGCAGGTCGAGGCCCTCCACGCGAGAATCTCGAAGGAGTTTCCGTCCCTCAACGTCCTGATGAACAACGCGGGCTCGATGCGAAACGTGAACCTCCACGAGACGCCGGCGTCCCTGGCGGATCTGACCCGCGAGATCGACACCAACCTCAAGGGGCCGATGTGGATGGTGAGCAAGTTCCTGCCGCTGCTCAAGGCGCAGCCCGCGGCGGCCATCGTGAACGTGTCGTCGGGCCTGGCCTTCGTGCCGCTGCCGAGCTCGCCGATCTACTGCGCGACCAAGGCCGGGCTGAATTCCTACACGCGCTCCCTGCGGGTGCAGCTCAAGAACACGAACGTGAAGGTGTTCGAGCTCGCGCCGCCGGCCACCGAGACCAACCTGTTCGACGTGAAGTCGCCGGACATGGAAGGCGTGCAGGTCATGAAGGTCGACGTGCTGGTGCGCCATTTCCTGAAGGGACTGGAGCGCGACCAGCTCGAAATCCGGCCGGGACAGGCCAACGCGCTGAAACTGATGAATCGCGTCGCGCCGGAGTTCATCCTCGGCCAGCTCAGCAAGCCGGTGGACCGGATGCTGGGCCAGGGTCCGAAGAACTAGCGGGCGGCGGCCGCAGATTCTCCGCACCTCGGCCTCCGAAGATGGGCAGACTTCGCCTTCGCATCGCCATCTCCCTCGACGGCTTCGTCGCCGGCCCCCGCCAGAGCGTGCAGGATCCCCTCGGGGTGGGGGGCATGCGGCTCCACGAATGGGCGTTCGCGCTCGAGGCATTCCGCCGGATGCACGGCCTGTCGGGCGGAGAGGTGAACGCAAGCACGCCCGTCATCGAGGAGGCCTTCGCCAACCTGGGAGCCACCGTGATGGGCCGCCACATGTTCGGCGGACAGCCCGGCCCGTGGAGCCTCGAGAAGCCGTGGAATGGGTGGTGGGGAAACGACCCGCCTTTCCACCACCCGGTCTTCGTGGTCACCCATCACCCCCGCGAACCGCTGACGCTGGCAGGCGGGACCACGTTCACGTTCGTCACTGCGGGGGTCGAGGCGGCGCTCGAGCAGGCGCGGCGCGCAGCAGGAGACAAGGACGTGGCTCTCGGCGGCGGAGCCCAGACGGCGCGACGGTGCCTCACCGCCGGTCTCGTCGACGACATGGAGCTCAGTCTGGTGCCCGTCCTCCTCGGCAGCGGCGAGCGGTTGTTCGAAGGCATCGGCACCGACCTGCACGGGCTGGAGCTGACGCGAACCGTGGCGGCGCCCCGGGTGACCCACTTGAAATTCGCGCGGCGCTGATCGGGGCGGAGGCATCAGAACGTCGTGCCGGCGACGATCTCGGTCTCCCAGGGGGGATCCCAGTCGGCGAGGCCCCAGAGGAACGCGGCGAGCAGCTTGAAGCGCCGGTGCGGCTCGGTGAGGAGAATCGCCGGCCCCAGCTGCACGTCGGGGTGCAGCAGCGTGTTGTCCTCCGCGTCCACGGTATCGTGGCTGTCCCACCCGACGGTCGCTTCGCCGCCGAGGCGCAGGATGTCCCGCACGACCTCGCAGTTGGCCCCCAGGTCCGCCTTGATCTCGTAGTCGATGCCGGTGGCGTCGTCGTGGAAGCTGTTCCGCGCGAACATGAGGTTCAACGTGCCTAGCAGTCGCGGGGTGAACAGCTCGCCGCCCAGCAGCACCCTGCCCTCCAGCCGCGTGGGTTCGCTGATGCGCCCCCAGAGCTCCGCGTCGATCGTCGGATTGCCCCAGATCTGGCCCCAGTAGCGGCCGATGGCGATGCGCACCTCGGCCGCGACGCCGGTGAGCCCGGTCGGCGAGATCTGGTAGTCGCCGCTCGCGGCCTGGTCGAGGTCGACGTTGCCGGAGAGGTCCAGCTCGAGGTGGGGCAACAGACCGATCGCGACGGCGGTCTGCAGCAATTGATCATTCTGGTTGGCGGCGCCCGCGAGCGCCCTGGGCACGCCCCACGCGCCGGACCATGATTGCTCGACCGTGATGCGGCCGGGGTCGAGCCGCCACAGCCGGGCATTCGTGAACTGGCGGTCCTGCGTGAAGGCCGGTGACGGGAGCGCGGCCTGCGGGCCTCGAGAGCCTGCGTCGGGGAAAGCAGGCAAGGGCACGGGCCCACCGTCGGGGATGTCTCGGGTGGGCGACGCCGCGCCCCCGTCAGCCTGGGCGAGCGCCAGCGGACCGAGCATGAGGAGCGGCAAGGCCAGGGCCCACGCGACGCGGTTCATCGCCGAGCCCCTTCCACGGCCAGCAGGCGGGCGCCCAGCCCGTCGGTCGCGACCAGGCCGGAGCGGTCCACGTAGAGCGCCTCGAGGCCCGGCACTTGCCGGGCGAACGCCATCCCGCGCTCCGGCCCCATCACGAAGAGGGCCGTGGCGATCGCGTCGGCCATGGCCGCGTCCTCGGCGAGCACGGTCACCGAGCCGTCGAACGCCGGCGGCCGGCCCGTCGCAGGGTCGAAGAGATGCCCGTAGGGCTTCCCGCCGATCCGGCGCACGCGGAAGTAGTTGCCCGACGTCGCCAGCGATCCGTCGACGACCCCGAGCTTCGCGGCCGCCCGCGTCGGCCGGTACGGGTCCAGCACGTCGAAGGCCTGGGGCTCGCCTGCGGCGTCGCGTCCACGGACGCGGAGATCGCCGCCGATGTTCACGATCACGTCGGTGAATCCCGCGCGGCGCAGCTGGTGAAACAGCGCGTCGATGATCCAGCCCTTCGCGAAGCTCGCCACGCCGATGCGCACGCCCGCGCGCTCGAAGCGGACCACGCCGCCGCGAAGGGAGACCTTGTCGAAGCCGATGAGCTCGCGCGCCTGCGCCAGCTCGTCGTCCTCGGGCAGCCGCCCGCGCCGCTCGGCCTCGTCCCAGAGCACGCCCAGGGGCGCCCAGGTGAAGTCGAAGGTCCCGCCGGTCGCGCGCGCGACCTGCAGCGCGCCGGTCAGCAGCCGGTCCACGAGGTCGCTCACGGGCACCGGCCGGTGCGCGGCCTCCTGGTTGAGCCGTGAGATCTCGCTGTCGTCCCGCCACTCGGAGAGGATCAGCTCCAGGCGGTGGCATTCGTCGCGGGCCGCCTGCAGGCCCTGCCGGGCCCGCTCCTCCTCCCCCTCTCGCACGATCAGCTCCACCTCGTACGAGGTGCCGAGCTCGCGCCCCCGGTCGACCACCTTCACCTTCGGCTCGTGTGTCAATTGAGCGCGGGGTCGAAGCGGTGGGAGGTCGCGATCACGTGCCCGCTCGGGTCGAGCAGGAGCAACGTGGGCGTGGCCTCCACCCCGAAGTGATCGGCCAGGCGGCCGTCCGCATCGACGACCACGGTGAGCGCGGACGGGTCCAGGTGGAGGCCGCGGATCTCCTGCGCGGCCTGCGCCGGCTCGCCCCCGCTGAAGACGTAGACCGTCCGGTGGGGGTGCGCGCGGGCCCAGGCCTGCACCGCGGGCCGCTCGCGCCGGCAGATCTCGCACCACAGGGTCGCGAAGACGACGAGCGTGGTGCCCTGGGGCGCGAGCAGCGAGGCCCATGGCACCACGCGACCGCCGAGGAGCCGCACGTCGGGCGGCGCGCCAGCGGGAGCCAACCGCACGGAGGCGCAGCCCAGCCCGAGCGCGAGCCACGCTGCGAGCAGCGGTGTCGTCAGCCTCACCATTCGACGCTGAACCCCAGGCTGCCGCCCGCGCCGAAGATGCGGTCGGTGCGATAGAAGCCCAGCAGCGAGGCCCGCAGCAGCCACTGCGCGCCGCCTCGCTCGCCGAGCGGCACCAGCACGAGCATGCCGGGACTCTGATCGACCCACGTTCCGAGGTTCGAGTTCTGGGTCATGTAGGGCTGGACCGTCTGCGGCGTCGGGTCGAAGTAGCGGGTCCCCTTCTGATCGGAGAGGCGATACCACACCCGGAGGCGGGCGCCGCCCCAGATGGGCGTCTCGAAGCTCGGCTCGATGGCCAGGTTGAGAAGGTCCCAGTCGTCGTAGTAGCCGCTCAGGTCGAGCCCGAAGCTCGTGCCCACCGACGGCGTGTAACGCGCCCGGAGGTCGAGCTGCCCCCGGTTGCGCTCGCGCGGCAGCACCTCGTCGACCAGCTCCACGGGCTGCCCCGCCGCGTCGTAGAGGCCCACGAACTGCAGCGTGCTCGAGAGCAACCCCGTCTGGTTCGTGTACTGGAGCCCCACGTTCGCCACGAGCTTCGGCGAGAGCACCTGCGTCCAGCTCAGCACGGCGTTGTTGGTGATGCGGTCGTCGCCGTAGACGGGCGAGCCGTCCCACTTCACCTGGTGGATCGACGCGTAGCGGCCGTTGTAGCCGAGGCGCAGGACCGCGTCGCCGCCCGCCATGACGTGGCGCAGGTCGAGGTCCATGCCGCCCACGAGGAAGGCCCACTGGTGGTGGTAGAAGAAACCGGGGCTGAAGATCCACTTCCCGTCGGGCGAGATCAGATCGGTCGCCAGCGAAGAATCGAGCGTGACGAAATCCGTCGACGCCGAGGTCACGTGGGCGTTGGCGATGGAGTTGGGCAGCGTGAGCAGCGGATCGTTCTGCAGGTACGCCACGACCGCCGTCCCGCGGACGTACACGTCGTCGGTCACCTTGAAGCGGGCGTCCACGCTGAGCGCCTCGTAGCGGAAGCCCTCGTCGACCAGCGGATCCCCGCCGCCCGGGTCCCACTGCGAGAACGCGAGCAGGTCGACGGCCACGTAGCGATCCGGCTGGTGCACGAGAAAGAGCGAGCTGGGGCTCGAGACCGGCGCTTCCTGGGCCAGCGCCGAGCGCGCCAGCACCAGCAGGAGCAGGCACAGCGCGAGCAGGTCCAGCAGGGGTAGCGCCAGGCTCAGCATCGACCGCTGGCGCTATTCACACCCGCAGCTGCCGGCCGCCACGCCGCCGGCGCCCCCGAAGCCGCCGAAGCCGCCTTCGCGGGCAGCCTCGATCTTGTCGCGCAGGTAGAGGACCTGGCGATCCTGATCGAAGGCCGCCGCCCGGTCGGCGAGGCAACGCCGCTCGTGGAAGCGCGTCGTCGCGCAGGCCGTGAGCGCGAGCGAGGCGACGAGCCAGCAAAGCGGGCGCAGCGTCATGCGCGCGCAAGGTAGGGATCGCGGGGGACCGCTGTCAAGAATGCGAAGCTCGGAGGCCGGCGTTGACACCGGCGCGGGCTTCGTCTAACTCTGCCGTCCGTGCTCAGTCTTGAAAATGATTCTCAGAACCCAGGGCGGTCTCGGTGACCGGCTACTGCGCCGCGTGCGGCAAGAAGGCTCCCTCCTCGAGCGCCAGGGACGCCCCGGAGCTCGACCCCCTGCGGCTCGCGGAGCGGCGCTGGCTCTGCGTGGCGGCGAAGCCGCTCGCGGGCCAGGACCGCGACGTCGGCTGGAACCTGCTGTGCCCCACCTGCTTGAAGCGGCGCCCCCCGTTCGCCGCCGCGTTGCTCGACGCCTGGGGCGTCCGTCCCGAAGAGCTCGCCCGGCTCGAGCGCAAGCCCGGCCGGAGCTGAGCCTCGAACGGGGGGCGCCACCCTTCGGCGAACCGCGAGTCAGATCAGCCGGCGCGCGATGATGAGGTGCTGGATCTCGCTCGTGCCCTCGATGATCGTCGTCAGGCGTGCGTCGCGCCAGTAGCGCTCCACCGGGAACTCGCGCGTGTAGCCGTAGGCGCCGTGGATCTGCACCGCCTCGTCGCAGACCCACTTGGCGGCCTCGGTCGCGAACAGCTTGGCCATCGCCGCCGGCAGCGCCGCGTCTTCGCCCCGATCCTTCGCGCGCGCCGCGTCGTGGATCAGGAGCCGCGCCGCCCGCAGCCGGGTCGCCATCTCGGCGAGCTTGAACTGAACGGCCTCGAAGTCGGCGATGCGCTTGCCGAACTGCTTGCGCTCGCGCGCATACGCGAGCGCGGCCTCGAAGGCCGCGGTGGCGACTCCCATCGCGCGGGCCGCGACCACCATCCGGCCGCCGTTGAGCGAGCGCACGAGCATCTTGAAGCCGCCGCCCTCGGCGCCCAGGCGGTTCTCCGCGGGCACGCGGCAGCCCTCGAGCTGCAGGGAGACGCAGTCGGAGCTGCGGTTCCCCAGCTTTTCGACCTTCTTGCCCACCGAGAAGCCCGGCGCGTTCGAGGGCACCACGAAGAGCGAGAGACCGCCCTCCCCTTCCCCGGTGCGCGCGGCCACCAGCGCGTGCTGGCAGATGCCGCCGTTGGTGATGAAGCTCTTCGCGCCGTCGAGGACGTACTCGCCGCCCTGGCGCACCGCGCGCGTCTGCATCGCCGAGAGGTCGGAGCCGACGTTGGGCTCGGTGACCGCGAAGCAGAAGATCGAGCGGCCGCGGACGGCGTCCGGCAGGAAGCGGCGGCGCTGCGCCTCGTCGCCGTATTCGAGGATCCCGGAGGTGCCGATGGAGCAATGCGCCACGACCGAGCCCGCGATGCCGGAGGCGACCCGTCCCAGCTCCTCGGCGAGCAGGCAGAACGACACCGTGTCGGCCCCGGCCCCGCCGTAGGCCTCGGGGAAGGTCGGGCACAGGAAGCCGGCGTCGCCGAGCAGGCGGAACACCTCGAGCGGGAAGCGCTCCTCGGCCTCGGCGGCGGCCACGAGCGGCGCGATCTCGCGCTCGCACAGCTTGCGGACCGCGTCGCGGAAGAGCCGCTGCTCCTCGGAGAGGCCGTCCGGACCCAGCTCGGCGGTCATGGCGCCACGGCGGCCGTGGCCTCCCGCGCGATCCGCGCCACGGCGCCCGGCCCGATGGACCACTGGGCCATCACCACCTGCGGATCCTTGAACGGCACCCGGCCCTTCTCCTGCCCGCCCACGAACAGCCGGATGGCGTCGCGGTCGAAGAAGACCACGACGCGGCCGCTGGGCGAATCCACCACGTCGCCCGCCTCGGGATCGAGCTTCTGGTACTCGGCCCACGGCCGGTCGAGCTTGTTGTCGCCCACCCAGCGGCGCGGCAGCGGGGCCGCGAGCGTGAAGTCGCCGAAGCTCGGCCCGTTGGAGCCGGTGCTGCGCGGCCGCCCGCCCTCCAGCACCCAGACTCCCTGCTCGTGCACGAGGCCCCACATCTTCTCGTCGGGGTCGCCCAGCCGCTCGCGCTGCGACGCGTCGGCGGTGCCCTCCGCGAAGAGCTTCTTCCACGTCGCGGGACCGAGCATCTGGCCCGCGGTCACCCGCGCCGGCGGCACCGGGCCGAGGCGCCAGGTCGTGAGGTCGCCCACCGTGTCCGGATCGGCGCCGCCGCAGAACGACACGCGCCGGCTCTGGAAGGAGATCAGGTCACCGCCCGCGTAGGTGACGGCGTCGCCGCCGTCGTCGTCGCAGGCGTGCGACTGGGAATCGATGGCGGCCCACATCTTGTCGCCCGAGACTGCCGGGGCCTCGGCGTTCCCCCCGTCGGAGCCGGCGGGCTCGACCGCCTCGCCGGCCTTCGCGCGCTCGACCCACAGCGCGCGCTTCGGCTTCTTGGCGGCGGGCGTGACCGTGAGGCGCGCGTACTGCACCAGCGTGGGCGCTTCGCCGGGCACGAGCTTCTCCTCCTTTGCGTCGCCGACCCACAGGAAGCCGCCGCGGCGCGGAACCGCGAGGCCCGGGCCCAGCTCACGGATGCCGTCCGCCGTGACGAAGAAGGTGGTCGGCTGCGGGTGGTCGAAGTCGAAGCGCGTGCGCACGCCGAGCAGCAGCCCCTCGATGGGCGCGTCCTTCTCGGCCTTCGCCGTCGCGCTGCCCACCAGCGAGGCGAGCAGCGCGAGCGGCACGAGAGCGTTCATGGACAGAGTCGTACCCGGTCGGGCACGACCCTGTCGAGGGGCTTCCGCTAGCGGCGCGCCGGCTGCAGGAACGCGAAGAGCGCGCCCTGCGGATCCTGGCACATGGCGAACCGCCCCACCTGCGGGACGTCGGTCGCGGGCACGACGATCTTGGCGCCGGCTCCCTGCGCCTTCTTCGCGGTCGCATCGCAGCTCGCGGCCGTGAAGTAGACCGTCCAGTGGGACGGGCGGTCGGCTGGGGAGCCCTTGGCCATCGGCATCATGCCGGCGCGCTGCTCCTCGCCCGCCTTGAAGACCGTGTAGGGCATCCCGCCCATGTCCTGCGTGTCGTGCCGCCAGCCGAAGAGCTCCGAGTAGAAGGCCTTGCAGCCCTCGACGTTGCGGCACTCGAGCTCGGCCCAGTTGATGGCGCCCGGCTCGTTGACGAGCTTCGCGCCCGGGTGGCTCTTGGCCTGCCAGAGACAGAAGCTGGCCCCCGACGGGTCGGCGACGACGGCCATGCGGCCGGCCTCCGTCGCGTCCATCGGCGGCAGGAGCAGCTTCCCTCCCAGGGAGGTGGCCCGCTTCGCGCTCTCGTCGAGGTTCTTCACCGAGAAGTAGAGGTTCCAGTGCGGCGGGACGCCCTGCTTCGCCTGGTCCGCGGAGAGGGCGTTGACGGCCGCGACGTCCTTGCCGCCGAGGTACGCCATCCCGTACGGGCCCATGGGTGTCTGAATGTCCTCGTAGGTCCAGCCGAACAGATCGCCGTAGAAGCGCTTCGCGGCGGCGACGTCGGTGGTGCCGAGATCCGTCCAGCAGAACATTCCGGGCTGGTAGCTCTTCACTTCGGGCATGGGCGCCCCCTTTCGCGTTTGGGGCCGCGTCATCGCGGCCGCGAGGTAGATAGTCACGCGCGGGCGAGCGGGCAACCCACGACCGCGTGACATCGCGGCGACGCCCCGAGTGACCCTCGCTTGACAGTCCCCGACCCGGCCCGCTTTGCTCCTCGCCTCCATGCTCGCGCTGCAACGCTGCCTCGTTCGCCCCTGGCGGCCGGAGGACGTCGAGTCCCTCGCCGAGAGCGCCGACGATCTGCGCATCTGGCGCAACCTGCGCGACCGCTTCCCCCACCCCTACACGCGTGCCGACGCGGAGGCCTGGATCGCCGCGAACGCCGGCCTCGAAGCGCCCACGAACTTCGCGATCGAGGTGAACGGCAAGGCCGTGGGCGGCATCGGCGTCACGGTGCAGCCGGACGTGTACCGGCACTCCGCCGAGATCGGCTACTGGCTCGGCGTGGCCCACTGGCGCAAGGGCATCGCCACCGAAGCCGTCGGCGCCGTCAGCGAGTGGGCCTTTCGAACCCTCGGTATCCACCGCCTCTACGCGGGAGTCTTCGGCTGGAACCCGGCCTCGGCCCGCGTGCTCGAGAAGGCCGGCTACCAGCTCGAGGGCCGCCTGCGCGCCGCCGCGACCAAGGCGGGCGAGACCGTGGACGTGTACCTCTTCGCACGGCTCGCGGACGACCTGGCCGCGCGATGAAGCTCCCCGGCACGCGGCAGCTCATCGGGGCTTGGCCCTGGACCCTGTTGGGGTTGTTCGTCGGCATCGGCGTGAACGATCTCTTCGGCGTCCGCGGCATGGGCAAGTTCCCGCTGCTCTGAGGTGCCGGATCCGATCAGTCCGGGTTGCGACCGCAGAGCTCATGGGCAACGAACCAAAGGGCCGTCAGCGCGAGGCCTGCGCAAGCACGTCGTCGGTGGCCGCCCTCGTTCGAGTCACATGGTGCCACAGGGGTGGATCCTGCTCGGTTCGTGGACCACCTGCAAGCGAGCCGGGCGGATCGACACTTCCTTGCAGGGGCACGCGAGCGCTTGCGATGGCGCTCGAGGCGTCGCCCCTCTGGAACTGCGTTCACCGGCAGCGCGAGCTGGACCAACTCCTGTCGAGGACGAGCGCGGCCGAGCCGGCCTGCATCTTCGACTAGAAGCAGTTTCAAAACCCCCGGCCTACTGCGAAAGCCGATACTCTCGCTGCGCCGGGCAGCCTCGTCGCTCCGCTGCTCAACGTGCCTCAGAGGGCACGTTTCCGCTGCTCACTTCTCGGG
>DATJNL010000392.1:0-22561 GCA_035508175.1 Myxococcales bacterium
TCGCGAATCGTTGATCGTCCATGTGCCGCTCCTTTCACCCCCGGGACAAGGAGCGGCACATGGACGACCCGAAGCGAGCGAAGAACGCAAACCGGGACGGAGGCCCGACGGCCATCGAGACTCCAAGGAGGGAGTCGCCGACCAAGATGCAGCGTGCGTGACAGGCGGCTTCATCGCCTGGCGCGCGCGCTGCAGGAGAGAGGCTTCGACAGGCCCCCTCACCCGGCCTCTCCCCCGCCGGGGGAGAGGGGATCTTCAGTCGACGGTCGGGGGTCGACGGTCGGGGGTCGACGGTCGGGGGTCGACGGTCGGGGGTCGACGGTCGGGGGTCGGGGGTCGGGGTCGAGGGTCGAGGGTCGAGGGTCGAGGGTCGAGGGTCGGGGTCGAGGGTCGGGGTCGAGGGTCGGGGTCGAGGGTCGGGGTCGAGGGTCGGGGTCGAGGGTCGGGGTCGAGTGTCGAGGGTCGGGGTCGGGGTCGCGGTCGAGGGTCGCCTCAGGGCCCCGTCGCCAGCGAGATGTCCGTCGGCGCGTCGAACGGAGTCTGCGAGTACAGCATCGCGAGCCCGCCATCCACCTGGTACACCGCCGGCACGTCGCCGTGGTAGCGCACCGGGTTCTCCGCGTAGCGCTCGAAGCCCGTGCCGCCGAACGAGCCCGCGAGGCCGATCGAGGGCGTGCCGCCGCTCTGGTCGATGCCCAC
Organism: Myxococcales bacterium; assembly: GCA_035508175.1. Classification (GTDB taxonomy): domain Bacteria; phylum Myxococcota; class Myxococcia; order Myxococcales; family JAKAPL01; genus DATJNL01. Next base: position 700 of record DATJNL010000392.1, read on the forward strand.
GTACCACAGGCGGAAGAGCGTCCGGTCGAGCGCGCTGGTCTCGACGAAGGCGGTTGGCGCGGAGACGGCGAAGGTGTCGAAGCCGCCGTCCGCGCCCGCGTCGGCGTCGGGGCCGAGGGCGACGCCCTGATCGACGAACCGGCTGCTCGCCGACTTGAAGCCGTGGATGGCGCCGTCGGGCATCAGCGCGAACAGCCAGGTCACGCCGGCCGCGACGGTCGCACACGGCTGGTCGCCGCCCGGGATGACCACGGCGCCCGACGGTCCGACGACGTCGCTGCCGCCGTCGGCGCCGAGCTGCGCGTGGTAGAGCGCGACGCCGCCGTCGGAGAGCCCGAGCGCGGCCGGCCGCCCCAGCCCGGGCGTCGTGCCCAGCAGCGGCGCGGCCCGCTTGATCCAGTCGAAGCCGTTCAGGCTGTCGGCGCCCAGCAACGAGCCGTTCCCGTTCGCATCGAGCCCCAGGTAGACCGCGTGGTAGCCGCGCGCGTCGTGCCACACCGAGGGCGCGGTAGCGCCGCCGTAGTCCGGGTCGGACGGGTTCGTCGAGCGCGCGATGACCGGCGAGCTCGGGTCGAGCGCGAAGGGGCCGATGGCCTCGTCCGTCGGGTACGAGAGGGGCGCGGGGGGCGTCCCGCAGGCGACGAGGAACAGGAGCGCGGCGAGCCTTCTCATGCGCCGCCCCCGAAGCGCAGCGTGAGCGTGAGCGACAGCTGCCACAGCGAGCCGCCGTACGACGCGTCGCCGTACAGATCGAGCGGGTCGGTCTTGAGCGCCTGCCGCTGCACCAGCGCGTGGTACTGCCCGCCGAGCAGCAGGCCGTCCGGGCCGGTCGAGAAGCCGATGAGGTCGCCGAACTTCCAGAGCAACCCCGCGGCCACCTCGTGCCGGTCGCAGTCGAGCAGGTTCGTGGGGCCGGTCTGGTCGGGCACGGGGTTCGGGGCGTACGCGTAGCCCGCGAGCAGCGAGAACGGGCCGCCGAGGTGGACCTCGGCGCCCACGCGCACGACCGGCTCGTCCACGAGCTTCACGCCGCTGGGACCGCTCGAGAGGTTCGGGAGGATCGGCGTGCTCGGCGTGAAGGTGGCCTGCAGCGCGGGGTCGGGCGCCTGCGACCACTGGAGCCACGAGGCGTCGACGTCGATCGAGAAGCCGGTGCCCACGTAGGCGGCGCCGAGCGTCCAGGTGGGCGGGCGGTAGAACGACAGCGCTTGAAGCTGCAGGTCGAAGGCAAGCGGGCCGAGGTTCACGTCGGCGGGCAAGGAGAGCCCCACCTGCGCGGCCCCGCGGTAGCTGCCGCCGAAGCGGAGCCACGAGGCGGCGTTCCACGCGAGGCCGGCGTCGAAGGCCGCGCGCGGCAGGAGATCCAGCTGCAAGGTCCGCTGCGGGATGGACGCGGAGGCCAGGTCCTCGGTGAGCGCGAGCGAGCCCTGCGCCGAATCGAGGAGCTGCATGCCCACCCCGGCGGCGACGGGACCCAGGTGGTAGGCGACGGCCGCGTAGAGCGCGAAGCGGTGCAGGCCGTCGTACTCGAGGAACTGCGGCGTGCCGGGGTCGCGCGTGATCACGCGGCCGAGGTCGTCCGCGGGAAAGAGGCCGTACAGGCCGAAGGCGAGGCCGCGCAGCTTGCCGGCGAAGGGCAGGACGAGCGACACGGTGCCGGCGGCGAAGGGATCGCTGCCGCCGTCCTCGCCGTCGTACGCGAGGCTCGATGCGTAGTAGCCAAAGCCGATGTCGAGCCGCGCGCGGGTCGCGAACGCGAGCTGCGCGGGATCGTAGTAGGCGGCCGCTCCGGACCGATCGAGCGCGGTGCGCGCGCCCGCGGCGGCCTGGCCCTCGGGCCCCGCGCCATAGACGTCGAGCGGATTGGCGGCGGCGGGCGCCGACGCGAGGCAGGCTGCCAGCGCGACGAGAGAGCTTCTGCGGACCCTCAGGGCGAGGCTCCGCTCAGCGAGAGCTGCACGAGCGCGAGCGCCTCCTCGGCCGCGCCCGCCTGCACGATGGCGTCGCCCAGCCCCGACAGGCCGGGCACGTAGCCTTCCGCGTCGAAGGTCTCCAGCAGATCGGCCGACACGGGCAGCAGGTTGCTCGAGATGGCGGAGCCCGCGAAGGTCAGGCCGCCCGGGATGCGCAGGAACGCGGCGCCGGCGTGCGAGAGCGCGGTGCCCGAGCCCTCCGCCAGCGCGCGCTGCAGGAGCGAGATCACCTGGCCGTTCGGATCCGCCGCGAGCATCTGTCCCAGCGCGTGCAGCGACCGATCGAGGGGCGTGCCCGCGAGCGCCTGCAGCTCCGTCACCGAGCCCGCGAGCGGCGTGGGACCGCCGAGCAGGTTCGCGAGGCCCGCGTACTGCGCGGACCCCGCCACCAGTCGATCGAGGAGCGGCAGCGGCGTGCCCGCGGAGCCGTCGAGCGCGAAGGCGCCCTGGATCCAGAGCGACTGCGCGAGGGCCTGGATCTCGGCGACGTGCCCGGCCGCGACGGCCAGCAGGGGACCGAAGAGCGGCGGCGCGGTGGGGTCGTCGTGCCGCGCGAGCGCCTCTGCCAGCACCGCCCCCGCCACGTCGCCCACGGTGGACCCCTCCAGGGGGCGCGCCTGCAGGCTCCAGACGAGCGAGAGCAGCGGCGCGGCGGCGGCTCCCTGGGGCGTCGGCTGGTCGAAGAGCGCCTGCGCGAGCGGCAACACCCCCTCGAGGATCTGCCCCGGCGGTGGCGTCCACGAGTTGCCCTGCGGGTCGACGTACGCCTGCGCGTCGAGCGCGCCGGCGAAGGCGATGAACCAGCGCACGCCGTTGCGCAGCACCGGATCCGGCTCGGGCGTCAGGTAGAGCTGGTTCAGGAACGGGTACAAGAGCCGCAGCGGCCCGTCACGCGTGTGCGATCCCAGCGCGGCCGACCCCGACTGGCTCATGTCGAAGTCGGGATCGAAGCCCGCCGCGAGCGCGTAGAGGCCGTCGAGGTCATCGTTCAAGATCTTTTCGACCGCCGGGTTCAGGATCTGGTTCACGTCCACGCCGAAGAGCCCCAGCGCGCCCGAGACGAGCGAGTTCTGCAGGAAGCCGGAGAGGTTGTTGAAGCGCCCGAGGAAGCACGCGAGGAAGGTGGCGCGCTCCGTGGCGGTCAGCTCGTCCGGCTGGCTCATGATGTCCTCGAAGGCCTGGTAGGCGATGCTCTCGGTGTAGCTGGGGACCGACGTCACCGGATCGTTCGGATCGATCGTGCCGCAGCCCATCACCGTCGAGAGCAGGTCGTAGGCGCCGGGCACGCCATTCAGGAGGTTCGTGAGCGAGCTGGTGTCGGTGGCGGCCGGGATGCCGTCGTAGATGAGCTGGGCGATCTGCGTGAAGCCCTTCTGCGCGCCGGGGAGCGAGCCGTCGGTGACCGGCTGGCCGTTGCGGTACGGGTAGGAGAGCTGCGGCGCGAGCAGCGGGCCGAGCTGGTCCATGCGGCTCGTGGCCACGGTGCGCTGCGCGGCCAGCGCGGCCTGGAACGTCGCGCCTCCCGGCCCCACGATGGCGGCGAGCGTGTCGAGCGCGTTGAGCCCGCGGAGCGCGCCGCTGGGATCGGGGAGCAGCAACGTGCCGTCGAGGCCGGCCGCGTCGAGCTGCTGCATCGCCTGCACGGTGGTCGAATCGAGCAGCGGCGGCAGGGTCGACAGCGCGTCGAGGGCCGCATCCCAGCTCGCGAGGTCGGCCGGGCTCTGGGCCAGGTCGTCGAGGGCCGCCGCGGCGAGCGGGAGCGTCCCGGCCATCGCGGGATCGCCGAGCGCCTGCAGAAAGGGGGCGAGCAAGGGCTGCACCTGTCCCTCGGCCTCGAGCTCCACCGCGAGCTGCGCCGCGCCCGTGAAGAGCTTCTCCGGCTGGCCGCCCGGGGCCGTCTCCCCGAGGGCCAGCACGTCCGCCAGGTAGCTGGCCGCGAGCGGACCGCCCTGGTCGAGCGCGTCCGCCGCATTCCTCGCCGAGGCGCCGACGAGCGGCGACTGGATGAGCCGCAGCGCGACCGGCCACACGCCGGCGTGCAGCGCGCCGGTGCGCGAGATGGCGGCCGCCGCGTCGGCGGCGTCGGGGAGATCCGGATCGGCGAGCACGAGGTGCAGCGGGCCGTCCGCCGCCAGGGTCGCGGCGAGGGCGCCCGAGCCGTCGGTCGCGAGCAACGCGGAGAGGCCCTGGACCACGTCCGGCGCCCGGCCCGCCTGCACCACCACGGCGAGCGCGGCGAAGAGGTCGGCGGCGCTGCCGTCGCCCACCGCCTGCATCAGGATCGGCTTCAGCGCGTCGAGCTTGCCGGCCGCCGCCAGCGCGCGGAAGTCGGCCATGAAGCTCTCGGCGACCCCGACGGTCGAGCCGGATCGCGCCGTGGAGACGGGCGCCGGCACCGCCGCGGTGCAGGAGGCGACCGACAGCGCCCAGAGAGCGAGCGCTCGGTTTCCTTGCCGCAGTGCCGCCAGCCGCACGTCCACCTCCCGCGGAGCCCGGCCATCCTACGACGGAGCGAGCCCGCGCCGGAAGGCCTACGCGGCCCGGCGGTGAAAGCGAGGGAAGACGATCACGCGCAGCAGGAAGAGGTTGCCGAGGCCGAAGACCAGCACGTCGGCGATGAGCTTCGCGGCCACGTAGTAGACGTGCAGGCGGTCGGCGAGGGCGTAGACGAGGCTCGCGTGGATCGCGATCGCCACCGCCATGCCGAGCACGTAGCGCCAGAGCTCGGTCGAGAGCTTGCCGCGGCTGTCCCGGAAGGCGTACCTCCGGCTCAAGATGAAGTTGACGGTGGCGCCCGCCGCCACGCCGCTCGCCGCGGCCGGCACGGGGTCGAGGTGGGCCAGGCGAACGAGGGAGATGAGCACGGCCACGTCGACGAGCGTGGAGGCGGCCCCCGCCTCGAGCGTCCGCAGCGCCCAGTACCGCTGGGCCCAGCGCCAGGCTGCCTCGACGGCGCGATGAAACGAGGTCATCCGCCTTGAAGGTGCCGACGCTGCGGCGAGGGAGCCAAGGCAGCGCCGGGGCCGTGGGCCGGATTCCTGCGCTCCCGCCCCGATGGGCTACGGGGCGCTCCCCGGCGACGCGCCTTCGGCGTCGCGGAGCGAGTGGTTGTCGAGAGCGACGGCGACCCCGGTGAAGACGGCGGCCGCGACCGCCGAACCGAGCGCGGAGAGTCCCGCTGCCTCCTGCGCGCTGCCGTTCCCGCCCGAGGCCGCGGTGTCGATCAGGAGGACCGCGGTGGAGATCCAGCCGCCGAGCGCGACGATCTTGAAGGCGGTCGACCAGCCCTGGCGGTTCTGGTTCCGCGTGAGGGTGACGATCGCCTGGTGGAGCGTCTCCCGTCCCGGGCCATAGGGAGGAGATAGGTTCAGGGCGGCCGGCACGTCTGATCTGATGGGACTGTCGACGCCGGCCTCCTCCGACTCCCCGGCAGGCGCGACGGCCCGTCCGTTCTTGACGGTGGCGCCGGAGCCGGCGGCCTCGTCGTGGCTCCTCGCGCCCACGACGCAGTCGGGCGGGTTGGGCGCGTCGCGCGCGGCACCGACGATCGCCCCGGGACCGGCGGCGTCCCAGCCCGAAGCGGAAGGCCGGCACGACTGCACCACGCAGAGCCGCGAGTCGAGCCGCTGGATGCAGACCTGGTCATGGTCCGTGAACGTTCTGGGATAGGCGCTCGCGGGCTCGGCACTTCGAGCGGCCAGCGAGGCGAAGAGGCCAAGAAGCACGGTGGCGGCGTTTCGAAGCAGGGGCACGGTCGGGGTTCTCCTTCTCGGTACGCATGGACGTTTGGGAGTGCGTCGTATTCTAGCGCCGGCGCGAGCGGGACGGCCGCGTCGCGCCGAGGCTCCGCGTCACGAGACCCGGGGCGGCGAGCAACGTCCGCTCGGCCGCCGCCATGCGGCTCGCATCCCGCGGCTTCGCGTGGTCGTGGCCGAGCAGGTGCAAGAGGCCGTGCGCGAGGTAGAGCCGCAGCTCGGCCTCGAACGACACGCCGAGCTCGCGGGCGCGGCGGCGCGTGGTGGGGAGGGAGACGACGAGATCGCCGAGCTGGCGCAGCCCGCCGGGGACGGAGGCGGCGGGAAAGCTGAGCACGTCGGTCGCCGCGTCGACGCCGCGGTGCCGGGCGTTGAGCCTGCGGATGGCCGCGTCGGAGCACAGGACGATCGACACGGCGACGCGATCGAGGCGGAGCCGGACGAGGTAGCGGTGCACCGCGGCCCGCGCCAGCGCGCCTTCCCGCGTGGGACCCGTCACCTCGATGCGGCGCACGAGGCCACTGTACTTGAGCGTCACCCCCCCGTCCTATAAGTTGGCGCGCCGATGGGAGAGGACAAGAGGCCGACGCTCGCCGCGCTGCGCGAGCGCCTTCGCGACGGGAAGCGGCTGCCGCCCGGGGCGCTCGAGGCGCTGGAACACGACCCACGCGCCGGCGCGGCCGAGCTGCGGCGGCTGATCGAGGATCGCCGCCGGAAGGAGCGGGCCGAGACCCAGCGCCTGCATCGCATGCTGGCGCCGGAGCGAGCCGCGCGGGCCGAGGGCCTCGCGGTGATCGCCGGCGTCGACGAGGCGGGGATGGCGCCCCTCGCAGGCCCGGTCGTCGCCGCCGCCGCGATCCTCCCGGAAGACATGCGGCCGCGCGAGCTCGACGACAGCAAGAAGGTCGACCCCGAGACGCGCGAGCGGCTGGCGGCGGAGATCAAGGCCGGCGCGGTGGCCTGGGCGGTGGGCCTGGCCACGGTCCAGGAGATCGACAAGCTGAACATCTATCACGCGGGGCTCCTCGCGATGCGGCGCGCGGTCGAGGGCCTGGCGGTGCGCCCCGACGTGCTGCTCGTCGACGCGCGGCGGGTGCCCGGCGTCGACATGCCGCAGCGGCCCATGATCCACGGCGACGAGCTCTCGCTCTCGATCGCGGCGGCCTCGGTGATCGCGAAGACGCACCGCGACTCGCTCATGCGCGAACTGGACGGCCGTTACCCCGGCTACGGGCTCTCGGCGCACAAGGGCTACCCCACCCCGGAGCACCTGGCCGCGCTCATGAAGCTCGGGGCGTGCGAGATCCACCGCCGCACCTTCGGGCCCGTGCGCGTCGCGCTCGGCCTCGAACCGGTGCAGCAGGAGCTCTTCTGAAGCACTGGCTGCTCAAGAGCGAGCCCTCGACGTATTCCTTCGAACGGCTCCAGAAGGAGGGCAAGACCCGCTGGGACGGCGTGCGCAATTTCGCGGCGCGCAACCACCTGCGGGCGATGCAGGCCGGCGACCTGTGCCTCTTCTACCACTCGGGCGAGGGCAAGCAGGTCGTGGGCGTGGCCCGTGTCTCCCGCGCCGCCTACCCCGATCCGACGGCGCCGGGAGAGGACTGGTCGGCCGTGGACGTCGAGCCGGTGCAGGCGCTGGCGGAGCCGGTCTCGCTCGCGGCGATCAAGTCGGACCCCGCGCTCGCGAAGATGGTGCTCGTCCGTCAGGGGCGCCTCTCCGTCTCTCCCGTCGAGGCCGCCGAGTTTGCTAGGATTCTGACGCTGGGGAAAACCAAGCTGGCCTGAGCAGGAGCGGGGATGGGAACTCTGACGATGAGCCTCTGGCTGGCGCTGGCGGCGCCGGGGGGACAGCGACTCGCGGTGCTCGACCTGAAGCCGCTCGGCGCACCCGCCGATCTGGCCCACACCCTCACGGGCGTGATCGCCGAGGAGGCCGGCAAGATCCCCGGCATCACCGCGATGTCGCAGGCCGAGATCGGCGCGATGCTGGGGCTCGAAAGACAGAAGCAGATGCTCGGCTGCGGCGACGAGAGCTGCCTCGCCGAGATCGGCGGCGCGCTCGGCGCCAAGCAGGTCATCTCGGGGTCGCTGGGCCTGGTGGGCTCCTCTTACGTGCTGCAGCTCGAGCTCGTCGACACCGCGCACGCGAAGGTGCTCGACCGCGAGAGCAAGACCGTGACCGATCAAGCCGACCTCGTTCTCGCCGCGCGCGACCTCACGCACCGCCTGCTGACCGGCAAGGCCCTGGACACGACCGGCAAGCTGAAGCTCGCCATCGAGCCGACCGGCGCCAGGGTGCTCGTCGACGGGACGAAGGTCGGGGTCACGCCCCTGGCCGCGCCGATCACCCTGGGCGAGGGGACGCACAAGGTCCTCGTCGAGGCCGACGGCTACGTCAGCTACGAGGCCACGGTCGAAGCGGTCCCGGGGCAGACGATCTTCAACGAGATCGAGCTGGTCTCCATCGCGCCGATCGCGGCGGTCGAGAGCCACAACGCCGTGAAGACCATCGGCTGGATCTGCCTGGGGTTGTCCGCGGCGGCCTTCGCCTCGGCGACCTACTTCGGGCTTCAAGCCAACTCGGCGTACGACAGCTACCAGGGCGCGATCTATGGAACGGGCGACCCCTCGGTGAAGCTGTACGGCGCGAGCTACTACCAGAGCCAGACGGTGTCGGCGCAGACCCCCGCGAACGTCGCCTTCGTCGCGGGCGGCGTCACGGCCGCCCTCGCGCTCGGCCTCGAGCTGTGGGGCTATCTCGCGACGCCGACGATTCACGGCAGCATGGGGGCAGGACAGTGAGCGCGTGCGCCGGCGCCTGACGAGCCCTCGCTCCGGCTGGTTGCTCGTCGCCCTCTCGGGCTGCATTTACTCGTTCGACAACCCGGTCGCGAAGCTGCCGGCAGGGACCATCACCGGCACCCTCGCGCTGCAGGCGCCCGCGGCGGGACAGACCTTCGACGGTGGAACGATCAAGCTCGCCTGGAGCGGCCTCTCGGTGCCGCTCGACGCGACGGGCCGCTTCACGTTCCTCGATCTGCCGGACGGAACCTACACGCTGGTCTACACGATACCCGGCGCCTCCCCGGCCGACGAACCCTACATCGGCGTGCGGCCGGACGTGGTCGTGCCCGATCTGAACGGGACCGGAGACGCGGTCGACCTCGGCACGATTCCCGTGGCCGCCGCGGGCGTGGTGCAGGGAACCGTCGTCGGCGGCACCGACCCGCTGACCGTGGCCATCTTTGCGTGGCTGCCCGACGGAGGCGACGGCGCCTTCGAAGGCTACTCGACGAACACCGCGGACGGGGGACGGTTCGCGCTGGCGGTGCCCGTGGGCAACCACGTCCTGGTGGCCTCGAGCGCGACCGAATCCGCCGCAGCGGAGATCACCGTGGCTGCGGCTTCGGGTACGCCGCCCGTGGGGCCGCTCACCCTGGCCCCGGTCGCGCTCGACGGCGGCGGTCGGATCGTCGGGAACCTCATCTTCGGCGGACCCGGGCGCGGCGCGGCGGCGAGCGGCGCCGCGATCGCGACGCTCACGCAGACGCTCTCGACGGCCGCCTTCCCGCCGCTGAGCGGCTCGTTCGCGGCGCACGCACAGGTCGCCGATGTGGGGGTTCCCTTCGTCCAGCCGATGCTGCCCGGGCGCCCGTACGATTTCGTCTGCACCCTGGCCCTCTCTCCGGACGAACCGGACGAGAGCACTTTCGACCCGCTCTCCATCAAGCGCCTGCCGGTGGTCGCCGACCGCCTCACGAACCTCGGCCCCGTGCCGTGGTTGCCGCGGGCCGTGTTCGACGCCAACGAGATCGAGCAGGTGATGCCCGGCTGGACCGGCGTGGGCGGCGTGACGTCGCTCGGCGGTGAGGCAACTGGCTGCATCGGCTCGACTACCAACGTGGCGCGGGTCGTGCCCTTCTCCCAGGGCCAGGCCCTCGTCTGGTCCACCGCCGACGGGGGCGTGTTCTCGGGCGGCGTCGGCGACGCCGGTGGCTGCTTGTCCGGTCTGGGTGCCGGTGCGCAGCCGGATTCTCTCGCCGTGTCCGACCTCGAGGATGGAGGCGCTCTGGCCGTGTGGCTCGACCGGCAGGACACGGCCCACGTCTCGGTGGCCGGCGCTCAGGGGTGGACCGCGGTCGCCGCCTTCGACGCCGGGGCAGGACTCGCGCTGACCGCCCGCGGAGAGGTCCTGTTCTCGGCCGGCAACCCACCGGCCCTCGAGCTGGCGACGGCGCCCGCCTGGCAGCCCGTCCAGCTCGCGGCCGACGCGGGCCTGTTCGCCGGGCTGACCGCGCTCGCCGCCGTGGACTGCGAGATCGACGGGATCTCGCCGGGCCTGTGCCTCGCCTGGACCGGCGCCGGCGTTCACGTGGCCGTCGCCGATCCGGTGGCAGGCAGCGTGGCGTATGCCGCGCCGCTGGCCGGCGCCAACGCGGCCAACCCCTCCCTGGGTGCGTTCGTGGACTCGACCAACGGGACACCTTACCTGGCGGTCAGCTGGACCGAGGGCCAGCAGCTCTGGTGGGCCTACGTCGGCTCGGTCGCCCAGCAAGGCTTGCAGGCCGTCCAGCCGGTCGGCGGAACCGCGGTCGGGCCGACCGCCCTGCTGCCCTGGCGCGGTCTGCCGCTGGCGGTCTTCCAGCCGGCGCCGCTCGAGGGCATGCTCGCCAACTCCCTGCCCGCGGGTGCCGTTCCTTCGCCCTTCTTTCCCGCCGATGCGGGTGCCGTGGCGGCGCCGGCCGGCGAGGCGACGGACGGCGGGCTGGTCGTGGGCCTCGTCGAGCTGAACGGCACGCCCACCGTCTTCCGGCTGGCTCCCTGAGCGATGGCCTCACCCCGGGTGAGCGGCGCGCGCGCCGCCGCGGCCGAGGCGCTGCTCCGCGTCGAGCGCGATCAAGCGTACGCGGGAGTCAGCCTGCAAGCCGCGCTGGCGGAGCGCCCCGGGCTCGACCCGCGCGACGCGGCCCTCGCCAGCGAGCTGGTGCTGGGCACGCTGCGCTTCCAGCTCGCGCTCGACCACGCCATCGCCGCCGCCGCGGACCGGCCGCTGGAGAAGCTGGAGCTCCCCGTCCTGCTCGCGTTGCGGCTCGCGGTGTACCAGCTGCGCCACACGCGCGTGCCGGCACACGCGGCCGTGCACGAGTCCGTCGAGCTCGTGAAGGCGGCCGGCATCGGGCGTGCCGCGGGCTTCGTGAACGCGATCCTGCGGCGGATCCAGCGCGGGCCCGCTGCGCCGCTGCCCGCCGACCCGCTGGACCGGCTGTCGGTCGAGCAGTCGCACCCGCTGTGGCTGGTGCGCCGCTGGGCCGACCGGCTCGGCCTCGAGGAGGCCCGGGCGCTCTGCGAAGCGAACAACCGCCCGGCGCCGCTCACGCTGCGGGTCAACGTCCGGCGCTCCAGCCCCGAAGCCTTGACCGAGAGGCTCCGCGAGACCTCGGAGCGCGAGGGCCGCGGCCCGGACCCCGCGCGGGGCCCGCGGGTCGTCCCGGGGCGTTGGGCCGCCGCGGCGCTGCTCGTCGAGGGCGCCGGGCCGCCCTCCTCGCTGCCCGGCCATGCCGAGGGGTCGTTCCAGGTCCAGGACGAGGCCGCGCAGCTCGTGGGACTCTGGGCCGCGGCCCCCGGCGCGACGGTCCTCGACGTCTGCGCAGCGCCGGGCGGGAAGGCCTGCCAGCTGGCCGAGCTGGGCGCGACCGCCGTCATCGCGCTCGACGTCTCCCGCCGCAAGCTGGGCCGCGTCGAGGAGGAGGCCCGGCGGCTCGGCGATACCGAGGTCCGCTGCGTGACCGCGGACGCGCGGGTGCCATTGCCCTTCCGCGGGGCTTCGCTGCGCCACGTCCTGGTCGACGCCCCGTGCAGCGGCCTCGGCACGCTGCGCCGCCACCCCGAGGTCCGCTACCGGCGGACGGAGGCCGACGTCGTGCGCCTCGCGGCGCTGCAGCGGCAGATCCTCCAGGCGGCGCTCGAGACCCTCGCCCCGGGCGGCGTGCTCACCTATGCCGTCTGCAGCACCGAGCCCGAGGAGGGCGAGGCGCACCTCGCGGACCTGCTGCGAGAGCGCCCGGATCTCGGGGTCGCACCGCCCGAGCCGGGATGGGCGCGCACCGAGGACGGCCTCGTGACATCCGCTGGGTTGCTCGCCACCTGGCCCCACCGCCACGGCATCGATGGCTTCGTCGCCTTTCGGGTGCGCCGAAGGTGACGGCCGCCGCGGCTCTTGGCTCTCGCCGCGCCGAGCGACTAGCATTGGGCCATGAGCTCGACTCCGAAGCGCCCGGTTCGCATCGCGCCTTCGATCCTGTCGGCGGACTTCGGGAGGCTCGCCGAGGAGGTACGCGCCGTCGAGGCGGCCGGCGCGGATCTCATCCACGTGGACGTGATGGACGGCCGCTTCGTGCCGAACCTCACCATCGGGCCCGTGGTCGTCGAGGCGGTGCGAAAGGCCACCCGGCTGCCGCTCGACGTCCACCTCATGATCGTCGAACCGGAAAAGTACCTCGACGACTTCCGCAAGGCCGGGGCGGACAGCCTCACGGTCCACGCCGAGACCTGCCCACACCTGCACCGGACGCTGCAGCACATTCGGGGGACCGGCGCGCGCGCGTCGGTGGCTCTCAACCCGGCGACCCCGCTCTCGGCCGTGGAGTGGGTGCTCGAGGATCTCTCGATGGTGCTGCTCATGAGCGTCAACCCCGGCTTCGGCGGCCAGAGCTACATCCCACAGGTGACGCGGAAGATCGCGGATCTGCGTCGGACGGCCGTCGAGCGGAGGCTCGACTTCGATATCGAGGTCGACGGCGGCATCAAGCCGCAGAACGTCGCCGCCGCCGCCGCGGCCGGCGCCAACGTCTTCGTGGCCGGCTCGGCCATCTTCGGCGAGCACGACTACCGCCAGGTCATCGGCGCGCTCCGCGCCGAGGCGGAGCGGGCGTAGGTGCCCCGGCGCAAGCCGCAGACGTCCGGCGCGGTCGAAGCGGAGGTCCGCACCCGGCGACGCCTCGAGGAGCCACCGCGCCGCCGGGTGCTTCTCCACAACGACGACTACACAACCCAGGACTTCGTCGTCTCCGTGCTGCAGCAGGTCTTCCACCATTCTTCCGCCGAGGCGGTCCGGCTGATGCTCCAGGTGCACAACCAGGGCGTCTGCGTCGCGGGCACCTACCCGGCCGAGATCGCCGAGGCCAAGGCCGCGCGCGTCTGCGAGCTGGCGCGGCAGCAGGAGTACCCGTTCCTCGCGACGACGGAGCCCGAGTGAAGCGCCTCGTTCCCGCGCTGCTGGGCGCCCTCACGGCCTGCGGCGGACTACCCACCGAAGCCCCAGCGGACGGCGGCCCCGCGGGTACGCTCTCGGTCGCGATCTACGCGCCCCTGCCCGGCGCGACCTTCCGGCGCGACGCGGGCGCGATCGTGGTCGAGGCGATCGTCGTGAGCTCGGCCGCACCCCTGCAGTCGACGACACTCGCGGTGGATGGCCAGGTCCTCAACAGCGGCCAGGACCCGGGCACCCCCCCGACGTGGATCCTGCCCGCCACCGAGTACCCGGCAGGGGAGCACCGCTTGACCGTGACGGCGACGGACGCGAGGCAAGCCACCGCTTCCTCGGACCGCGACGTGATCCTCACGAACTAGGGTCCGCAGGTGACGATCCCGGCCGTGCGCGCGTTGCCGGTAATCGTGGCGGGCGTCGCCTTCGGCGCGTGGTCGATGGTGATCGCGAGGGTCGCGCTCGTCCACGAGTCGCCGGCCCGGTCGCGGGCGGTGGCGACCAGAAACAGCGGGCCGTCGGGAAGGTGGGAAGTCGGCAGGTCGGCGACGAAGGCGAACGGCACCTGGGACATCGCGAGTGACGCCAGCGGGTGGCCATCCGGCGACGAGGCCGAGAGGATGACCTCGACCCCCGGGCTCGCCACCACGCCGCCGGACAGCACGGCGGTCAGGCCTACGGGCCGCCCGCCGCCCGCGAACTGAATGCCGTGATCCGTCCAGGGCGCGCGTGCCGAGAGCTGGAGGGTCCCGAGCGAGGGGGCCGCGGGACCGAGCGCCGGCGCAACGGCGGGGATGGGCGCGGCAGGTGCCGCGGAGCAGCCGCACAGGACCAGCGGCGGAGGCAGGTTCGCATGCCCCTCGCGACAGCACGGCGCGTGCCGCAAGCAAGGGCGCGAGATCAGGGCGAGGGCCGAGTGAGACGCCGACCGGGAACCGGACGCACGAACCAGAACTCGCCACCGGTCCTACGGGCAGGCGCCGAGCAGGACCCAGATCCGCCCGTCCCCGGTGTCGGCGATCGCGAGGTCGGCCCGCCCATCGCCGTTGAAGTCGCCCGGAACGAGCGCACTCGGCGACCGACCTGCGGCGTAGCTCGCGGGTGTCGCGAAGGCCGTGCCCCCGTCGATCGAGCGATCGAGGAAGACGGCGACCCGTCCTTCGCCCTGGTCCAAAATTGCCAGGTCCGCGAGTCCGTTGCCGTCGAAGTCCCCTGCCGCCAGCGCGGCGACGGCGCGTCCGGCCGCGAGCCACGTGGGCCGGGAACCGGACCAGGCGCCCTGACCGGGATTCGCGAAGACCGCGAGCGCGCCGCCGTCGGCGGACTCGGCAGCCGCTGCCAGATCGGGGAAACCGTCGCCGTCCAGGTCCACCGCGAGGAGGTCGAGCGGAACCCCGGGGAGCGCCAGCGCGACGGGAGGCTCGGAGAAGCCGCCCCCGGCACGACCGAACAGGATCGAGACCGTCGAATCGCCGGCGTTCGCGGTGGCGACGTCGAGCAGCCCGTCGCCATCCAGGTCGGCCACCGCCAGGGCGACCGGCTCGAGCCCCACCGCGAAGCCCACGGGGGCCTGGAACGTGCCGTCGCCGTTCCCCAGGAACACGCTGACTTCGTTCTCGCCCGCGTCCCGGCGGCCCTGGTCGGTCACCACCAGGTCGACCTTGCCGTCGCCATTCAGATCCGCCGCCCCGATCGCGGTGGGCCCCAGTCCCAGCGGGACCAGCCGGGCCCCCGCGTCGGCGAAGCCACCCCGCTGGAGGAGCACGTCCACGGTGGCATCACCGCCGTTGACCACGGCGAGATCGAGTCGGCCATCGCCATCGAAGTCCGCCAGCGCCAGCGCCCGCGGGCCGCTCCCGACCGTTAGCAGTCGCTCGCCCCCGAACCCGCCATCGCCTTGGCCCGTGAGGATGCCCACGGATCCGAAGCTCGGATGGCAGACCGCGAGGTCGAGGACCCCATCGCCGTTCAGATCGCCCGCCACGAGGGCCGAGGGTTCGCTGGCCGTCGGCCACGCCAGACCGGCGGCGAACCCCGGGGTCCAGCCGGTGGGATCGAGCGCGACGTTGCAGCAGACATCGGGATTCCCGCCGTCCAAAGTACCGTCCGCGACCGTCACACCTCCCACGCTGCAGAGCGGCCGGCAGAGCCCCCCCGCGCAGAAGGTGCCGCCGTCGGTCGCGCAGGGCGTGCCGTCCGCGACCGCGCTCCACTCGGCGACGCTCGCCGAGGGCTGGCAGCTCAGGCAGTCGTTCAGCGGATCGAGAGCCTCGGGAGCTCCGAAGAATCCATCGAGGAAGCAGCCGGCGAGGCAGGTGCCGTCGCCGCAGACGGCGCCGCCGTCGCACACGGTGCCGTCGAGGACGTTGGTCCAGCCGGTGCGGCTGGCAGGCGGCGCGCAGACCTGGCAGCTGGAGAGGGGATTGGCCGCACCGGCGGCGACGGCGACGCCTCCGATCTGGCAGCCGGCGATCTCGCAGCCGGAGCAGGGACCCGCATCCTCGCCGCCGGCATCGGCGCCGGAGTTGCCCGTACACGAGGCCAGGGCCAGTCCGGCCAGGATCAGCGACCGGGTCGTCACCGATCTTCCATCAAGTCGCCGTACTTCTCCTGCATGCGGGCGCGGACGAACCGCTCGATCTCCTCGGCGGTGCCGAAGCCCATCGCCTCCTGCACCAGCTTGGCCGCGTCGTCCTTGCGCAGGGCACGGATGACCCGCTTCACCGCCGGGATCGAGCTCGCCGTCATCGAGAGCTCGTCGAGGCCCATGCCCACGAGCATCTCGGCATAGAACGGGTCCCCCGCCATCTCGCCGCACATCGCGACCGGGATGCCGGCGTCGTGGGCCGCCCGGACGGTGAACTGGATCATGCGCAGGATGCCCAGGTGCATCGGCCGGAAGAGGTACGACACCGATGGGTTCGCCCGATCGGCGGCCAGCGTGTACTGGATCAGGTCGTTCGTGCCGATGCTGAAGAAGTCGCACTCGCGCGCCAGCCGGTCGGCAATGGCCGCGGCGGCCGGCAGCTCGATCATGATCCCCACCGGTATCCGCTCGGCCATGGGGCGCCCCTCCCGCGCCAGCTCCGCGCGCGCGAACTCGAGGTGGGATCGCGCCTCCCGGAGCTCGGTGAGGCCGCTGACCATGGGAAACATGATGCGCAGCTGGCCGTGGCTCGACGCCCGGAGCAACGCCCGCAGCTGGGTGCGGAACAGCGCCGGCGAGCGAAGGGTGAAGCGGATGGCCCGCAGGCCCATCGCCGGGTTGACCTCTCGGCGCCGTATCCCGCCAGGCACCTTGTCGGCGCCCAGATCGAAGGTGCGGATGGTCACCGGCCGGGGCGCCGAACGCTCCAGCAGCTCCCGGTAGATCGCGACGTGATCGTCTTCGGTGGGTAGCTCGCGGCGGTCGAGGTACAGGAACTCGGTGCGGTAGAGCCCGATGCCCTCGCCGCCGTGGCTCCAGACCGACGGCACCTCGTCTCGAAACTCGATGTTACCGAGCAGCCGGACGCGGGTCCCATCGAGGGTGGACGTCGGGAGATCCCGCGTCGTGAGCAGCTCGGCTTCGTGGTGGAGGAACCGCGTGCGGCCCTCCTCCAGGGTGCGCAGCTCTCCCTCCGAGGGGCGGAGCACCACCGTGCCCTGCACCCCGTCGAGCGCGACGGTGTCGCCCCGGGAGATGCGCGAGGTGGCGTCGCCGACTCCGACGACGCTCGGTATCTCGCGGGCCCGGGCGACCAGGGCCGTGTGGCCGGTGCGGCCGCCCTGATCGGTGACGAGACCGAGGACCTTCCCCGGCACGAGGAACAGCGCCGCGTCCGCCGGCGAGAGATCGCGCGCGACGAGCACGCAGCCATCCGGCGGCGGCTCGACGACGTCGGCCACCTGCCCCAGCAGGTTGCGGACGATGCGATCGCCCAGGAACTCGAGATCGGCGCGCCGCTCCCGGATGTAGTCGTCCCCCTGGCCGAGCGCTCCCTTGACGCGCCGCAAGACGCGCCGGACGGCCCACTCGGAGTTGACGCGCTCGCTGCGGACGAGCCCCTCGATTTCCCCCAGGAAGTAGGGATCCCGCAGCATGCTCTGGTAGGCCTCGACGATCAGCGCTTGCTCGCGGGCCCCTCCGAAGGCGGTCTGCACCGCCGCCGCCTGGTCCTTCTCGAGGCGGAGCCGCACGTCGCCCAGCTGCCGGTCCGAGAGCTGAAAAGCGCCCCGCAGGCGCGCCAGCTCGGCGTCCAGCTTCTCCGGGGGCAGGTGGTAGCGCGGCGTCCGGACCTTGCCCCGCTCGAAGACGAAGGCCGGGCCGATGGCGACGCCCGGCGATGCACCGATGCCGCGCAGCACGACCGAGCCGCCCGCCGGTTCGGTTCCCTCAGATTTCATCGAACCCGGCCTCGAACAGCGCGGCGAGCACTTCCATCGCCTCGGCGGCGTCCGGCCCTTCGGCCACCACCTTCAGGATGGTCCCCTGCGCGGCCGCGAGCATCAGGACGCCCATGATGCTCTTCGCGTTCACCGTGTTGCCTTCCTTCTCGATCTGGATGTCGGCGCGAAAGCGGTTCGCCGCCTTGACCAGCATCGCCGCCGTCCGGGCGTGCAGGCCGTGGGAGTTCTTGACCGTGAGCTGCCGGGTGACGCGCGACTCGGACACGTCGGTCTACTCCTTGTCGAGGTCGCGGTCCCACGAGCGCACGCGCTCGCCCTTGGCCTGCAGGCGGCGCGCCAGCTCGTGAGTGATGACCACGCTGCGGTGCTTGCCGCCGGTGCAGCCGATCGACAGCGTGAGGTAGCTCTTTCCCTCGCTGCGGTAGTGCGGGAGGAGGAAGCCGCAGAACGCCAGGGCGTGGCCGAGGAACTGCTCCGCCTCCGGTTGCTGCAGCACGTAGTCGACGACCGGGCGATCGCGGCCGGTCTTGCCCTTGAGCTCGTCCACGAAATAGGGGTTCGCCAGGAAGCGCACGTCGAGCACCAGATCGCTCTGCGGCGGGATGCCGTAGCGGAAGCCGAAGGAGAGGATCGTGAGCACGAGGCCGTCGCCGTGCACCTTGCCGAAGCGTGCGTGGATCACGTCGCGGAGCTCGTGGACGCTCAGCCGGCTCGTGTCGATGACGTGGTCCGCGAGGCGCCGCAGCCCCGCGAGCAGGGTCCGCTCCTCGGCGACGCCCTCGAGAACGGGGCGATCGGGGGCCAGCGGGTGCCGGCGCCGCGTCTCGCTGAACCGCCGCAGGATCGCCTCGTCGGCCGCGTCCAGGTAGACGACCTCGAGATCGACGCCGCTCCGGCGGGCCTCCGCGAAGACCTCGGGCGCCTGCTCGAGGAAGCGTCCCTCGCGGGCGTCCACGACGAGCGCGACGCGGTCGATGCCACCGCCGCTGCGCGCCAGCAACTCCACCAGGCGCTGCAGGAACGGGACGGGCAGGTTGTCGATGCAGAAGTACCCCTCGTCCTCCAGGGCACGCACGGCGGTCGACTTGCCGGCTCCCGACACCCCGGTGATGACGGCGACCTGCAGGCCGCCCTCCGGGCCGCTCACTCGACCTCCCCGCCCACCGCCTGGCGCGTCTGCCCCTCGGCGATGGCCCGGTTCAGCTTCTCCTGGAACTCGAGCGCCGAGTGATGACCCTGGAGCTTGAGGAGCTGGTTGCGGGCCGCGACCTCGATGATGGTGGTCATGTTGCGGCCGGGGCGCACGGGCACGACGAGCATCGGCACCTCCACGTCGAGGACGGTGAACTTGCGTTCCTCGACGCCGAGGCGGTCGTACTCCACCGCCGGATCCCACTCCATCAGCTCGACGACCACCTCGATCTTCTTGTGATCGCGGACGGCGGCGACACCGAAGAGATCCTTGATGTTGATGATGCCGATCCCACGGATCTCCATGTGGTGCTTGATGATCGCCGAACCGGCGCCCACCACCGAGTCGCCCTTGCGCTTGACGTCCACGATGTCGTCCGCGACCAGCCGGTGACCGCGCAGCACGAGGTCGAGGGCGCACTCGCTCTTGCCGATCCCGCTCTTGCCGAGGATGAGCACGCCGACGCCGAGGACGTCCACGAGCACGCCGTGCAGGCTGGTACTCTGCGTGAGCGCGTCCTCGAGGAAGCGCTCGACGTTGGCAATGAAGGTGGAGGAAAGGTGCTTGGTGCGAAACAGCGGGATCTCGGAGGCCTCGGCGGCCTCCACGAGAACCCGGGGCACGTCGAGGTTCTTGGTCACGCAGAGGCCGGCGATGTCCGCCGAGAAGAGGTCCTTCACCACCTGGGCCTGGCGCTCGGGGGGCAGGGTCGCCAGGAAGGAGATCTCGGTGTTCCCGAAGACCTGGAGCCGCTCGCGGTGGAGGTGCCCGAGGAAGCCGGCGAGGGCGAGGCCGGGCTTCTGCACGCGCGAGGAGCTGATGCGCCGGGAGAGCCCCGGCGCGCCCGCGACGAGCTCGATGCGCAGATCGAACTGCGCGTCCTCGAGCAGCGCGCCGATCTTCAGCGACTGCATCCGCCCTCAGAACGCATCGTCGGCCTCGCAGATGAGCCGGTGGATCTCCGCGCCATCCGCGGCGGCGAGGATGCGGTTGCGGAACCCCTCGTCCTTGAGGATGCGGCTCACGCGCGCGAGCACCCTCAGGTGATCACCGCCCGCGGCCTCCGGGGCGAAGATCGCGAAGAACAGGTGCGCGGGCTTGCCGTCGAGCGAATCGAACTCGACGCCCTCGATGCTGCGCCCGAAGCTCGCGGCGATCCGGGGCAGGCCGAGCAGCTTGCCGTGCGGCACGGCGACGCCGTCCGCGAGGCCGGTGGAGCTCAGGTTCTCCCGCTCCACGAGCGTCTCGAGGAGCCGCTCCTGCCGGAGCGCGGGGTTGAGCCGCGCGATCGGCTCGCACAGCGCCTCGAGGACGTCGCGCTTGGTCTTGCCGGGCAGGTCGGCGACGATGGCCGAAGGATCGAGGATCTGTCTGATCTTCATGACTGCGGTCGTCCCTCGGCCACGTCCTCGGCCCGCGAAGCGGCAACCTCGACGATCTACCGCTACTTGGTCCGCGCTTCAATCAGGCCGTAGTTCCCGTCCTTGCGCCGGTAGACCACGTTGACCTCCTGGCTGGCCGCGTTCTGGAACACCAGGAAGTCGTTGTGGATGAGGTCCATTTGCATCACGGCCTCCTCCACCGACATGGGCTTCACGTTGAACTCGTCGGTGCGGATGACCTGGGGCTTCGCATCGGGCTGCTCGGGCCCGCCGAGCTCGACGACGTCGTGGCGCACGCGCACGGCGATCGCGTCGCCGTGGTGCGGCTGGGCGCGGTGGCTCTTGAGCTTCTCCTTGTAGCGCTTGAGCTGGCGCTCGATCTTGTCCATCGCGAGGTCGATGGAGGCGTACATGTCCTCGCTCTTCTCGCGGCCGCGCAGGAAGAACGGGCCCGCGTGGATCGTGATGTCCGCGTGGTGCAGGTGACGCTCCAGGGCCAGCACCACGTGGGCCTCGCTGGCCTTGTCGAGGTACTTGTTCACCCGGTCGACCTTGTCCCTCGCGTAGCTCTTGATTGCTTCGGTGGCGTCCAGATTGCGGAAAGTGATGTTCGTCTGCATGCCTTCTCCCGCGGAATGGTCCGACTGCCAGCCTCGCTTCTCGACGACCCTCTACGACCCGACGGCCTCCTTGGCTCCCCTCTAGAAGTACTTGCGCCGCTTGCTCGACGGCAGGATGCCCAGGACCTCGCGGTACTTCGCCACCGTGCGCCGCGCGATCTCGACGCCGCGCCCGCGCATCAGCTCCACGATGCGCTGGTCGGAGAACGGCTCGCTGGGGTTCTCGCTGGCCACGATCTGCTTCAGGTGGTTCTTCACGGCCTCGCTCGCGAGGTCCTCGCCCCCGCCGACGCTGCCGATGGAGGAGTTGAAGAAGTACTTCAGCTCGTAGATGCCCTGCGGCGTGTGCACGTACTTGTTGGAGGTGACCCGCGAGACGGTCGACTCGTGCATGCCGATGTCCTCCGCGACGTCGCGCAGGATCAGGGGCTTCAGGTGCGCGACTCCCTTGTCGAGGAACTCGCGCTGGAACTTCACGATGCTCTCGGTCACCTTGAAGATCGTCCGTTGCCGCTGGTGGATCGAGCGGATGAGCCACACGGCGGAACGCAGCTTGTCCTGGATGTATTCCTTGGCGCCGTCGCCGTTGGCCGTTCCGTTCTTGAGCGCGCTGCGGTAGAGGCCGCTGATGCGGAGCTTGGAGAGCCCGTCGTCGTTCAAGACGGTGACGTACGAGTCGCCCACCTTGTAGACGTAGATGTCGGGCGTGATGTACTGCGGCTCGTCCCCCGAGTAGGCTCGCCCCGGCTTCGGCTCCATCTGCGAGATGACCTTGACCGCGGCGACCACCTCGTCGAGCGAGATCTTGAGGTCGCGGGCGATGGCCGGGTAGTTCTTGCTCTCGACCTGCTTCAGGTAGCGCTTGATGATCGTGCCGACGAGCCCGCCCTCGACGCCGAGGTGGCGCGCCTGCAGGAGCAGGCATTCCTGAAGGTCGCGGGCGGCGACGCCCACCGGATCGAGCGACTGCACCTTGTGCAGCACCCGGTTGGCGATCTCGAGGGAAACCCCCGCGTCCATGGCCACCTTGATGAGGGGGTCGCCCTCCTCGCCCTCGTACTTGAAGTAGCCGTCGTCGTCGAGGTTGCCGATGACCAGCATGGCCACCCGCTCCTCGTCGGGGGTGAAGGCCGACAGCTTGAGCTGCCACTGCAGGTGATCGGACAGGGAGGCCTTCTTGGTGAGCGTCGCCTCGTAGCTCGGAAGGTCCTCCGAAGAGGCGCGGCCCGCCGACGGCGCGGTGTGGGTGAGCTGGTAGTTGTTGAGGTAGTTCTCCCAGTCGAT